>DATCXZ010000240.1:0-24913 GCA_036570545.1 Kiloniellaceae bacterium
CGAGCCGCAGGCCCCAGAGGCCGACGCGGCCGCCGCAGCGCGCGCCCAGCCAGGCGACCGCTGCCATGGCGTCCTCGCGCCAGATCTCCCAGCGGGCGTCGCGGAAGTCGCCGGCGCTGTCGCCGGTCCCGAAGAGGTCGAGCAGAAGCACGTCGATGCCGAGCGCGGCCAGGGCGCGCGCCTGCAGCGCTGCCATGCGCCGCGAGCGGTTCATCTCCTCGGCGAAGGGTGGCAGATACACCAGGCCGAGGCCCTGTCGGCAGTGGGGAGCGGCGGCATGGTGGATGGCGAACAGCCGCCCGGCGGGCCCGTCGATAAAGAGCGCCTCCATCGTCTTCACGGCCGCGGCGCCGGTCAGGCCGCCAGCTTGGCTTCGACGAAGCGGGCGAGGCTGCCCAGGGTCTCGAAGATATCGGCCGAGATGTCATCATCGTCAACCGCGATGTCGAACTGCTCCTCCAGGGCGGTGACCACGGTGACGACGGCCATGGAATCGAACTCCGGAATGCTGCCGAACAGCGGGGTCGAAGGATCGAACCGCTCCACCCGGTCGCCGAGTTGCAAGGTTTCCTGCAACACGCGCTTCACGCCTTCGATAACGGCCATCGATCCTCCGAATGACTCCTGCTGCCGGCGACCTTTCGCCGGCAAGCGTTCTGCTTCCAGGCTAGCGGTCTGCGCAGGATTTCCCCACAACAGGATGGCGGCAGCTTAGGCTGGGCTCAACACTCATTCGGGGGCTGTGAACTCTCTGGTGGCCGATTCATTTTCAGGAAAGCTTGCGGCGCTGGTGCGCGACCTGGGGCTTTCGGGCGCGCTTTGCTATGCGCTGCAACGTGCGGGCGCCAGATCGGGCGGCCTGCTCTCGGCGCACCGCTATCATTTCATCGTCCAGCCCGTCGCCCACGGGCCGGTCCTGCCGGCCCACCGCGGCCGCTCGATCGACGTGCGCCGCCTCGATCCGCAGGACCCGGTGCTGCTGGCGCTGCCGCTCGATCGGGCGGTCCTGGCCTACCGGGCGGCGCAGGGCGCCGTCTGCTTCGGCGCCTTCAAGAATGACGCGATCATCGGCTGCCTGTGGCTCTGCCTGTCTTCGTACGTGGAGGATGAGGTGCGCTGCCGCTACCAGCCCGCGCCGGCCGGCGAGGCCTCCTGGGACTTCGACGTCTACGTGGTGCCGGCGCAACGCAGCGGCCCCGCCTTTGGCCGCCTGTGGGATGAGGCCAACGCCTTCCTGCGGCAGCAGGGCGTGGCCTGTAGCTGGAGCCGCATCTCGGCCTTCAATCCCGCCTCGCTGGCCTCCCATGCGCGACTCGGCGCCCGCATCGCCGGGCGCGCCACTTTTCTGCGCCTTGGCCCCTGCCAGCTTATGATCGCGTCCCTGCCGCCCTACCGGCATTTATCATTCCGCGATCACAACAAGCCGTCGATCATACTGCGCGCACCGGCCGATTAGCCGTGTTTGCGCGCGATCTGGAGATTTCTGGGCGTTCCGGAGATTCCTGGCAGTCTCGCCGGCCTACCGGGCGATTGACTCGAACTCACCGCAGCCTGCGATACTTCGTGTCTTCTCTCGCAGGCGCAAACCCGACGCAGAAGCGGCATTCCGGATGATCCAAGCTTTTCATGAGTTTCTATCGCGCGGCGCAAAGCAATGGCCGCAGGCGGCGGCCCTTGTCCTGAAGGACGAGAGCCTCTCCTACGGCGCGCTGTGGGACGCGGCTGAAGCGAACGCTGCCGGGCTGGCGTCGTTGGAGATCGTGCGTGGCGAGCGCCTCGGCGTCTGGCTCGACAAGCGCATGGAGACGATTACCGCCTTCTTCGGCGCCTCGCTGGCCGGCACCGTTTTCGTGCCGATCAATCCGGTCCTGCGACCGCCGCAGGTGCACCACATCCTGACCGACTGCAACGTCCGTGTCCTCGTCACCTCCCGCGAGCGCCTTCTCAGCCTGGGTTCCCTGGTCGAGCGTTGCCCGGACCTGAGATACGTGGTGCTGATCGATGCGCAGGAGGACGATGCCTGGCCCGCCACCTCCTCCGCCGCCCCTACGGTGCTGTCGTGGTCGGCGCTGCAGCGGGCGGCCGCGCCGGGTAGCCGGCGACACCCGCGCACCATCGACATCGACATGGCCGCCATCCTCTACACCTCCGGCAGCACCGGCCTGCCGAAGGGTGTGGTGCTGTCGCATCGCAACCTGGTGGTCGGCGGCCAGAGCGTCAGCCAGTATCTCGAAAACGGGCCGCACGACAGCATCCTTTCGGCCCTGCCGCTCAGCTTCGACGCTGGGCTCAGCCAGGTGACCACCGCCTTCTGCACCGGCGCCCGGCTGGTGCTGCTGAACTACCTCATGGCACGGGACCTGAAGCGCATCTGCGTCAGCGAGCAGATCACCGGCCTGACTGCGGTGCCGCCGCTGTGGTTCCAGGTGAGCGAACTGGACTGGTCCGACGAAGCCGGCCGCTCGCTGCGCTATTTCGCCAACACCGGCGGCCACATGCCCCTTCCGCTCCTGAAACGCTTGCGCCATATCTTTCCACGGGCGAAGCCGTATCTGATGTACGGCCTGACCGAAGCCTTTCGCTCCACCTACCTCGATCCGGCGGAAATCGACCGCCGCCCCAGTTCCATCGGCAAGGCGATCCCCAATGCAGAGATACTGGTGGTGAACGCCGAGGGCGGGTCCTGCGCGCCGGGCGAGGAAGGCGAGCTGGTGCATCGCGGCGCGCTGGTCGCCCTCGGCTACTGGAACGATCCCCAGCGCACTGCCGAGCGCTTCCGCCCGGTGCCGGGCCGGCCGCCGGAGCTGCCCGGCGAGGAGTTGGCGGTGTGGTCGGGCGACATCGTCCGCCAGGACGAGGAGGGCTTCCTCTACTACGTCGGCCGGCGCGACGACATGATCAAGACCTCCGGCTACCGCGTCAGCTCTACCGAGATCGAGGAGGTGGTCTACGCCACCGGGCTCGTCGATGAGGCGGTCGCGCTGGGCCTGCCGCATCCGAAGCTGGGGCAGGCGATCGCGGTGGTCGCCAAGGCAAAGGGCGGCGGGCTGCTCGCGGAGGCGGAGATCCTGGAGGCGTGCCGGCGCGCTCTGCCGCTCTACATGGTTCCCACGCTCGTGGTCCAGCGGCCGCAGCTGCCGCGCAATCCCAATGGGAAGATCGATCGCCCGGCGCTGACCCGGGAACTCGGCGGGGCCTTCCTGCCGCAGGAAGCAGAAGGCGAGGGAGGTCTGGCATGCACCCGGCCCTGAGCCACTGGCAGGCACGCGACGGCTGCCTCGAGGTCGGCGGACAGAGCCTGACCCGGCTGGCGGACCGTATCGGCCAGACGCCGTTTTTCGCCTACGAACGGCGCCTGCTGGATGAGCGCATCGCGCTGCTGCGCCGCTGCCTGCCAGCCAAGGTGAAGCTGCACTATGCGGTGAAAGCCAATCCCATGCCGGCGGTCGTGCAGCACCTGAGGCCGCAGGTGGACGGCTTCGACGTCGCTTCCGCCAGGGAAATGACGGCGGCGCTGGACGCCGGGATGGACGCGGCCAACATCGCCTTTGCCGGCCCGGGCAAGACCGATGCGGAACTGATGCAGGCGCTGGCTGCCGGAATTCTCATCGAGCTCGAGTCCGAAGGCGAGCTACAGCGTTTGGCCGCGGCCGCGCAGCGCAGCGGCTATCCGGCCCGCGTGGCGATCCGCATCAATCCCGACTTCGTGCTCAAGGGGTCGGGCATGCGCATGGGCGGTGGTGCCCAGCAGTTCGGCGTCGACGCCGAGCGCGTCCCGCAGCTTATCGGGCTGCTCGATGCCGCAGGGCTGAGCTTCGAGGGTTTCCACATCTTCGCTGGATCGCAGAACCTGCGCGCCGAAATCATCAGCGAGGTGCAGCGGCAGACGGTGGACCTCGCCCTCGGTCTCGCCGAGCGCACCGGTCACGCCCTCCGCTACCTGAACATCGGCGGCGGCTTCGGCATTCCCTACTTTCCCAAGGACGAGCCGCTGGCGCTCGCGCAGGTGGGAGAGCGCCTCGCCCCCCTGGTGGAGGAGGTGTCGGCGCGCCAGCCGGCAGCGGAGGTGGTCGTCGAACTCGGGCGCTACATCGTCGGCGAGGCCGGTCTTTATGTCTCGCGGATCGTCGACCGCAAGGAATCACGCGGTCAGGTTTTTCTCGTCACCGACGGCGGGCTGCACCATCAGCTCGCCGCCTCGGGAAACTTCGGCCAGGTGATCCGCCGCAACTATCCGCTGGCCATCGGCAACAGGTTCGATTGCCCGCCGACCGAGACGGCCACGGTGGTGGGCTGCCTCTGCACGCCGCTTGATCTCCTGGGCGACCGCTGCGAGCTGCCGGCCGCGGCGGTCGGTGACCTGGTGGTCGTGTTCCAGTCGGGCGCCTATGGCCTGACCGCAAGCCCGACGGGCTTCCTCAGCCACCCTGCTCCAGTCGAAGTTCTGGTGTAGGTGGCGATGGGCGCCTTCTGCGGTTGGCTGAGCACCGAGGGCAGCGATCCGGCGCCTCACACCCTGGGCGAGATGGCCGCGGCCTTCCGCGGCCGACGCCTGCAAAGCGGCATGGCCGCCGCGCCGAGGCAGGCTGCCTGGGTGAGCTCGGCCAGTCCCTCCGCCTCGCTTTCGCACGCGGAGGAACCCTGGGCCGTCATCGTCGGCACGCCGGGCTGGCGCCTGCCGGCGCTGGCCGAGGCGCAGCAGGCGGAGGGCGCTGCCGCGGCCCTGCGGCTCGCCTATCGCGAGCACGGGGAGGGGCTTTTCGATCACCTGACCGGCGCCTTCGCCCTCGCCATTCTCGACTCTGCGAACCGCCGTGCCCTGCTTGCGGTCGACCGCATGGGTGTGCACGGCCTCTATTACGCGCAGCCGCCCGGCGCGGGCCTCGTCTTCGGGACGACCGCCGACATGGTGCGCGCCCATCCGGCGGTCGGCGCCAGCGTGTCCCGGCAGGCGGTTTACGAGTACCTCTTCGCCTTCGTCTGCCGCTCTCCCGGCACGATCTACGCCGAGCAGCGCAAGCTCGGCCCGGCGCAGTACCTGCTCTGGCAGAACGGCGAGAGCAAGGTCGCGCGTTACTGGCAAACCAGCTTCCAACCCGACCGGCAGCGCCGCCCGGAACAGCTCGGCGAGGAACTGGTGGCGCAGGTGCGCCGCGCCGTGCGCGCTTCCGTTTCCGCCGCCGGCGCCGGCACCACCGGCGCCTTCCTCAGCGGCGGCCTCGACAGCTCCACCGTCGCCGGAATGCTTGGCGAGGTGACACCGGGTCCCGCCGAGACCTTCACCATCGGCTTCGACGAGGAATCCTATGACGAGATGCGCTATGCGGAGGCGGCGATCCGGCGGTACGGCGCGAAGGCGCACCGCTACTACCTGACCGCGGAGGACACCGCCGAGGCGGCGCCCAAGGTGGCTGCCTACTATTGCGAGCCCTTCGGCAATTCCTCGGCGCTCCCGGCCTTTTACTGCGCCAGCCAGGCGAGAGACGCCGGCATGACGCGCCTGCTGGCCGGCGACGGTGGCGACGAGATCCTGGCCGGCAACTCGCGCTACCTGGAGCAGCTCGTGCAGGGGCGCTACGCCCGTCTGCCGGCCCCCCTGCGCGCCGCGCTGCGCTGGGCGGCCTTTCGTTCCCCGCTGCTGCGGGAGACGCCGCTGTGGCGGCGGGCGCGGCAGTACATTGCGCGCAGCGAGGCGCCGCTGCCGGAGCGCCTGGAAACCTACAACTTCTACCAGCCGGGACGGCTCGCCGAGGTCTTCGATGCGGATGCATTGGGCGCACTCGACCTCGATGCGCCGTGGCGCGAGATGCGCGAGATCTACGCGAGCGCCGGCTCAGGCGACACTCTGCAGCGCATGATGCACCTGGACCTCAAGCAGGCACTGGCCGACGCCGACCTCAGGAAGGTCACCGGCATGTGCGAGCTCGCCGGCATCGACGTCGCCTTTCCCTTCCTCGATGACGAGCTCGTCGCCTTCTGCGCCACCATTCCGCCCGAGCTCCAGCTCAAGGACGGCCGCCTGAGAGCGTTCTTCAAGGAAGCGTTCCGCGACTTCCTGCCGGAGGAGGTGATCGCCAAGAAGAAGCACGGCTTCGGCATGCCGTTCTACGAGTGGACGCGCGACCATCCGCGCCTGCGCCAACTGGCCTACGACAGCCTCGGATCGCTGCGCCGGCGGCACCTCGTGCGCGGCGAGTTTCTGGACCGGGTGATGCGCGAGCACGCGCGGCCCGAGCCGACGCCTTACGACGGGCTGGTATGGGACCTGATGATGCTGGAGCTGTGGTTCGACAGCCACGGGTTTTAGTCGGCCCGCAGCCGATACCAGGCCAGGCCCAGCCACTCGTGCACCGCGTAGTAGGTGACGTTCATGGCGCCCACCGTCGGCAGGAAGTCCCTCCAGATCAGCGGACCCGGGAGGAGGAAGCGCGTGGGCGCGGGGATGGGCTCCAGGCCGGCCGCCTCGAACGAGAGCATGGCGCGCGGCATGTGCCAGGCGTGGCTCACCAGGTAGAAGCGCTGCACGCCGGCGTTGCGCAGCCGCTGCGCGGAGAGTTCTGCGTTGGCATAGGTCGAGCGCGATTGGTTCTCAATCCAGCGGACCGGCACTCCGAAGTCGCGCTCCAGCGTGACCTTCATGGCTTCGGCCACGGTCATGTATGGCGCTGCGCTGGCGGGCCCGCCGCTCGCCAGGATCGGCTTGCCGGTGAGCCTTGCGAGATAGGCGGCATACTGCAATCGCTGCAGGGTGAGGCTGCCGGCGCGCAGTCCGCTTAGCGGGTCGTCCTCCGGAACGCGGTACTCGGGCGCCCAGTAGTAGATGCCGGCGCCGAGCACCACGATGGCGTCCACATCGTCGTCGGGCTGCAGCGGGTCGACCGGCGGATAGGGCTGCAGGGGCGCTATGAGGGCGATGGCGACGAAGGGGGTGGTGCTCGCGTAGACCACCAGCAACAGGCTCCACAGGAGCCAGCGGCCGAGGCGCCGGCTCCATCGCCGCAGCAGCAGCGCCGCGAGCAGGAGAACGAAGAAGCAGGTCGGCGGCAGCACGAGAGTCTTCGCGATGAAGTAAAGCACGGCGGCTCCTCCCGAGCGGTGGTGCGCTCGTCGTTGCCTAGATCGGATCATTGTCAGGTGGAACCGCGGCGCGGTTCCACCTGACAATGTGAATCCGATCTACTTCAAAAGGGTAGAGCAGATCAGGGTCGGTGGATCTCCTCCGGCGATTCCATCCGACCCTGATCTGCTCTAGAGGCTCCAGTAGCGGATCGTCTTCGACACCCCGGCGGGCTCCAGTGCCGACTTGACGTCGACGAAGATGCCGCCGTCGACGAGCCGCTTGGTCGGGCAGGGATTCAGCGCGTTCAGGATCTCCCGGTGCGGAACGCAGAAGACGATCGCATCCAGTCCCGCCATGGCGTCAGCGCCGACCAGCTTGATGCCGAATTCCTCCTCCGCCTCTTCCGGGTCCACGACCGGGTCGTACACCAGCGGCTCGATGCCGTACTCGCGGAGTTCCTTGATGATGTCCGGCACCCGGCTGTTGCGCAGGTCGCGCACGTTTTCCTTGAAGGCGAGGCCAAGGATGCCGACCTTCAGCGTGTGCGACAACCGCCCGGTCTGCCCGAGCATCTTGACGACGCGCCCGGCGATGAACGAGCCCATGCCGTCGTTGATGCGCCGGCCGGAGAGAATGACTTCCGGATTGTAGCCGACCTCCTCGGCCTTGGCGGTCAGATAATAGGGGTCGACGCCGATGCAGTGGCCGCCGACCAGCCCCGGCGAGAAGGGCAGGAAGTTCCACTTGGTGCCGGCGGCGGCGAGCACGTCGCGGGTGGAGATCTCCATGCGCTCGAAGATGATCGCCAGCTCGTTCATCAGCGCGATGTTCAGGTCGCGCTGTGTGTTCTCGATGACCTTCGCGGCCTCGGCCACCTTGATGCAGGGCGCGCGATGGACGCCGGCTTTGGTCACCGCGCCATAGATCTTCGCCACCCGCTCGAGGGCCTCTTCGTCCTGGGCCGAGACCACCTTCACGATCCGCTCCAGCACGTGCTCGCGGTCGCCGGGATTGATGCGTTCGGGCGAGTAGGCCAGCTTGAAATCCCGGCCGGCCGCCAGACCCGACACCTCGCACAGCAGCGGGCCGCAGACCTCTTCGGTCACGCCCGGGTAGACCGTGGACTCCAAAGCCACGATGGCGCCCGGCTCGAGATAGTCGCCGACCGTGCGGCAGGCGCTCTGGACGGCACCCAGGTCCGGGCGATGGTTCTTGTCCACCGGGGTCGGAACGGTGATGGCGAAGAAGGTGCGGTTGCGCAGGCACTCGGGATCGGAGGAGACCTTGAGCCGCGAGGATTTCAGCTCGTCCTCGGCGACCTCGCCGGTCGAGTCATCGCCCGCCGCGAGGCGTTCGACGCGGCGCTTGTTCACGTCGAAGCCGACGACGTCATCGAAATGCTTGGCGAGGGCGACGGCCAGGGGCAGGCCGACGTAGCCCAGTCCGATCACGGCGATTCGCTCGCTTCTGCTCATGCTTTCCTCTCCAGGAGATACTTCAAGGACGGGGGTGCCGGCGCGCGTGGCGTTCAGGTGCCGGTG
Organism: Kiloniellaceae bacterium; assembly: GCA_036570545.1. Lineage (GTDB taxonomy): Bacteria > Pseudomonadota > Alphaproteobacteria > Kiloniellales > Kiloniellaceae > Pelagibius. Next base: position 8,602 of record DATCXZ010000240.1, read on the forward strand.
GCGCGCTGGCTCGTGGGGGGAGCCGCCGTCTTCTGGTGCACGTTGCTGAGGAAGGACTCGAACATGAGCAGGGCCCAGATCGCGGCGCTGTGGTCGCTGATGCCGCTCGAGTGCTCGTCCAACAGGCGCTCGATGAACGCCATATCGAAAAGATCGATCTCTTCCAACAGGCCCGTGAGAAGCCGCCGCCGGACCGTCTCCCGCAGCGGGCCGCGGAACCAGTTCGCCAACGGGATGGAGAATCCCATCTTCTCGCGGTAGAGAACCTCGCGCGGCAGCCGATCCTCCATTGCCTTCTTCAGCAGGTACTTTCCCTCGCGCGCCTTCAGCCGATAGGAGGGCGGCAGGGTCGCAGCCCATTCCAGGAACTCGTGGTCGAGCAGGGGAACCCGGACCTCCAGCGAGGTCGCCATGCTGGCACGATCGACCTTGGCCAGGATGTCGCCGGGCAGGTAGGTCTTCATGTCGGCGTACTGGACGCGGTCCAGGTGGTGCTCGGCCGGCGCATCCCGGATCACGCGCTCGAGCACGTCGCGCGCGTGGTAGCCCTGCAGGTCCCGGCGCATGCGACGGGAGTAGAGCCGGTGGCGCAGCCGGTCGTTGAGGATGGAGACGCTGTGGAAGTAGCCTTCCACGCTGTCGCGCGCCAGTGCCTGCAGAGTCGACTTGGCGCGCAGCGGCCGCGGCGCCCAGTCGAGCTTCGGATAGACCTGGCCGAGCAGGGAGAACACCGGCTGGCGCAGCGGACTGGGCAGCGTGCCGCGCACCAGCTCCTCGTAGTGGTGCCAGCGGTAGCGGCGATAGCCGGCGAAGGCCTCGTCGCCGCCGTCGCCCGACAGCGCCACCGTCACGTTCTCTCGGGCGAGGCGGCAGACCTGGTAGGTAGGCATCGCCGAGCTGTCGGCAAAGGGCTCGTCGTAGAAGGTCGACATGCTCTCGATCAGCTCGAAGGACTCGGCGGCCACCTGGCGGGTGCGGTGACGGGTGTGCAGGTGCGCCGCAACCATTTCGGCGTAGCGAGCCTCGTCGAACTCCGGCACGTCGAAGCCGATCGAGCAGGTATTCACGGGGCTCGTCGAATGCTGCGCCATCATGCTGACCACGCTGCTGGAATCGACGCCACCGGACAGGAAGGCGCCGAGCGGCACGTCGGCCACGAGGCGGATCTTCACCGCTTCGCTCATCCGCTCGCGCAGCTCGACGCAGGCGTCGTCCTCTTTCAGGCGCGTGTTCGATTGGAAGCGTATGTCCCAGTACGGCTGCGGCATCGGCAGGGGGGCGCCGCGTTGCCAGATCAGGGTGTGGGCCGGCGGCAGCTTGCGAACGCTGCTGTAGATGGTCTTCGGGTCCGGCACATAGCCGAAGGCGAAGTAGTCTTCGATGGCCTGGATGTCGAACTCGCGCTCCAGGTCGGGATGGCACAGCAGCGCCTTCATCTCCGACCCGAAGAGCAGCCGCCCGTCGCGCAGCACGGCGTAGTACAGCGGCTTGATGCCGAGGCGGTCGCGGGCAAGGAACAGGGTCTCCTTGGCGCGGTCCCACAGCGCGAAGGCGAACATGCCGCGGAACCGGCGCACGCAGTCGGCGCCCCATTCCTCCCAGGCATGGACGATGACCTCGGTGTCGCAGACGCTGCGGAACACGTGGCCGGCGCTGCGCAGTTCCGCGGCCAGTTCCTTGAAGTTGTAGATCTCGCCGTTGTAGACGACCGCGACGCTGCGATCCTCGTTGTACATCGGCTGCTGGCCGCCGGCGAGGTCGATGATCGAAAGGCGGCGGTGACCCAGCCCGATGCCGCCGTCGACGAGAAAGCCGCGACCGTCCGGCCCGCGGTGCGCGAGGCTGTCGGTCATCGTCTCGAGCAGGTGCCGGTCGATCGGCCGCCTGTCTTCGCTGCTGAAAATACCTACAAGGCCGCACATGCGCTTTCATTCCGAGGCTGCGACGCCCGGCCAGGACCGGCGTTAAGAATGATATGCCCGGCTCTCATGGCCCAGCGGCGCTCCCGGCGCCTGAAGGTGGGCTGTCGAACCGAAGCAGGCTCTCCGCGCCGGCAAGGTTGTGCTCAAGGAACGCCCTCAGCAGCGCGTCTGTTTGCGGTGCATCCTCCGATACTCTGGAAGCGATGGCAATCACGGCGGCCGATCGGTCGCCATCTATCATTGCGGCCTTCACCTCCAGCAGCTTGCCGAGAAACCGCGAGTTGGTGCTCTGGCCGGCGATTCGATACCAGTACCAGACGACGTAGCTATCATTCGGGCCGGCCACAATCGTCCGCAGGTAGGGGTGTGTCCGCCCGGCGACCTCGATCTCTGCCTGCGCCAGGTCCAGGGCGTGCCACTCCTTGCCGCTGTCCAGCAGCGCATTCTTGTCGCTGATCGCCTCGGCCTCCTCGCTCTGCACGGCATAGTAGGCGGCATGCACGTCGACCCGCCCGCCGCCCAGGCGGTAGCTGCGCTGCAGGGTCACGTCGCTGCCTTGGAACGCCGGGACCCAGCCGGGCGGGGCGTCGGTCGCGGCAGCCCAGGGGGCCGCCGCCAGCGGCAGGTGGGGAACCGGCAGCGCCGCGGCCGGATGCCGTGCCGCCGCCGCCCAGGCCTGGGTAAGAAGGACGATCGCGACGGCCGTGCTGGCGCAGAGAACCTGTGCCTGCTGGCCGTAGCCGCGGGCGCGCCGGACGAGGGGTTGTTCGGCCGGGGCGATACTGCCTGCCCCGTCTGCAGGCTCGCGCTCGCGCAGCAGCACGACGAGGCCGAGCAGGATCAGGGTCACGATGATCAGAAAGGCGAGGCCGTAGAGCACGTGGTCCACGTCGACAGCGAGCCGGTAGTCGCTGAGGTGCGCCAGCAGGATGATTCCGTAGGCACGAATGCCATTCGCAGCGATCGGGACCACCACCGACAGCGCGATGAAGAAGAGGCGCCGCCGCCACGACCGCAGGAACAGGTAGGCGGCGAGGAATCCCAGGGCGAGGCTGACGGTGAGGTAGCGCACCCCCGAGCAGGCCTCGGCGACCAGGAAGTAGCCCGACGGGATCTGGATGAGGTAGCCGTCGAGGAAGACCGGTATCCCGCTCAGCCGGAGCAGGTGCACCACGATCTGCGCGGTCACGTCCTGCAGCGTGGGGACGATGGAGACGCCGAAGGGGACGGCGAAGATCAGGTAGGCTAGGGGGAACAGCGCCGCCCGGGTGATCCGCCAGCCCAGGATCAGCAGGAACAGCGCCTGCCAGAGTCCGACAAAGGCGAACTGCTTCACCACCATGGCGTTTGCCAGGGCGCCGACCATCCACACAAGGCAGAGGATCGCAATCGGCCCGAGCGCCCAGAGCGCCGGCTCGGGCTGCAACGCGGCCAGGCGATGGCGCAGCCGGTAGAACAGGAACAGGCAGACCGGCACAATGAAGAACGCATGGCCGTAGGCGGCCGAGCCCGACCACACCTGCACCGCGGCGGCAATCTCGGCGCGGAAGGCCCAGAACAGCACAGCCGAGGCGGCTCCGAAAATCGCCAGGCTGCTTATCCAGACCTTCGACAGGTCGGGGCGGGGCGATGCTGTCGGGCGCGAAGGTGTCGGCGGCACGCCGCCGCCGGGGCCGCGCGTGGCGCCGGCAGGGAGTCCCGGCGGGGCCTGCAGCCTGGTGTCCCGGCGACGCTGGAGCCTGCGGGTCGCGGTCCGGGCGGGAGGAACCGATGCCACTACGCCAACTCCCGCGCGATGAGCGGGCCGAGCGCGTTGGCGATCGCCAGCGGCAGGCGCTTCCAGGTAGCGATCATCAAGGCATACTTGGGGTTCAGTGGGTTGATCGCCGGCACGTCGTCGAGGCGCAGGAGCCGGTTCTCGTAAAAGAGCGGCGTCGGCTCGAAGCCCCAGTGCATCTTGAAGGCATAGGAGCCGGTGCCGACCTTGCTGCGGCCGAAATCGAAGACGCGCCGTCCCGACTCGCAGGCGCGCCGCATCACAGCCCAGTACATGAAGTCGTTGGCGGCGTGAACCCTGGCCGCCCTGCACCCGCCGCCATAGTAGGGCAGCACCTCGTCGCGGAAGAAGAACGAGAGAACGCTGGCCAGCGGCTGGCCGTTCTTCACGACCGTCACGACCTCGCTTGCATCGACGAAGGTGGCCTTGAGGCACTCGAAGTAGCGCTGCCCGATGACCGGCGTGCCGAGATTTCGCACACTCTCCGCGTAGAGCGGGTAGAGCCGCCGCACATCGGGATCGATCTCCTCGGCCAGGTTCTCCTTGATCCCCTTGCGCACCATGGCGCGCTGCTTGCGGGGAATCGCCAGCATGTTCTGCTCGACCTCACGGGCAATTTCCTTGCGGAAGGTGACATAGGTCTCGCGATTGCAGGGCCAGTCGGGGTGGAGGGCCTCGCGCAGCCGGTACTCGATGCGGTCGACGCGGAGGTCGCGGGCCAGCGCCACGGCGGCATCGTCGAGGGCGACGAGCGCCTGCGGCGTTGCCGCCACCGGGCCGCCATAGACGCCGAAGCCGCTCGAGATCAGGCTGTTGCCGAAGATCCGTCCCTGCACATGGGTCAGCGGCAGCACCCCGACGATCTCGCCGCCCCGACGTGCCATGAGGTAATGGCATCGGTGGCCGAGGCTTTCCTCGATCACCGTCTTCCAGCCGGAAAGATGAAAGAAGGTTGCGTCCGGCCGCGCTTCGACGAAGCGGTCCCAGGCCGGATCGCTGCCGTCTAGGCAGTCAACCTGGATGCTGTCGGCTGGCTGGGCGGGCATTCTTCACCGCTGTCATCTAAGGAGAACACTCTGTCCATGCGATCCCATTGGAAGTCGCGCAGCAGGGCGCGCAGGCGCCCTTCCATGCGACCTAGATTCACGTAGTGGCGAAAGCGCGAGCGGAGGGACAGGCCGCCGACGCGCGGTTGGCCGGGGTCGATCTCCCAGGGATGGAAATAGAAGACCGTGGGCTGCCTGTCTTCCCTCGCGATGCGGCGCAGGGCCCAGCGCGAGACGCCGTAGGGCAGCAGGCGGAAGTAGCCGCCGCCACCACTCGGCAGGTTGCGGCCGCGCAGGCGAAGCGTGGAGATCGGCACCTCGACGAGGGCGTGCCTGTCGCTCGGCCGGAAGCGGAAGCGGGAGGCATCCGGCATGCCGTAGTGGTCGTGGCGGATCGGATAGATGCTGGAGCTGTAGTCGTAGCCTTCCTCGGCCAGCACGTCGAACGCCCAGAGCGTCCGGCTGTCGATCGAGAAGCTCGCGGCGCGGTAGCCCTTGACGCGCTGGCCGCCGATGTCCTCGAGAATTGCCTTGGTCCAGCGGATGTCGTGGCGGAATGCATCCGGCTCCTGGCTGTGCACCTTGATGTGCTCGTAACCGTGGCTGGCGAGCTCGTGGCCGCCATCGACGATCTGCCGCACCACGCGGGGATAGCGTTCCGCGATCCAGCCGAGGGTGAAGAAGGTGGCGCTCACCCCGCTCTCGGAAAACAGGCCGAGGATGCGGTCGACGTTGCGTTCCACGCGGCAAGGATGGCTGTCCCAGTCCTCGCGGCGGATCTGTTGCGACAGCGCCGCGACCTGGAAATAGTCTTCGACATCCACGGTCATGGCGCCCGCCGTCACATTGGCGCCTGCTGGCGGGTTGCTGGTGCTGCCTGAGGTGCCGCGCTCCGTCATCCTGCTGCTCCTGCCTTCCCGCTGCGCTCTTTCGATGCAGGGGGCCTTCGCTGAGATGCGTCTTCTCTTCCTCGTCTCGCGTTGCCGGGGCTGTTTGCTTGCCGCGTCAGCTCTCCTTCTCGTGGGGCGAGCGAAAGTCGACGACACGATCCGCTGGGCCAGCCATCCCTGAGACGGCCTGGCGGCGCTGCTGCATCTCGACAGCCGTGTCGGCAGGCTCGGCCGGGATGGTCAGGTCGACCTCCGGCAGCGTGCCGCCGTCGGCCGCCAGGCCGCTGGCGTCGAGCTTCATGTCGTCGATGACAAGATCGACGTCGGCCCGCGCGATTGCGTGCTTCTCTTCGATGAAGGCGTGCCACAGCAGGCGGTCGCAGAGGTTGTTGACGAGCCGCGGCACGCCGCGCGCTTCCCGGTGGATGAGCGGAAAGCAGTCGCCTGCGATGGCAGGGTCGTCGCTCCAGCCGGCCGTCTTCAGGCGGAACCGGATGTAGTCGCCGGTCTCGGTCTCGCTGAGCGGCGTGATGTGATGAATGGCGACGATGCGCTGGCGCAACTGCTCGAGGCCCTGGGCGGCGAGCTTGCGGCGAAACTCCGGCTGGCCGATCAGGAAGATCTGCAGCAGCGGGCGGCCCTGGTGATAGATGTTCGACAGCATGCGAAGCTCTTCCAGGGCCGAGACCGGAATGCCCTGCGCCTCGTCGATGATGAGGATGGCCCGCACATTGCGGCGATGCACGTCGAGCAGGAACCCTTCCAGCATGCGGAAAACCGTCGCCTTATCGGCTTTTTCCTCGCGCAGGCCGAAGGCCGACGCAACCATGCGGAGGAAACTCTCTGCCTCAAATTGCGTACTGGTTATGGTCGCGGTCACCGCGCCGTTCTTCGGCAGGTTGTCCAGGAAATAATCGATGAAAACGGTCTTGCCGGCGCCGATCTCGCCGGTGATGACCACGAAGCCCTCGCCCTTGCTCAGCCCGAAGCTCAGATAGGCCAGAGCCCGGCGCTGGGACTGGCTTCGATAATAGAAGCGCAGGTCCGGCGTCAGGTTGAAGGGATACTCCCGGAGCTTGAAGAACTCGGTGTATTTCATGATAGGCCCTGGTTGGCGATGCGGCGGTTTTGCAGAACACGCAAGATAATCATCGGCGCAGCAGGTTGATCTCTCGACATGAATCTACACAGCGCTATCCGCATTGGCGATTCATTCGTCGCCGCAGGCAATGGACGAAGGCGCCTCTACTCCGAATGCTCCGGCGCGGCAGCACGCGCAGCGGGATGGTGGGGCGGCCCCAGGCGCAGAAACTCCTCGACCCGGAGCTGCAGGTCCCGGCGCGCGTCGCCGCCTCGTTCGGCCGGCCGCAGGAGGCTCTTGCGCAGGAGGTGCGGCAGCAGCAGGTGGAAAGGCATGCGCAGGTAGTGGGCGCGGACATAGAGGAGCCAGCGCGCGGTCCCGGCGAGGCCGTCGTTGCAGCTAGGGTGGTCGGGCAGCAGCGCCCGCAGCAGCAGCGCGTCGAAAAGGGCGCGCTTCGCTGCCGCCGGCTGCCAGCGTGCGGCCGCTTCGCGGATCTCGTCCGGCAGCGGCATCCCAAGCAGGCGCTCAAGGTAGCGCAGGGTGAGCTGCAGCGGTCCCGTCAGCCCCAGGGCCTCGGCGCGCCTGGCCAGGTCTCCCCAGAAAGCCGGCTGCTCGCCGAAGTGCTGCAGCAGGTCGCCGATGTCGAGCAGATCGCGAAGACCGTGGTCGTATTCGCCGTCGTTGAAGAGATGCACGGCGGCGTGCAGCACCATGTCCGCCGGCGCCAGGATGCGGAGCTGGCCGTCGCCGTCGAGCGCCAGGCTCTGCGTCGCGAGGGCCTCGGCGGCGACCGGAGCGCGCGCGGTGAGCGGCACGATGGTGTGATGGACGTCCAGCACGGTGTTGCGCCGGAAGTGTCTCAGCGGCGGGATCTGGTGCGTCCAGCGCCGGTAGTAGAGCTGATCGTATTCGTCGGCAACCGCCGGCTCCCAGCCCGCGTCGAGGAGTCTATGCTCGACTTCCTCGATACGCGCGCGCGGCACCATGAAGTCGATGTCGCTGAACAGGCGGCCCCGCGCCGAGGGCAGCTCCGCCATCAGATAGGCCGCGCCTTTCAGCAGCACGATGGGAACGCCGCTGCGCGCCAGCGCGCGGCGGACGCAGGCAACTTCCCAGCGCACGTCGCGCTGGTGCTTCAGCGCCAGCACCCGGGCCGACTCGAGGCGGCGGCGCGGCCGTTCCGGAACCTTGTCCAGCGCACCGATCTCGGCGAGCTGGAAGCAGAACCGGGCGAGGATGCCGGCCCGCATGGCCTGGCGGAGGACGAGGTCCCAGTCGGCGAGGGACAGCGTCGCGAAGCTCTCCGGCCGGCCGGCCAGCCGCAGCAGGAGACGGCCGCCAGTCGCTTCCCGCCGGCTCATGTGCGCGCTCCGACAGGCCCTGCGGCCTGAGCGTCCAGGCAGCCGAACAGCGCCAGGGCCTCGGTCATCTCGCCGTAGGTGAGACGGTAACAGGCGCAGGTATCGACCAGCCCCGACAGCGCCTCGAAGCCGCGCGCGCCATGGACGCTGTAGTTGAAGGCGTTGCGGCCGAGCTCGATCAAGGTATCGGCCTTGGAGCGACAGGCCAGCTCCGTTGCCGCCCCGAGCTTGAAGGTCGGGAAGATCACCCAGGCGGGGCGGGCCGGCTCTGCCACGCGCTCCACGCTCGTGGTGGGTGGCTTCAACAGGGCGACGGCTCCCTTGACAGTATCCTCGGAACGCGCGCTCAGCGCGGCGTTGGGCAGGATGTCCGCGATGAGGTCGATGGAGCGGTTCTTCAGGCTGATCGGGCGGGCGAGCGCGGTCAGCCCGCCATCCTGCAGCGACACCAGGGCCATCTCGTCGGACAGCAGGCGCCAGCCGTTATGGACAAGGCAGGCGGTGAGGGTGCTCTTCCCGGAGCCCGGTGCGCCCGGCAGGATCGCGGCCAGGCCGTTTCTTTCGATCACTGCGGCATGGATGATGAGGAACTGGTGTCCATGCGCGCCGATGCACCAGTTGAGGCCCCATTCAAGCATCGGCAGGGCCTGCCCGAGAGGCAGCGGCTTGAACGGCAGCAGGCCGTCGTACTCGAAGCGCACCTGGGGCGAGATCCACCGCCGCAGGCTGCCTGGGCGCTGCAGGGCGATGTGGAAGTCGGCGTAGGGCTCCTCAGCGCTGACTTTGTGGTCGGCGTAGAGCAGGGCGATGCCCTCGGCCACTGCGGGCACGGCGGTGCGGATATGGCTGAGGAAGGGGCCGGTGTGCAGATAGATGCCCGGACCGCGCAGCCGCTCGGCAAGCTCCTCCTGCGACCAGGCGGAAACCCTCACCGGGAGCGCCCGGGGCCCGGAGCGGCGCAGCCGCCGCAATCCGCCGTCATGCCGGCAACCGCGCCGGCCGGCGCGCAGTCGTGGGTGGCTGGAACGCGGATGCAGCTCACGCAGGCGGGCCCTCGATCCGGATCGTCTCCTGGCCATGGTCTTCTTCCGCCTTCACGCACGCAAGTGACACGGCGCCACGCTTGCCGTGGGCCGCTAGAGGTCGGTCAGGGTGCGCAACTGTCAGCGGCTGGTCCGGATGGCTGCAACGAGGCCGCAGTGGTCGAGGCGCTCGAGTGCCACCTCGATCAGGCGGACGAGGCGCAAGTCCGTTTCTGGAAGCTCGAGCGTTGCAGCCAGATGCTCCCCCAGCGCATTCTGTGTGGCTGCCCCCTGCTGTAGGCGTCGGAAGATTTCCGACATGACGGCGTCGAGCTTCAGGGTATCGCCGGAGAGGTCGTCGTAGACCACCACCTCGCCATCCCATGCCCGCCAGGCGGACACGCGCGCACCGTTCACCCGCCACACCGCCTGCTCGCCGGCAGGCGCGGGGCGCGTTTGCGTGCTCTCTTGCATCGTGCCAGGCGTAACCGCTAACCCCGTTCGTTCATTGTCTCGAGGATGTCCTTCAGGCCGAAGGGATCGGTGGTGATCATGCTGACGACAAGCTGGACCACCTCGTCAGGCGCTAGGCCATAGGTGCTCTTGCCAAAAAACTGCGCATTGCAGTACGCGGCGGCGCTGTGGGCCAGCACCGGCGATGGCCCGCCCAGCCCGTTGGGCGGAAGCGGCGGCGTGTCGTCGAGCCACAGCGCCTGCATCATCGTGGTAGTGGCATCCTCGGTGCATCCCGGGCCGAAGATCGCCGCGAAGGGCGTTCCGAATGGCGGGCAGTCGAGGTTTGGGCAAGCCTCCAGCCAACCGAGATACTTCTCGCATTCCTTGATCTTGTACCAGTTCTTCCCCTGATCCTCGTTCAGCTTCTTGAGGTATTCCGTGAGCTCAAAGATGGTCGGAACGGAGTAGTCGTCGTCGTTGTCCCAGCGGGTGCTGGTCATGGGATTGCAGGGACCGCAGAAGAAATAGTCGCCGCACTTGTCGGCATGGGTCTTCCAATATCCCGGCGTCTTGCCCTTGCAGCCTTGCGGCTCGTTGTTGGAGGAGGTGTTGCCCGACATCAGCGTCGAGGGGCCGCAGTGCTTGCCGCCGCCCCAGTGGCCGCCGCCGCCCGACAGGGCGGGGCGCGAGGCCAGAGTCAGGATCAGCGGGGCGGTCGCGAGGCCGCCCATGAGCACACGCCGACGTGCGGCGCGGCGCGCGTCGGCCTCTAGCGTTTGATCCGTCCCCCCGGCATTCCCGGCAACCTCGCCGGAGAGATCGGCATCTTCAATATCAGAGCGGTCGTCGTCAGCCATTTCGGCAATCCCAAGTCGCTACGCCCTATCGTGATGCCCTGTCGTTTCGTGATGCCCTGGCCCTGGCGTTCGTTGCCCTGTCTTTCCTCCGCCGGCTTCGCCGCAGCCGTCGTCATCGCACGGCAGCGGGAACTGTGGCACGCCACCGAGGCGAATTTCGAGTGCCCAGTTTCCCGTTCTCCCCTCTCTCATTATCGATTGCCAGTTATGATAGACGGGCCGCACGAAGCCGGTCGAAGGAAGCTGCCGACCTTGTTTCAGGGTCGCCTTCGTTTGCACTATCTCATGCAGTTTTCGTGCCGAACCGGTAACTACTTGATTCGCAAAAGGGCGCCCTACGCGGATCGATAGTCGATCTCCTAGGCTGTAAAGAAACTCGACACATTGACGCCGCTGGAAGCGGCGGCGGCAGGCGTTCCTTCGATTTTTTCATAATGCCCACTGCCTGGGCGCCGCCTCAAAGCGGCCGCTGTCGCTATCAAATCTCGTCACCCGGCACGCAGCGGTAGAGGGCATCCTGGTGGCAGCCGGCGACGGGCGCCGCTCGCGACGACTTGCAGGAGAGATGAACGGACGATGCTGCACGCGCACTTAGATGGCGCGACGAGACCGGCGATCGGCGGGCCGCCCGCCTTGCCGGTGGATCATCCGCCGCTGCTGCTGGTGGTGATCGACACCGAGGAGGAGTTCGACTGGCACCTTCCGCACAGCCGCGACAACACCAGCGTCAGCGCCATTGCGGCGCAGGGCCCGGCGCAGCAGATCTTCGCGCGCCACGACATCGTTCCCACCTACGTCGTCGACTATCCGGTCGCGACCACGCCGGCCGCGGTTGCGGTCCTCAAGTCCTTCTTCGATCAGGGCGCCTGTCGTATCGGCACGCACCTCCATCCTTGGGTGAACCCGCCGTTTCAGGAGGTCGTCAATGCGACCAACTCCTATCCAGGCAACCTGCCGCCGGAGCTCGAGCACGCGAAACTGGCGGCGCTGACGGAGGCCATCGCCGGGGCGTTCGGCGCCCGACCCGTGGTTTACAAGGCCGGCCGCTATGGTGTCGGTCCGGCCACCGCCGGCATCCTCGAGGCGCTCGGCTACCGGATCGACGTCAGTGTCGTGCCGTTCACCGATTTCAGCGATGACGGCGGCCCCGACTTCTCGGCGGCCGGCTTCGAGCCGCGCTGGTTCGGCAGTGATGGCGCCTTGCTGGAGATCCCGCTGTCGTGTGGCTTCCACGGCCGGCTGAGGTCGCTCGGCCCCGCCCTTTTTCCCCATGCCGCCGGCCCCGTCGGCATGGGGCTGCGGCTGCCGGGGGTGCTTGCGCGCAGCGGCCTGCTGGAGCGCATCCGGCTGACCCCGGAAGGCGTCGATCTCGCCGCCAACCGCCGCCTCACGCGCAGCCTCTATGACCAGGGCTGCCGGATCTTCAGCTTCACTTATCACTCTCCCTCGCTGGTGCCGGGCATGACACCTTACGTATCTTCACAGCGGGAGTTGGCGGATTTTCTCGACGGCATGGACGGTTTCTTCGCGTTCTTCCGTCGCGAGCTGGGCGGGCGCCCGTCGGAGCCGATGGAGGTCTACAATCTCCTCCGGCAGCAGAGGAAGTGGTAGGCGGGGGAAGGAATTGAACCTTCCGGCTTCTCCCGCGTAGAGGGAGCGCTCTGCCTCTGAGCTACCCGCCTGCAATGAGCGCGAGACGCGCCCTTGGCCTTAGTTCCAGCAGCCGACCTGCACCATGTAGCCGCGCACGTCTTCCAGCATGCGCTCAGCCGGCTGCAGTGGGCGGCGCTGGCTGCGCTGGTACTCGACGCCCTGTGCGTCGAGAAACCGCTGGGCCCGGTCGCCGGGCAGGATGAAGCCGACTTCAGGCACCGCCGTCCCGGTCACCTTATACATGCCGACAGAGTCGACCTCCGCCAGCACGACGCCGACCACGCTGCCGGCGGTGTCCAGCAGCGGCCCGCCGCTGTTGCCCTTGCGCACGTCACCTCTCACGAGAATCGCCGGGCCGCGCGGCGTCTGGCTTTCGTGCCGCAGGATCTCGACCGGGGTCAGCAGCGGCGAGAGAGAAACCATGCCCTGTTCCGGATAGCCGGAAAGGAAGCCGGCGCCCATTACGGCCGAGCCGGTGCCCTCCGCGAAAGCGGCGATTCCGGGCGGGTCGACAGCCGTGCGCAGCAGCGCGAGGTCGGCCTCCGCGAAGGGAACGACGTCGGTGGCCAGCGCCATCTCCCCGAAGCTGGGCGCCACCGACACGCCGGAACAGCCATCGACCACATGATGGCTGGTCAGGACGCTGCCGTCCTCGGCGACGAAGAAGCCGGATCCGACGCGCTCCAGACGTTTGCCTTCCACGTCGCTGTGCGGCGCCTTGGCGAGCACTTTCTGGATGTACTCCTGACGCCGCTTGCGAACCTCGGCCGCCTCCGCGGCGCTGATCGCCCGTCCCTTGCAGTCTTTCGCCGGGATTCGCTTGACCGTTTCGTGCGCTTCGTCGAAGCAGTTGACGACGACAGGACCGTCCTGGGCTCGTGCCGGCGAGGAAGCCGGGATGCTCGCCGCCATGGCTCCCAACAGCCCGACGGCGGTGATCCCAGCGGCTCGAACGAATAATTCCGCGCTCCAGAAAATCATTCTGCGCTCCAGAATGTTTCGAGCCTTTTTGCTAGGCCGTGGCAGCGCAAAAAGGCGGCTGGCCAAGGTCGAGCCTAACAGCTTTCTCCTGGCGCTGCGAAGTATTGTCTGGCCGGTGCCGGGGTTGCCTCGCCGCGCTGCCTTCTCGTTTCCTTCTGGACAGCGCAGCAATAGATTCGGATGATCGGACATTCTACACCACGCGAGGGTCGCTTCTTGTTGCTGTGCAACGGATGGTCCTTATGGGGTTCCCGCGGGGCGCAATGGGGTTCCCGCTGGGCAGTGGGGGCGCACATGAAGCCTGAAGTTCCGGAGGTCCGCGTTCTGAAGGTCTGACGTTCTGGCAGGTGTCGCTCGCCTGGTATAGAGCACGAGGGGGGATGTATTGTTGGTAGCCGCTCATCCGCTGGCGATGAGGTTCGGGCGAGGCCGCGGGCAGCAGCGGCGAGGCGGCAATCCTATTCAAATTCTCCTGCGCCGCCTGCTGGTCGCCTGCCTGCTCGGGTTCGCCACGGCGGCCGTCGCTGCCGAGCCGCCGACCTATCGCATCGGGCCGGGCGACGTTCTCGAGATCACAGTCTGGCGCGAGCCGGAGCTTTCGACGGCGGTGACAGTGCGGCCCGACGGGCGGATCTCGTTCCCCCTGGTGGAAGACCTGCCGGCCAGTGGCAGAACACCGATGGAGTTGGCCGAGGAGATCGCAGCAGCACTCGCCGAATACCTGCAGGATCCCTTGGTCCTGGTGACGGTGGCCTCCGGGCTCGGCGATCTCGACCAGCAGATCCGTGTCGTCGGCAAGGCGACGGCACCGCAGGCGCTGCCCTTCCGAAGCGGCATGACCATTCTGGACGCCGTCATCGCCGCGGGCGGCCTGTCCCGCCAGGCCGACGGCAATGGGGCAACGGTGCTGCGCCGGTCCGAGGTCGGCTACCAGGAGATCCCGGTGCGCCTGGCCGACCTCGTGCGCGACGGTGATTCAACCGCAAACATCCCACTGCTTCCCGGCGATGTGATTATCATTCCGGAAGGCTTCTTCCAGGGCGAGTGGCACGTCGTCTATGGCGCCAGCGCGAGCCAGACCATCAGCGACAACATCGACCAGGACCCCGACGGCGAGCGCGACGTCGGCTTCATCACCCGGGCCGGTCCCAACGTTTCCATTTCCGGTACAAGCGCGCGCGTCACCGCCGCCTTCGACGGCGCCCTCGACGGTGTGCAGCAGTTCGGCGGCGACGACGAGGGCTTTTCCCTCGATCCGCGCCTCGCCGGCACCTCGACCACGGAGCTATCGGATGACCTGCTGTTCTTCGATCTGCGCGCGGCGCTGAGCCGGCAGCTCCTCAATTCCCGCGACTCCAGCTCCGCCTCGGGCGCCAGCACTGCCAACCGCGATTTCCTCGTGACCATGACCGCGAGCCCCTATCTGGTCCACAGGATCGGTGACTTCGCCGACGCCGAATGGCGCTACAGCTTCAGCCCGGTGATCGTCGACTCGGATGAGAACTCCGACGTATACAGTCACGAGGGCCGGTTGACGGTCGACAGCGGGCCGGACTTCTCCTACTTCGGCTGGACCTGGACGAACATCGTCGGCGAGGAGGTCCGCACCGACGAGGGCGACATCAGCTCGGCCAGCACCGATCTCGGCTTGAGCTATGCCCTGTCCACCGAGTTCGCGCTGCTCGGCGGGATCGGCTACGAGTACCGCGACGGCGACGAGGACGAGGACGACAACTTCGACGGCATAACCTGGCGTGCCGGTTTTGCCTGGAATCCGCATCCCGACTTGAATCTCGAGGCGACCTACGGCCGGCGGCAGGACGACGAGAATCTCGACGCGTCCCTGTACTATCGGCTCGGCCCCAAGACCACGCTGACCGCGAGCTACCGGGAAGCGCTGGAGACGTCGCAGCAGCGCGCGATCTCGAACCTCGGCAACCTGATCATCGATCCTGACACCGGCGAGCTGATCGACGAGGACACAAGCCAACCGTTCGACGAGGACGATCCCTTCTCCTTCGAGGACGAGACGACGCGCACGCGCACGCTCCGGCTGGGCGCCACCCATCAAAGCGGGCGCGACACCGTCGGGCTGGCCGCCTTTGCAGGAACCAACGAAGGCGGCTCCGAGGGTGACGAAGAATTCTACCAGGCCCGCCTGACTTGGGGGCGGCCGCTTACCCCGGTGGCGGGATTCACCAGCAGCGCCAGCTACCGCCACAGCGACTTCGAGGACGAGGATCGCACCGACGACGAATACCGGCTGAGCGCCGGTGTCACCTATCAGCTCTCTCCCGATGCACGCGCGTCGCTTGCGTATAATTTCCAGTATCGCGATTCGACGGACGGCGATGAGAGCTTCTTTGAAAACGCGGTCACCGTCGGCATCACCGTTTCATTCTAGTTCATACAAGATCGCACCGCGGGCAATCGGCTTTCCATGTCCACGCTATCTACCTGAGATAGAATATTAACTGTAGCGAATATATTCCCTGGTTCTTCTCTTTATCGTTTTGTGAATCCTAGGAATCAGAACCACTTTTGATTGATCTGGAGCCCGATCAGTCATAGTATTCGTTTGCAATCAACTTGCTTGGACTTCCTCTTTGGGAGAGTTCCGATGCAGCTTACAGCGGACCAAGAATTGCGGAGGGAACTGCTTTTGTTCTCTCTAAGCAAGCACGCCGACCTCGAGGCTGCCATTAAGAGCGCGGCCGAGATGGAGCGGTTCGTCCTCAGGGGGGGCGGCGCGGATGCGGGCGCGGTAGAGCGTCTGGCCGACGGCAAGGGAGGCGCCCGGGGACATTCTTCTGAGCCCAGCTTCGGTGTCGGGCGGGAAGCATCCTCCGATGAGCCCCTCCATATCATGAACGGCCATGCCGTGGCGGCGCCGGTGCCCAACGGCAGTGCCCGCAAGGCCACGCCTGGCGATGACTGGCGCGACGATTCTGGTGTCTCCCGCAAGCGCCGCTGGTCCGAGGCGGACGACCAGAGCCTGCGCAAGCTCTGGCACTCCAACCATTCGCTGGAAGAGATCGCCGAGGCGATGGGGCGCACGACGCCGAGCCTCTACAGCCGCGCCCGCGCGCTCGGCATGTCGAAACGCAGTCCCGCCAACGCGGAAAAAGCAGTGGCTTCGGCTCCGGCCGGGCGCGATGAGCCCCGCGCCGCCGGCGCAGCTCAGGACGCCAGCGGCAAGCCTGCGACCTCTGGCGACGGCAAGCGGCCCCTCGACCCACTGGCCGCAAAGCCGCGCCCGGCCGTCG
>DATCXZ010000241.1:0-4899 GCA_036570545.1 Kiloniellaceae bacterium
CCTCCCCGGCCGATCCCGACGCGGACGTCGGGGCCGGCGCCTCGCTCGGCGTATGGGTCACCGGCCTGCTGGTGGCGGTGCTGCTGTTGGTGGCGATCTTCGCGCTCTGACGATCCGCTGCGCGCCGCGGCGCGTTCATCGGGCTGTTTTGTCGCACCCCTTGACCGCACCCCGGCACCGCAACAGACTTGAGCGCGGCGAGAAGAAGGCGCCTGCCGACCGATCGGCAGGCGCGCCAGGCGAAAAGCAAGAAGACCGGACATCCCGTTCGGCGCAGGCAAGGAAAAGGGAGATATCCATGCCCAGAGTCTCGATGACGGTGAACGGGCGCTCGGTCAGCGGCGACGTCGAGGGCCGCACCCTGCTCGTCCAGTTTCTGCGTGAGCACCTGCACCTGACCGGCACCCACGTGGGCTGCGACACCAGCCAGTGCGGCGCCTGCGTGGTGCACGTCGACGGCGAGTCGGTGAAGAGCTGCACCATCCTGGCGCTGCAGGCCGACGGCGCCGAGGTGACCACCATCGAGGGGCTGGCGAAGAACGGCGAGCTGCACCCCATGCAGGCGGCCTTCCGCGAGCATCACGGGCTGCAGTGCGGCTTCTGCACGCCGGGCATGGTGATGTCCGCCGTGGACCTTCTGAAGAAGAACCCCAATCCCGAGGAAGACGAGATCCGCGAGTGGCTGGAGGGCAACATCTGCCGCTGCACGGGTTATCACAACATCGTCAAGGCCATCCAATCGGCCGCCTCGAGCATGAAGGGGTAGGACCATGCCAGATTCAGGGCCAGACACAGGGATCGGCGCCAGCGTCAAGCGCAAGGAAGATTTCCGCTTTCTCACCGGCCAGGGCCGCTTCACCGACGACATCGACCGCCCCGGGCAGGTCCACGCTTATTTTGTGCGCTCGCCGCACGCCCACGCCAGGATCAAGGGCATCGACAAGGCCGCAGCCGAGCAGGCGCCCGGCGTCATCGCGGTCTTCACCGGCGCCGACATGGCTGCCGACAACGTGGGCTCCCTGCCCTGCGGCTGGGTGGTCACCGACCGCCACGGCCAGCCGCACAAGGCCCCGCCACACTTCCCGCTGGCCCGCGACAAGGTGCTTTATGTCGGCGACCACGTCGCGGTGGCCATCGCCGAGACCTACGCCCAGGCCAAAGAAGCCGGCGAGCAGGTCGCGGTCGACTACGAGGAGCTGCCGGCCATCGCCAACCCCGCCAAGGCGGCGGCGGAGGGCGCGCCGCAGGTGCACGACGAGGCGCCCGGCAACCTCTGCTACGACTGGGTGATGGGCGACGAGGCGCAGGTCGATGCTGCCTTCGCCAAGGCGCATCACGTCACCAGGCTGGACCTGATCAACAACCGCCTGATCCCCAATGCCATGGAGCCGCGCGCGGCGATCGGCGAGTACGACGGCGGCACCGACAACTACACGCTCTACTCGACCAGCCAGAACCCGCACCTCCTGAAGCTCATCCTCTGCGCCTTCGTGTTCGGCCTCAACGAGAACAAGCTGCGGGTGATCGCGCCCGATGTCGGCGGCGGCTTCGGCTCCAAGATCTTCTGCTACGCGGAGGAGACCGTCTGCACCTGGGCGGCCAAGAAGGTGCGCCGTCCGGTCAAGTGGACGGCCGAGCGATCGGAGAGCTTCTCCTCGGACGCCCACGGCCGCGATCACGTCACCCATGCCGAGCTCGCCATGGACGAGAACGGCAAGTTCCTCGGCCTGAAGGTGGAAACCACGGCCAACATGGGGGCCTATCTTTCCAGCTTCGCAACCGCAGTGCCGACTTACCTCTACGCCACTCTGCTGGCCGGGCAGTACACCACGCCGGTGATCTTCGCCAACGTGAAGGCGGTGTTCACCAACACGGCGCCGGTCGACGCCTATCGCGGCGCCGGGCGGCCAGAGGCGACCTACGTCCTCGAGCGCATCGTCGAGGTGGCAGCGCGCGAGATGAAGATCGACCCGGTCGAGCTGCGCCGGCGCAACTTCATCCAACCGGACCAGTTCCCCTACCAGACGCCCGTCGCCCTGCAGTACGACATCGGCGACTACGACCAGTCGATGGACAAGGCCCTGGAGATGATCGACTACAAGGGCTTTGCGGAGCGCCGCAAGGCCTCCGAAGCCAAGGGCAAGCTGCGCGGCATCGGCATCTCCGCCTACATCGAGGCCTGCGGTATCGCGCCCTCGGCGGTGGTGGGCTCGCTGGGGGCCGGCGTCGGCCTCTGGGAATCGGCGCAGGTGCGTTTCAACCCGACCGGCTCGGTCACCATCTTCACCGGCTCGCACAGCCACGGCCAGGGCCACGAGACGACCTTCTCCCAGCTCGTCGCCGACACGCTCGGCGTGCCGATCGAGAACGTCGAGATCGTGCACGGCGACACCGGCTCGGTCCCCATGGGCATGGGCACCTACGGCTCGCGCTCGCTGGCCGTCGGCGGCTCGGCCATCGCCAAGGCCTGCGACAAGATCATCGAGAAGAGCCGCAAGATCGCAGCGCACCTCATGGAGGCCTCGGTCGAGGACGTCGAGTTCGACAAGGGCAAGTTCCGCGTCGCCGGCACCGACAAGGAGAAGTCGATCGCCGAGATCGCCTTCACCGCCTACGTGCCGCACAACTACCCGGCGGACGTCGAGCCCGGCCTCGACGAGACGGCGTTCTACGATCCGCTGAACTTCACCTACCCGGCGGGCGTGCACATCTGCGAGGTCGAGATCGATCCCGCAACCGGCATCACCGAGGTCGTCGACTGGGTCGCGGTGGACGACTTCGGGAAGGTGATCAACCCCATGGTCGTCGAGGGGCAGGTGCACGGCGGCATCGCCCAGGGCGTCGGCCAGGCGATGCTCGAAAACTGCGTCTACGACATGGAGAGCGGCCAGCTCCTGACCGGCTCCTACATGGACTACTGCATGCCGCGCGCCGGCGATCTGCCGTCGTTCCGGATCGGCCTGACCGAGACCCCCTGCACGCACAATCCGCTGGGCGTGAAGGGCTGCGGCGAGGCCGGTGCGATCGCCGCGCCGCCGGCCGTCATCAATGCCATCACCGACGCGCTCGGCATCCTCTCGATGGACATGCCGGCGACGCCGGAGAAGGTCTGGCGCCTCGCCAACCAGCACGCCCAGGCGGCGGAATAAGGGGAGTTCCAAGCATGTACGACTTCACGCACCACCGCCCCGCTTCCGTGGACGACGCCGTCAAGGCGCTCGCCGGGGCAAGCGACGGCAAGTTCATGGCCGGCGGCATGACCCTCATCCCGACCCTGAAGCAGCGCCTCGCCAGCCCTTCCGACCTGGTCGACCTCGGCGGCATCAGGGACCTGAAGGGCATCCGCGAGGACGGCGGCAAGCTCGTCATCGGCGCCATGACGACCCATGCCACCGTCGCCCGCGACGCCACGGTGAGGGCGAAGATCCCCGCGCTGGCCCACCTCGCCGACGGCATCGGCGACCCGCAGGTGCGCAACCGCGGCACCATCGGCGGCTCGATTGCCAACAACGATCCGGCGGCCGACTACCCGGCGGGCCTCGTCGGCCTCGGCGCCACGGTGCACACCAGCAAGCGCGAGCTTTCCGCCGACGACTTCTTCACCGGCATGTTCGAGACAGCGCTGGCGGAGGACGAGATCGTCACCGCCGTCGCCTTTCCGCAGCCGGACAAGGCCGCCTATGTGAAGTTCGCCAATCCGGCCTCGCGCTACGCCATCGTCGGCGTCATGGTCGCCAAGGGCCCGGCCGGGGTTCGCGTCGCGGTGACCGGCGCCGGACCTTCCGTGTTCCGCCTCGCAGATGCGGAGTCCGCGCTCGGCGGCAATTTCTCGGCGGATGCGGTCGGCAACGTGAAGGTCTCCGCCGATGGCCTCAACAGCGACCTCCACGCCTCGGCGGAATACCGCGCGCACCTGGTGAGCGTGATGCTGAAGCGAGCGGTGGCCGCGGCGGCGGGGTAGCCGTGGGATGACGAGTGGAGAGGACGCGAGAGCGTTTGCGCTCTCCTCCCACTGTCATTGCCGGGCTTGTCCCGGCAACCCATTTCACCGCCCGCACAGGCCCTTGCGAATGGCGCCAGGTCAAGCCCCGCCGGATTCACATCTCTATCGTCCACTCCGGCTGTCACCCCGGCCAAGCGAGCGTGAGCGAGCGCGAGCCGGGGCCTATGGCGACACCAGGCTCCTGACCTCAGCCGCTGACTGACGCCACCGACTGACATCGAAAAATCTACGGCTGGGCCCCGTGCCCGCCGCTGCCATGGATCCCGGCTCGCGCTCGCGTTGCTCGCTTGGCCGGGATGACAGCCTGAGGGGGCGTGACGCCCCTCCCCGCCTGCGCTAGCCTCGCGGCATGTCGCAGCCTGGGCCCTCACCGCGCAAATCCCGGCGCCGCCGCGGCCTGCTGCTCGGCGGCGCGGCGCTGCTGCTGGCGCTGATCGTCCTCGCGGTCGTCTTCCGCACCGAGATCGCTACCCGCGCCGCCGTCGCCTATCTCGAGAGCCGCGGCATCGCCGTCCAGGCGCTCGAGGTGACGACGCTCACGCCCGATACATTCGAGTTGCGCGACGTCGCGCTCGGCGAGCGGCGCGAGCTGGCCGCTGCGCAGATCGTGCTGGTGCCGGCGATCGAGGCCTTCGACCTCGGCCTGGCGGAGGTCCGTATCGAGGGGCTGCGCCTGACGCTCGACCTCACCGGCGAGGGACCGCTGTTCGGCAGCCTGCAGAAAGCGATCGACGGGCTGGCCGGCGAGAGCGGCGAGGGTGCCGAAACCTCCGGCGCCGGCACGCCGGAGAGCCGAGGCCTGCCGTCCCTGCCCAAGGTGGTGCTGGCGGATGCCGAGGCCACCCTGCAGACGCGATCCGGCCCGCTGAAGGCCACGCTCGCCGGCGCGCTGTCGA
>DATCXZ010000242.1:0-2828 GCA_036570545.1 Kiloniellaceae bacterium
GGGATTTCGCAGGGCCCGGTCTTCCGCGGCATCGACAATGCCGGCAGGATCGGCAGCGGCTTGCATCCCCAGGCGGTCGCGCGGCGCTTCAAGAAGCTGGCGCGCGCCGCCGGCCTCGACGCAAGCCGCATCGGCGGCCACTCCACGCGCCTTGGCATGTGTTGCGACCTCGTCGCCAGCGGCCAGTCCCTGGTCGCGGTGCAATTGGCCGGCGGCTGGGCGAGCCCGGCGCTGCCGGCGCACTACGCCGAGGACCTGCTGCCCGAGCTCGGCGCCGTCGCAAGCTACCACCGCACGCGAGAGGCCGCAGCGACGCAGATTTAGGCCGGCGCAGCAGCGCTGCCGAGGCGCTTCTCGCGGCGGCGCTTAGCGCGACGCTGGCGCGGGTGCTGCTCGGCATACTTGCGCCGGCGCCGGATCAGCGTCGGCTCCGAAAGCGCGAGGGACTTGGCGATGTAGCCCTGGCCGGCGATGAGGCGCAGCTCGATGAGATCGATGCTCGAGTTGCGCGCGCCCTGCCAGATCTCCTTGGCGCGCTCGTTCAGGCTTTCGACGGGATTGGTGCCGAAGCTCATGAGGTGGTCATGCAGCGCGTCGGAGCGCTCGAAGACCGCGAAGATCTGGCGCACCTCGTCCCATTTGTCGTGAAGCTCCTTCGCCTTGGTGGCGTAGGCGCGGGTCTTCGCCTGGGCCAGCTCGCGCCGCCAAGCGGCATAGGCGCGGTCGGCAGCCTCGGGACTGCGGCAGTCGAAGACCCGGCGCAGGCCGTCGACGATGGAGAAGCCCTCCTCGAGTTCCGGGGAGAGCGCGAAGAGGTGCTCCATCTTCACCTTCTTGTCGGCGTCGAGCTCGATGACCGACCAGCGCGTCTTCACGAGGGTCCGGTTCAGCTTCTTCAAGAGCTCGGCCGCCTCGCGGCGCTTCTGGGAGCGGTCTGTCTTCCACTGCTTCTGAATCTTGATGCGCTCGCGGTTCAGCACCTTCACGAAGCTGCCGAGGAGGTGGAAGATGTCGAAGACCGGCGTCGGATCGAGTTCCGAACGCTCGAGGCGCACGCGCCGCACCGCCTCGGCGACCATGGCCCGCTCGATGCCGTCGTCGGTCGCGGTGGCCAGCAGGCATTCGAGGTGCGGCAGCTTCTCCAGGATTTCGACCAGGCGGGCGATGACCGGCTCCCGCTCGTCGCCGACGAACTCGATGAGGGCGAGCGTGCAGTAGAGGCCTCTGGCCGGGTCGGCGGCGGTGACGTGGAGCGCCTTGCGCTTGTCGGCGATCGCCTTGGAGAGGTAGACGGTGTCGACGCCGAGGCACGAAGGCTTGAACCGGCCCCGCTTGATGGCCTCCCAGATCGTGGCCGCGTGCGCCTCGGCGAGCTCGACGATGCGCTCCGGCAGCACGAAGCTGCGCCGGGAGAGCGCATCGAGGCCGAAGTGCGGCAGGTCGGCGACGAGCTCGGCGGCCAGCGCCTCGTGGATGCCGGTCTCCGGATGGAAGCAGGGCGGAATCGGCGCCATGTAGAGAAGGGTGCCGTCGGCCTGGCGCACTTCGTAGAGGGTGACGTGGAGATGGATGACCTGGGGAAGCCCGCCATAGCGCGGCCCGTGGAGGACCTGGCGGATCGTGCCGAGGCTCACGGCGCCGGGGCCGATCGCCGCCGGCAGCAGGGCCTGCTCGGGGTCCCACAGCGCCTCGGTGTAGACGACCGCCACGGTCGTCAGGTTGTGGTTCACCCGCTCGACGGTCCGGGTGAGCGCGCTGACGCCGGGGATGGCGAGCGCGCCCTCGTCGACGGAGCCGTCGGGATTAGGGGCCTGGGAGCGCCGCGAGCGCGGGCCGACGTCAGTCTTGACCATGGGTTCTCTCCTGCTGCTGTCAGGGTTGGGCAGCAGGGGAGTTGGTTCCGGCGCCAAGGGCGCGTCGGCAAAAAGTGGTCGGGAGCGCCGAAAGGCGCGGAAAGCCTGGGAGAGGCCGGCGCGAAAAAGCGCGCCGAGGGCGCGACAAATCCCGAGAGACCGCGTGGACGGCTTCGGCCGGCCCCAGCGTGCAAGGGGCACCGGCGGCAAAATTCTTGGCCGGTGAGTGGCGAAGGCCCCCGCGCGCTACCAACTTCGCGCCCGGGTACGGGAGCAGGGTGTTGCTTTAGCTGCGCCTGAATTCGCCAGATCGGTGTGATGCCTACAAGGCGTTCTCGATCACAGGAAAAGCTTCCCCGTCAGGGGCTTAGCCCTTGGCGAACCCGGCCGGCCGGGTTCGCGCACCACGCACTTAAAAGAACACCCTGCTCCCATAGGAAAGACTTCGGCCCGCGCTGCGTGGATCGCAGCGCGGGCCGCCTGATTCAAGCGAACTATTTGATTTCGCAGCGAAATCTTCGCTTGCTTCGGACCGCGGCCGGGCCACCCTGAGAGGGCAAGCCCGGAGGCCACGATGATCCTCTACTGCACCCTCAACCGCGGAACCGAGCTCTGGTACCTCGACCTCGCCGGCCGGCAGGCCCGCCCGCCGGTCGCCCCGGCGGTCTACGCCCTCGTGAGCTTCGAGGGCGCCTGCCCAAGGTACTACGTCGGCTCGAGCAAGCGCCTGACGGCGCGCCTCGGCGCCCATCTCTCCTTTGCCCGCAGCACCAAGCTGCGCGGCCACTCGGCCGGCGGCCGCCTCTTAGCGCCAGTGGCCGCCAGACGCCGACGCACCCTGGTTCTCATCCTCGAGACCTGCCCCGGCGCCGACTCTGCCAGCCTCCAGCGCCGCGAACACGCCTGGATGATCGCGGCGCGGCGTGATGCCCTTGGTGAGGGTGCCGGTCTTGTCGAACAGGACCGTGTCGACGG
>DATCXZ010000243.1:0-14530 GCA_036570545.1 Kiloniellaceae bacterium
CGAGTCGCCGCCGACCACGGCAGCGAAGAAGCTGGCGATGCCAAAGTCGGCGAGCACCGCGCGCGCCGGCGCCACGGGCTTGTTGGTGCAGAGGCCGAGGCGGTAGCCGGCGGCGGCGAGCGCCGCCAGCGCCTCGGCGACACCCGGATAGAGGCGCGACAGCGCGCTCGGCTCGGCGCCGTAAATCCCCAGGAAGCGCGGCGTCAGCGCTTCGACGGCGTCGTCGTCGTGCGTCTCGCCGACCGCTCTGAGGACACGCTGCAGCAATACCGGCACGCCGTTGCCGACGAAACCGGTGATCGTGGCGAGGTCGAGCGGCCGGTGGCTGCGCTCGGCCAGGAAGGCGGCCACGGCGGCGTGGATGTCGGGCATGCTGTCGACCAGGGTGCCGTCGAGATCGAAGATGATGGCCCTGGGGCCTTGCTGCTGCGCCAAGGGACGAAGATCCTCCATGCGGGTTGCGCTGGCGCCTTGAATAGGCCGCCCTGCGCAATCCGGCAATCCCGCCCGAGGCCTCTGGCGATTCCATCCGACCCTGATCTGCTCTAGTCTGCCCGCCATGACCGACAGCCCGCCCGCAAACTCACCCGACAGCTTTCCCGCCGCCCCCCGTCCTTCCGCCACGGAGGCGCTCGACCGTCTGCTTGCCATCATGGCGCGTCTGCGCGACCCCGACGGCGGCTGCCCCTGGGACCTGAAACAGAACTTCGCGACCATCGCGCCCTACACCATCGAGGAGGCCTACGAGGTTGCCGACGCCATCGAGCAGAACGACATGGCGGCGCTGAGGGACGAGCTGGGCGACCTGCTGCTGCAGGTGGTGTTCCACGCCCGCATGGCCGAGGAGGCCGGCCACTTCGCCTTCGCCGAGGTGGCGGCGGCGATCGCCGACAAGATGGTGAGCCGCCATCCGCACGTGTTCGGCGATCACCGAGCCGACACGCCGGATGCGGTGAAGGTGACCTGGGAGGCGCAGAAGGAAGCCGAGCGCGCCGCCAAGGCTGCGCGCGAGAACGGCGGCGGTGGACAGCCGCCCGGCGCCCTCGACGGCGTGACCGCCGCCCTGCCCGCTCTGCTGCGCGCCGAGAAGCTGCAGAAGCGGGCCGCGCGGGTGCGCTTCGACTGGTCGGAGGTGGGCCAGGTGTTCGACAAGCTGGACGAAGAGGTCGGCGAGATTCGTGCCGAGATCGACCAGGGCGGTGCGCCCGAGCGGCTGGAAGACGAGGTCGGCGACCTGCTGTTCGTCGTCGTCAACCTGGCGCGTCACCTGCACGTCGATCCGGAATCGGCGCTGCGCCGCACCAACGCCAAGTTCGAGCGCCGCTTCCGCGCCATGGAGGCGGCGCTGGCCGCCTGCGGCGAGAAGGCCGAGGACCAGAGCCTCGATACCCTGGAAGAGCTCTGGCAGGCGGCCAAGCGCGCCGAGCGCGAGGGTTAGAACGCCGCTTCTGCGCCGGGGGACTCGCCCCTCGCCACAAGAAGGTTGTCGTCCCGGCATTCATTGCCGGGACCCATTGTCCTCTCCGCGTGATCGGGCGCCGATGCGGGGTTCCAATGCTTGCGGCCTGCGGCCTGCAAATGTCAGCAGGTATCGCCACGCGCCGATGCCAATGGGTCCCGGGGACAAGCCCCGGGACGACAGTGGTGCGAATGGCGCGCCCCTCTCCTGCCTCAGTCCTTCGCCAATAGCTGCATCAGGCTGGAGGTGTCCCAGCGGTTGCCGCCGCGGGCCTGCACCTGGCCGTAGAACTGGTCCACCAGCGCGGTGACCGGCAGGCGGGCGCCGTTGGTCTTGGCTTCGGCCAGGCAGATGCCGAGATCCTTGCGCATCCAGTCGACCGCGAAGCCGAAATCGAACTTGCCCTGGCACATGGTGGCGCCCCGGTTGTCCATCTGCCAGGACTGCGCGGCGCCCTCGCCGATGACCTCGATCACCTGGGCCATGTCGAGGCCCGCCCTCTGGCCGAAGTTCATGCCCTCGGCGAGGCCCTGCAGCAGGCCGGCGATGCAGATCTGGTTCACCATCTTGGTGAGCTGGCCGGCACCGCTCGGCCCCATCAGGGTGACGGCGCGGGCAAAGGTGTCGATCACCGGGCGGGCGCGCTCGAAGGGCTCCGGCTCGCCGCCGCACATGACGGTGAGGGTGCCGTTCTCGGCGCCGGCCTGGCCGCCGGAGACGGGGGCGTCGATGAAGGCGATGCCCCGCTCCTTGCCGGCGGCGGCCAGCTCGCGCGCCACCTCGGCCGAGGCGGTGGTGTTGTCGACGAAAATGCTGCCCGCGGCCATGCCGGCGAAGGCCCCCTCCTCGCCCAGCACCACGCTGCGCAGGTCGTCGTCGTTGCCGACGCAGGAAAACACCAGCCCGGCGCCGTCGGCGGCTGCCCGCGGCGTCGGCACGGCGGCGCCGCCGTGCTTTTGCACCCAGGCTTCGGCCTTGGCGGCGGTACGGTTGTAGACGGTCACGTCGTGGCCGGCGGCGGCCAGGTGGCCGGCCATGGGAAAGCCCATGACCCCCAGACCGAGGAAGGCGACCTTGGTCATCTCGCGATCTCACCCTGCTGAATACTGTGGAAACGGCGGCCTGACTTGGCAGCGGCCTCACTTTGGCGGTGGGCGGAGCCTACCCGACCGACGGTGCAAGCGGCAACCGCTCCGGATGCGCAGCCCGTGGGGAGGCTGGGTCCGCCCTGCCATGCAGCCTTCGCGACGCAGGCATGCGAAAAAT
Organism: Kiloniellaceae bacterium; assembly: GCA_036570545.1. GTDB lineage: Bacteria > Pseudomonadota > Alphaproteobacteria > Kiloniellales > Kiloniellaceae > Pelagibius. The sequence goes on from DATCXZ010000243.1 coordinate 2,726, forward strand.
ATGCTGCATTGCAACATTCTACCCATTGATCTGGTATACCACAGACCATATATTGAATTCAGTAGGTTGACCCGATGTTCGGTCAACGGTTATGCGGAGAAAGGTACTGCAATGTTCGCATCTGCAACAGGAAACAACTCGGCTCTTCAGGGCTCCAACTTCTTCGGCGGCGTGCGGCACTTCTTCGCCTCCCTCTTCGCGGCCTATGCCGACGCGAAGGAAGCGAGTCGGGTCTATGACGAGCTGTCGCGGCTCTCTGACAAGCAGTTGGCAGCGCGCGGGCTCACCCGCGATGACGTCACCCGCCTGACCCTGCAGGCGATGTCGGGCAAGGCCGGCGCCTGAGGCACTTCACCGGGCGCCGCTCGCGGACGCTCGCAAATACAAGCAACGGCGCCGGGTACCCTGGCGCCGTTTGCATCGCGACCTGCCTGTGCAAACATGCCCCGATCGTCCGCCAAGCGGGCCTCGGGGGCAGGAAGCGGTTGTTCAGGCTGGCCAGGATTGCGGGTAAGGGACGCGGGCTGCTGGCCTGCCAGGCGATCCCCGCGGGGACAGCGATCGAACGGGCCCCCGCCGTGTGCTTGCCGGCGGAAGACCGTGCCGCCGTCGATGGCACCGCCCTCTTCCCCTACACTTTTGCCGACCCCGTCTCCTTTGGCCGCACGGAAGCTGCCGCCCATGCGGCCTTCATCGCGTTTGGCAGTCTCACCTTTTGCAACCATGCAGAGAAGCCCAACGCCGCCGTCCGGTGGGAAACCGACGCGACCGGACCCTGGGCGGTTCTCGAGGCCCTGCGCGACATCGCCGACGGTGAGGAGATCACGCTGTTCTACACCAATATCGCCGAATATGCGGACGAGGATCTCTTTTTCTGATTTTCCAAGCAATTGAGACAAAGGTCGCAGACGCCGCCTCAGGGAAACGCGACAGTTTGAAAGGAAAACTTAAAGAAACCGGTGCTTCAATGGCGGCCTCGATCGAGCCGATTTCGCAGTGCAGGGGCCGCAGGCGGGAAGCAACCCATGGTATCGTCGTCAGCACAGGCTTTGGCAGTCACCGAGGATGACGAGCCTCGGGTGGAGCCCCGGCAAGGTGGCTTCACCGGCACCTACCGGCTGCTGGTGCGCGGCAAGAACATCAACCAAAACACCCTACTGGCGACAGATTATCTCAATCACTTCAATGAGATAATTATGCTTCTTGAGATGGTTCCCTCGATGCCCGAGTGCTACCGCGACGCCGTCGAGTGGCGCCCCAAGAGCTACGCGCAGCATTTCCGCGATAGCTGCTTCTCCGATGCCGAGCTTGCCATCCTCGCCTACGAGAACGCGCCGGAGAACTACCGTCAGGCCTTCGACGCCACGATCAGGCAGATGGACTGCCTGGTGCTGGAAGCCATGCCGCGCATCAAGGGCCTGATCGAGGCCGGCGAGCCGGGGCCGCTGCATCTCGGCATCGCCCAGGTCACCCGCAAGCTGCAGAGCTTCGTCGACGTCGCCTCCTCGATCGTCAACGGCACCACCGACACCCTCGACCAGGCGCAGATCGACCAAGTGATGCGCGCCTGAGGGGCGCAACGCGGGCGGAAGGCGCCGCATCGCTCGCGCCGCCTCTTCTCCCGTCGCCCTCGGGCGGCGCGCCAGGCCTCTGGCTAGTTCCCGAGCTGCATCGCCCGCGCCACGAGCCGGCTGAGCGCCTCCAGGCCGGGCTCGATGCGCTGCGGCTCGATCGAGGAGAAGCCGAGGCGCATGAAGTTGCGCGGTGGCTTCGCCGAGAGGAAGTGGGCCGAGCCGGGCTCGATGACGATGCCGGCGCCGAGCGCCTCGCGGGCCAGGATGTCGGTGTCGAGGCTCTTCGGCCCCTCCAGCCATACACTCGTTCCGCCGCAGGATGGCCGCGGCAGGAACTGCGGCAGGTGGCGCTTCAGGGCCTGGCCCATCACCTCCCAGCGGGTGCGGAAATCGCGCTGCAGGCGGTGGACCAGCGCGTCGTAGTGGCCGCCGGCGATGAACAGCGCCAGGGTGCGCTGGTTGTTGGTGGCCGGATGGCGCAGCATCAGCCGGCGCAGCATGCGCGCCTCGTGGATAAACTCGGCGGCGCCCACCATGTAGCCCATGCGCAGGCCGGGGCCGAGATACTTCGAGAAGCTGCCGACGTAGATCACGCGGCCGCTGCGGTCCATCGCCTTCAGCGCGGTGGTCGGCGCATGCATGAAGTTCGCCTCGGCCTCGTAGTCGTCCTCGACGATGAGGAAGTCGCCGCGCTGCGCGCGCTCCAGCAGCGCCATGCGACGCTCCAGCGGCAGGGTCACCGTGGTCGGCGACTGGTGGCTCGGCGTCACGTAGGCGCAGGCGCAGCCGTCCAGGCGCTCGTCCACCACCATGCCGTCGCTGTCGACCGGGATCGGGCGCATCTCGGTGCCGTGCAGGCCGAAGATGTTGCGCACGTCCACATAGCCCGGGTTTTCCACCGCCAGCACCTTGCCAGGCCCGCCCAGCAGCTCGGCGATCAGGTAGAGCGCGTTCTGCGCCCCCAGCGTGACCAGGATCTCGTGCGGCTGCGCCTTGATGCCGCGGCGCGGCAGCACGCGGGTGCGGATCTCCTCGATGAGGCGTGGGTCGTCGTCGTTGAAGTTGTCCTCGGTCCAGGTCTGGATCGCCTCGACGCCGAGCGCCTGGCGCGAGCACATGCGCCAGGTCGAAACCGGAAACAGCCGGGGGTCGGGCTGGCCGTAGATGAAGGGAAAGGGATAGCGCCGCCAGTTGCGCGGCTTGGTGAGATGCACCTGCTCGGAGGGCCGGCGCTGCAGGCGCGCGAACCAGTCGACCCCGGGGGCGCCTTCCTGCTCGGCAAAGGCGGGCTGCGTGCCGGCCTGCTGGAATACCATCTCGGTGTTCACGAAGTAGCCGATGCGCTCACGCGAGATCAGCAGCCCCTCGTCGGTCAGCGCCTGATAGGCCAGCACCACCGTGTTGCGCGAGACGCCGAGCGAATGGGCGAGCCGCCGGCACGACGGCAGCGGGTCGCTGCCCGACAGGCGGCCGTCCAGGATGGCGTCGATGAGCTGGCGGCGGAGCTGGGCCTGCAGGCCGAGGTCGCCGTCGTGGCGCACCGGGAAGATGAAGTCGCGCAACCGTGATCGCTCCCTTGCCGCCCCCGGCCCCTGGCCGGTCAGGCGGCGCCAGCTTAGAAGGGTGCCCCCGTCTGCTCAAGGGGCCGAGCTACTCGGCCTTACGGTTGCAGGTCGCCGCGGGCTATCGCCTGGAAGTGGCGGGCATGGGTGGCCCCCTCGCCGGCGCACCAGGCGCGGTTGCCGCCCAGGCCGCGGTTGCGCCACTCGTCCTCTGCCGCCACCCAGCCGCGCAGGCGCTGACGCCGCGCGGCCTCCGCATCGAATCCATGGCGCGCCGTCAGCGCCGCCACCTCGGCGTGATAGCCGGCCTCGACCGCCGCGTCCTGCAGGCCGCAGTAGCCCGTAACAGCAAATTCATAGACGACGCGGGCCAGAGTGCGCTCTTCTTCGGCTGCCGCAAGGGGAGCGCCGATCCAGAGGACAGCCGCCGCCAGCGGCGCGATGAGCAACAAGCGAATTTCCCGTTCGTGCACGTCTGGCACCATTGGAGGTCTGGAGTTGGTCTTGACTTGTTTTCCAAGGCATTGCCTGATTCAAGCTCAGGCTCAGTGGTGGCGAAAGAATAATTGAGCTAGCGGGAGGGAGCGACGACCGTCGCTCCACGCTTACACGTCAATTTGGGGAGAACCAGCGTGAAAAAGAAACAGCTAACGTCCAGCGAGAAGACGCACCGCGCAGTGCGCGGCTTCTCGCGCCGCACCCTGCTGAAGCAGGCGGCGGCCGGCGGCGCGATCATCGCCGTGGCGCCCGCCGTCATCAGCAGCAAGACGCTCGCCTCCTCCGGCGAGCTGCTGATCATGAACTGGTCGGACTACATGCCGCAGTCGTTCCTCGACGGCTTCGAGAAGAAGACCGGCATCACCGTCAAGCACACGCCGTTCGGCTCGAACGAGGAACTGCTGAACAAGATGCGTGCCACCAAGGGCCGCGGCTTCGACCTGGTCGCCCCGACCCTTGACCGCGCCGCCGAATGGCAGCCGCTCGGCCTGCTGCAGGCCTTCGATATGAACAAGATCGACACCTCCAAGGTGGTGCCCAGCCTGCTGAAGGCCTCGACCGGGGCCTGGACCTGGGACGACGGCAACCACCACCTGCCCTACCACTGGGGCACCGAGGCGCTTGCCTGGCGCACCGACAAGTGGGAGAGCAGCTACGCCGACCTCTCCTACGGCGACCTCTGGACGCCGGAGATGAAGGGCAAGGTGATGGGCCGGCCGCACTCCATGATGGCCGGCATCGGGCTCTACCTGGATGCCTCCGGCCAGATTCCCTCCAACCGCATGCTCGACGCCTACAAGGACGAAGAGAACATGCGGCGCATCTGGGAGGGCATCACCAAGTTCGCGATCGAGCACAAGCCCTGGATCAAGCAGTTCTGGAATGACGCCGACGGCCAGATCAACGGCTTCATGCAGAACGACGTGGTGCTCGGCCAGACCTGGGACGGCCCGCCGCTGCGTCTGAAGAAGGAGGGCAAGCCGGTGACCTTCATGGCGCCGCAGGAAGGCGCCTTCGCCTGGCTCGACGGTCTTTCGATCCCGATCGGGGCCAAGAACTTCGACGAGACCTACACCTTCCTCAACTACATCTATGATTCGGAGGTGAATGGTCTGATCGCCAACGAGACCGGCTACAACCCGGTCTCCATCGGGGCGGAGAATTACCTCTCGGCCGACAGCAAGAAGGCGTTCGGCGAAGCCTATCCGGGCGATGCCCTCGATCGCCTCTGGTGGTGGCCGCCGTCGCACCCCTGGTATACCGAGATCCGCGCCGAATACAGCGACAAGTACGTCGCGGCCTGAGCGTGCATGACCGCTGCGGGACGGGTTCCGGCCGAAAGGCCGGGACCTGCTTCCCGTCAGCGAAGCAAAATGGTAGTCAGCGTTCGCACAAGAGACGCGATACCGCAGGGATCTTTGTCAGGGACGTTTCCGCGCGCGGGAGCGGAAGCGACGGTACAAGTGGGGGACGGCTGAGATGAGCGCCGACGTAGAGCTCGATCACGTCACGATTCGCTTCGGCGAATTCACCGCAGTCCAGAACGCGAACCTCAAGATCGAAGACGGCGAGTTCTTCAGCTTCCTGGGGCCTTCGGGGTGCGGCAAGACGACAATTCTGCGCGCCGTCTCGGGCTTTCTCGAGCCCTCCGAGGGCGCGGTGCGCATCGGCGGGCGCGACATGCGCGGCATCGGTCCCAACAAGCGGCCGACCGCCCTCATCTTCCAGAACCTCGCGCTGTTTCCGCTCATGTCGGTGGCCGACAACATCGCCTTCGGGTTGGAGGTGCGCGGCATCCGACGGGCCGAGCGGCGCAAGCGCGCCGACGCGCTGCTCGAGCTGATCGCGCTGGAGGGCCAGGGCGAAAAGAAGGTGGGTGAGCTGTCCGGCGGGCAGAAGCAGCGCGTGGCGATCGCCCGCGCGCTCGCCGTCGAGCCCGACGTGCTGCTGCTCGACGAGCCGCTGTCGGCCCTCGACCTCAAGCTGCGCCAGCACATGCGCACCGAGCTGCGCGCCATCCAGCAGCGCGTCGGCATCACCTTCATCTACATCACCCACGACCAGGGCGAGGCGCTCACCATGTCCGACCGCATCGCGGTCATGAGTCAGGGCGTGATCCAGCAGGTCGGCACCGGCACCGAGGTCTACGAGAATTCCCAGACCGCCTTCGTCGCCTCCTTCGTCGGCGAGAACAATCCCTTCACCGGCAAGGTGGTGGCGGCCGACGGCGGCCATGCCGTGGTGGAGACCGCCTTCGGCCCCCTGCGCGGGCGCAACCTGGGCGGCCTCGGCGCCGGCAGCCACGCCATGCTGTTCGTGCGGCCGGAGTCCCTCGGGCTGGTGAACGGCCACGCGCCGGCCGAGAACGTCATCGAGAGCCAGGTGGTGCACAGCGAGTTCGAGGGCTCGTTCTTCTCGGTCTTCCTGCGCGGCGACGGTGCCAAGGACATCGTCATGTCGATGACCAACTCCGGCAACCTGCCGGAATTCCGCGAAGGCGAGACTGCCCGCGTCTGCTTCACGGCCGACCGCGCGCTCGTCCTGCCGGTTGGCGAGGTCGCCGATGAGTAGGCGAGCCGGCTCCACACAACACTGTCGTCCCGGGGCTTGTCCCCGGGACCCATTCGCGTCAGCGCGCGGCGATGCCGTGCCAGGCTCGCATCGCCGCATCGAACGGCCAGGGCATTGGGTCCCGGCAACAAGTGCCGGGACGACAGCCCTGGGTGTCCCGGAGATCGGCGCGTGACCGGCTTCATCCAGCGCAACGGCATTGTCATTTCCACCTACCTGATCGGCGCGGTGGCGGTGTGGATGATCGTCATGATCGTCCTGCCGCAGGCCTACATGCTGGACTACTCGTTCCGCCACAACCTGCCGCCCGGCAAGATCGGCGGGCCGGAAGACGTCTACACCCTCGCCAACTACCGCTACCTGCTGTTCGGCAGCCCGACCTCGCCCGACGCTTTCAACTACCTCCATCTCGAGGTCTTCCTGCGCACCATCGTCGTCTCGGTCTTCATTACCCTGCTCGACTTCGCGCTCTGCTACCCCATCGCCTACTACATCGCGCAGGTCGCCAAGGGCGGCTTTGCGCGCGCCATGATCCTGCTGCTCATCCTGCCGTTCTGGGTCAACGAGATCCTGCGTGCCTTCGCCTTTCGCATCCTCTTCGGCACCTCCGGGGTGATCAACGCGATGCTCCAGAGCCTCGGCCTCGTCGACCAGCCGATCGACTTCATCCGCGCCGACGTGGCGCTCTACGCCGGCCTCTCCTACGCTTACGTCCTGCTGATGGTGTTTCCCCTCTACAACGCCATCGAGAGCCTCGACCATAACCAGATCGAGGCGGCGCGCGATCTCGGCTCGCCGTGGTGGCGCATCCACTGGCGCGTGGCGATGCCGCACGCCATGCCGGGCATCGCCTCCGGGTGCACGCTGGTGTTCATGCTATCGGCCGGCGCGCTGGCGGCTCCGCAGATTCTCGGCGGGCCGTCCAGCCTGTGGTTCACCCAGATCATCTACCGCTGGTTCAACACCGGCGGCAACTGGCCGCAGGGCGCCGCCTACGCCATCGTGCTGCTGGCCGCCTGCCTCGTCTTCGTGCTGGCGATCATGCGCCTCTTCAAGGTCAGCCTGGGGGAGATCGCCCGATGAGCTCGGAGTCGATCCGGAAGCTGATGGTCAGCTTCTACATTCTGCTGTTCTTCGGCTTTCTCTTCGCGCCGCTGATCATGATGACCATCGCCGCCTTCAACGACGTCTCCTTCCCGCAGGTGGTGCCCTGGGAGGGCTTCACGCTGCGCTGGTTCCCGGCCCTGATGGACGATGCCCTGATGATGGAGGGCTTCACCAACTCGATCTGGATCGGCCTCGGCGTCGTCTGCCTGTCGGTGCCGATCGGGCTGGCCGCCGCCATCGTGATGACCCAGGTGCACCGGCGGGTGCGGAGCCTCTACTACACCATCGTGGTGTCGCCGGTGCTGACGCCGGGCGTCATCCTCGGCATCTCGACGCTGGTGTTCTGGGACCGCCTCGGCACCCTCATGGACGCCGATTACGAGAGCCTCTACTACAGCGGCCTGTTCCTCACCATCGTCGGGCAGTCGACCTTCATCTCGGCCTACACCATGCTGGTGTTCCTCGCCCGCCTGCAGCGCTTCGACCGCACCCAGGAGGAAGCCGCCCTCGACCTCGGCGCGACCCACGCGCAGGTGTTCTGGAAGGTGCTGATCCCCTTCCTGCGCCCGGCGATCTTCTCCGCCATGGGCCTCGCCTTCCTGACCTCCTTCGAGAACTACAACACCACGGTCTTCACCATCCAGGCGAAGAGCACGCTGACCACGGTGCTGGCCGGCAAGGTGCGCATGGGCACCCAGCCGGACCTCGCCGCGCTCGCCGTGCTCATCATCGGGGTGACCCTGGTCGGCGCCATCGCCATCGAGATCGCGCAGCGGCGCGAGCTGCGCCGCGAGTACGCCGCCAAGGCCGCCGCCGCCCGCGCCGAGCGGGCAACGGCAACGCCGGTTCAGGTGCCGGCGCAGTAGCGGCGAATCAGGGCCGGTGCAGGCTCGGGTCGGTCAGTGTGGTGTCCTGGCCCGGCGGGGGGGGCATCTTGTTCAAACTGTCATTGCCGGCTTGTCCCGGCAATCCATGTCCGCATCAGGCTCCGGACCTCTCTGGAGAGGCACGGTGCCACGGCAGAATGGGCCCTCGGGACAAGCCCGAGGGCGACAACGGGAGCGGTCGTTGATACGCACATTTCTTGAGGCGGCCAATTGCCGCCGTTACCGCCTCCCCATCGTCATGCTCGGGCTTGACCCGAGCATCCAGGGCGACCGTTGCGGCGCTTGCTCTGGATGCTCGGGTCAAGCCCGAGGGTGACGATAAAAAGAAGCGGACGACCCGCCTACTGCTTCGCCAGCACGCCGCGCAGCTTGGTGAAGATCTCGTCGATGTGCTTGTCCTCTGCGACCAGCGGCGGTGAGACCAGGGCGCAGTCGCCGGTCATCTTCACCATGCAGCCGGCGTCGTAGAGGTCCTGCATCAGCTTCAGGCCGCGCCCGCCGGGCTTGGCGAGCGGGGCGAGGTCGACGCCGCCGATCATGCCGTAGCCGCGGATGTCGACGACGATCGGCAGGTCCTTCAGCGAATAGAGCGCCTCGAGGAACTTCGGCGACATCTTGGCGGCGCGCTCGACGAGCTGTTCCTGCTCGAAGATGTCGCGCGTCGCGATCGCGGCGGCCGAGGCCACCGGGCAGCCGGAGTAGGTGTAGCCGTGGAACAGCTCGATGCCGGCCTCCGGCGCCGCGTCCATCAGCACGTTGTGCACCTTGTCGTTCACCGCCACGGCGCCCATCGGCACCACGCCGTTGGTCAGCGCCTTGGCCATGGTGATCATGTCCGGCACCACGCCGAAGCTGTCGGCCCCGAACTCCTTGCCGGTGCGCCCGAAACCGCAGATCACCTCGTCGAAAATCAGCAGGATGCCGTGCTGATCGCAGATCTCGCGCAGGCGCTGCAGGTAGCCCTTGGGCGGCATCAGCGCGCCGGTCGACCCGGCGATCGGCTCGACGATGCAGCAGGCGATGGAATCGGCGCCGTGCAGATCGACGAAGCGCTGCAGGTCTTCCGCCAGCTCGGCGCCGGTCTCCGGCTGGCCGACCACGAACTTGTGATCGGGAAGCTGGGTGTGGCGCAGGTGCAGGCAGCCCGGCAGGCCGAGCCCGAAGGCCTTCTTGTTGCTCACCATGCCGGCCACGCTGAGGCCGCCGAAGTTCACGCCGTGGTAGGCGCGCTCGCGGCCGACCAGGCGCAGGCGCTGCCCCTCGCCCTTGGCCTTGTGGTAGGCCAGCGCGATCTTCAGCGCGGTGTCGACCGCCTCGGAGCCGGAATTGGCGAAGAAGATGTGGTCGAGGTCGGCCGGCGTCACCGAGGCGATGCGGCGGGCGACCTCGAAGGAGGCCGGGTGGCCGAACTGGAACGGCGGCGCGTAGTCCAGCGTGGTCAGCGCCTCGTTCACCGCCTCGGCGATCTCGCGGCGGCCGTGGCCGGCGGCGACGCAGAACAGGCCGGCCGAGCCGTCGATCACCTTGTCGCCGTGATCGGTGGTGAAGTACATGCCTTCGGCGCGGGTCAGGATGCGCGGGTTCGCCTTGAAGTGGCGGTTCGCGGTAAACGGCATCCAATGCTGCTCAAGCGAGTTCGGGATCGGCGGGATGAAGTTCATCGACCTGGCTTTCCTAAAAGTTCGGGTGCGGTTCCGGAGTGGACAGCAAACCTTAGCCTGCAGTCTAGCGCCGCCTTTCGGGCGGGAGCTAGACCCAGTTTGTGGCGGGCATTGAGGCCAGCCACAGGCTGCAGCCGGCGGTTTTCCTGGTTTTTCCGCTAAAGACCGATGACTTCTTCGGCCGGGACAAAGGCGAGCCCATGGGCCTCGGCAACGGCCTTGTAGGTCACCTTGCCACAGGCCACGTTCAGCCCGTTCTTCAGGTGCGGGTCCTCGGCCAGCGCGCGGCGGTGGCCCTTGTCGGCCAGCGCCAGGATGAACGGCAGCGTCGCATTGTTGAGGGCGAAGGTGGAGGTGCGCGCGACGGCGCCCGGCATGTTCGTGACGCAGTAGTGCACGCAGCCCTCTTCCACATAGGTGGGATCGGCGTGGGTGGTGCCGCGCGCGGTCTCGAAGCAGCCACCCTGGTCGATGGCGATGTCGACCAGCGCCGAGCCCGGGCGCATCGCGCGCACCATCTCGCGGCTGACCAGCTTCGGCGCGGCGGCGCCCGGCACCAGCACCGCGCCGATCACCAGGTCGGCGCCCTCGACGTGGCGCTCGATGGCGTCGACGGTCGAGTAGATGGTGTTCAGCATGGCGCCGAACTGCAGGTCGAGCTCGTAGAGGCGCTCGAGCGAGCGGTCGATGACGGTGACGTGGGCTTCCATGCCCATGGCCATGCGCGCCGCGTTGGTGCCGGAGACGCCGCCGCCGATGATGACCACGCGCGCCGCGGGCACGCCGGGCACGCCGCCCAGCAGCATGCCGGAACCGCCCTGGTTCTTCTCCAGGCAGTGGGCGCCGACCTGCACCGACATGCGGCCGGCGACCTCGCTCATCGGCGCCAACAGCGGCAGACCGCCGCGGGCAGAGGTGACGGTTTCGTAGGCGATGGCGATGGCGCCGGACTTGGCGAGCCCCTGCGTCTGCGCCAGGTCGGCCGCGAGGTGGAGGTAGGTGAAGAGGATCTGGCCCTCGCGCAGGCGGGCGACCTCGGCCGGCTGCGGCTCCTTCACCTTCACCACCATCTCCGCCTTGGCAAAGACGTCGGCCGCGGCGCCGACGATCTCGGCACCGGCGGCGTGGTAGTCGTCATCGGTGCAGCCGATGCCCTCGCCCACCCCGGTCTCCACCATGACCTTGTGCCCGTGGTGCACCAGCTCGCGCACCGACGCGGGCACCAGGCCGACGCGGTACTCGTGGTTCTTGATTTCCTTCGGCACGCCGACCAGCATGATGCGCTGTCCCTCCCTGTCAGGCCCTGTTGATATTTTTTGTAGGCAGAGGGAGCGCGGACTCCGTGGCTCCCGGCTGCTGCGTCAGCACGCTAGGCGCTCGACCGGTCTGTTTCCAGAGCCAGTTTCGCCGGGGCACTGATGCCAGGCGGGGTCCCTTGTCCGCCCGCTGAGCTGGTTTGCCCTTGCCACACCAAGGCTGTCGTCCCGGCACTCGTTGCCGGGACCCATGCCTGCGGCTGGCAAGGATGCAAGCGTGGTAGGCCGTCGCCCCGTGCTGATGCCAGTGGGTCCCGGGGCCAAGCCCCGGGACGACAGCGGTGTGTATGGCCGATGCGACCCTGCGAGGGGTTTGCCCCTACGCCTCGCCCAGCAGCGTCGCGTGCAGGGCGTCCCAGCTCTGGCGGTCGGGGGCCATGAGCAGGCCGGTCTCGCGCCAGCGGGTGGCCTTGTAGGGTGTGCCGTCGAAGCAGAGGGCGATGCCGCCGGCCTCGCTGTGCAGCAGGGTGCCCGGCACGTGGTCCCAGGGCATCAGGCGGGTGAAGAGGGAGAAATGCGTCTCGCCGGCCGCGAGGCGCAGGTACTCGGCGCCGGCGCAGCGCAGCGACTTCATGGCGGCGACGCGGCCGCGGCCCTGCTCGACGCGGCGGGCGATCCCCGGCGGCGCA
>DATCXZ010000244.1:0-1749 GCA_036570545.1 Kiloniellaceae bacterium
CCAGCGCGCGCCGGCGGCTTGCGGCGGCAGTTGCCAGGCGGCGACGGCGGCTCGCCCTGCCGGCGACAACGGTTGGTCGCTGCGGCCCTGGATACGGCCGGCTGCGTTCCAGGCGGTGGCGCCATGGCGGATGGCCAGCAGCCGGCTCACCGGCTCCCCACCCTGCTGGTGCTCGCCTCTTCCAGGATCGCGTTCAGGCGCCGCGCCGCCGCTAGCAGACTGTGCTGCTCTGCGATCAGCGTCGGGCCGGCCTCGGCCATGGCGACTCGGCTCGCCTTCTGGGACAGCATCTCGCGCACGCTGGCGGCAAAGGTGGCGAGGCCGGGGTCGCTCAGATAGCCGGTAACGCCTTCGGCCACCACGTTCTCCACGCCCGGGCTGCGCCCCGCGACGACGGGAATGCCGGCGGCCTGCGCTTCCAGCAGCACCATGCCGAAGGCCTCGTTGACGGCGGGCCAGACCAGAACGTCGCAGGCAGCATAGAGCGCCGGCATGACCTCGGGCTGCACCAGCCCGAGAAAGCGCACCCGCTCCGGCAGGGCCCAGGCGAAGGCCTGCATCACCGCGTCGCGCGCCTGCCCGTCGCCGGCCACCACCAACTGCCAGGGGATGTCGGGGATGGCGCGCAACGCCTGGGCCAGGATCTGGTACGACTTCAGCTTGTCGCCCGGGCGCATCATCGCAGCGGCGAGCAGCCAGGGCAGGTCCGGGTCGAGCTGCTGCTCGCTGGCGAGCGCGGCGCGGTAGTCGCCGCGCAGCGGGCGCACGGCGTCGAAAGGGGCAGTATCGATGAACGGCTTCAGCGGCCGCACCCTGGTCTGGTCGGGGATGAGCTTCGCATCCAGGGGGTTCAGCGTGATCACCGCGGCGGCCTGGTCGAGCGCGTCCAGCACGACACGGTGGCTCGCCGCCCAGGGACCGGCCGCGCGCTTGTAGGCCACCGAGGCCTCCGCCACGACGTAGGGGATGCGCAGGGCGCGCGCCACCTTGGGGCCGATCCAGTCCGGCGCCTTGTAATAGAGGTGATAGGTGAGCCAGAGCTGCGGGCGCTGGCGCGCCGGCAGGGCCTGGTAGCGGCGGATCAGCCGCTCGGCCAGCTTCTCGCCGACCCGCTGCAGGCGCTGCAGCCGGGCTTCGTTGCCGGCCGCCTCGCGGCTGCGGAAGCGGCTCGCCAGATGAACCTCGTGACCGGCATGCCGCAACGCCTGGACGAGCATGCGCGCCATCTGGCGGTCCCCGGAGGGATTGGGATGGGTCGGCGGCTTCAGGGGGGCGTAGAACGCGATGCGCATGTCGGTTTCGGGCGAGGGAAGGGGATGTTACTCGGCAGCTCTGCGGGCGACGGCCCCCGGGCCGTCCGCCGAACTCAGTAGCCGGGCCAAGGTGTCGATACCGCTCTTCATATCAAAATCCGCCCGCACGCGCTGCTGTCCTGCCGCTCCCAGCCGGCGGCGCTCGGCCGGATCGGCGATCAGCCGGGCAAGGGCGGCGGCGAGCGCCGCAGGGTTGTCAGGCGGCACCAGAACGCCTGTCACGCCATCGTCGACGAGCTCGGGGATCGCCGCCACCCTGGTCGCGAGGCAGGCGAGGCCCTGGCTCTGCGCTTCCACCAGCACGTTGGGCAGGCCGTCGCGGTCGCCATCGCGCGCGACGCGGCTGGCCAGAGCGAAGAGATCGGCCGCGCGATAGCGCGCCAGCACCTCGGCCTGGGCCGCCGGGCCGTGCCAGTCGATGCGGTCGGCAAGGCCC
>DATCXZ010000245.1:0-7747 GCA_036570545.1 Kiloniellaceae bacterium
GCCGCCGCCAGCGTGCCGGAGGCACGGGCGGTCGCCACCATCGCGGCGCCGGCCGACCCGGCGCACGTCGCTGCGCACTTCACCGAGGCGCGGGCAGAGATCGAGGCGCGGGGCGAGGCGGAGGTGCTACTGGTCGGCCGGCCGTTCCGCATCAAGAAGCAGTTCCTCGAGGACATCGCGACGCAACGCCTGGAGACCGCCATTGCCGGGCTGAGGAAAGCGCTCATGGTGTTCCACGCCCCGCGCGACGCCACGGTGGGCATCGACAACGCCACCCGCATCTTCGTTGCCGCCAAGCATCCGAAGAGCTTCGTCTCGCTCGACGACGCCGATCACCTGCTGAGCCGACGGGCCGACGCGGTCTACGTCGCCGAGGTGCTCGCCGCCTGGGCCGGGCGCTACCTCGGCGAGGCCGGTGCCGCGGCGGCACCGGCTCCGCCTGCCGGCGCCGTGGTGGTCGAGGAGACCGGCGAGGGGAAGTTCACCCAGCACATCGCGGTCGGATCGCATCGCCTCACCGCCGACGAGCCGGAGAGCGTCGGCGGCCTCGACATGGGCCCGTCGCCATACGATTTCCTGCTGGCGGCGCTCGGCGCCTGCACCTCGATGACCCTCCGGCTCTACGCCGAGCGCAAGGGCCTCGCGCTCGAGCGGACGCGGGTCACCCTTTCGCACGGGAAGATTCACGCCGAGGACTGCGCAACCTGCGAGACGAAGGAAGGCAAGATCGACCGCATCGAGCGGGTCATCGAGATGAGGGGGAACCTGGCGCCGGAGGAACGTCGGCGGCTGCTGGAGATCGCCGACAAATGCCCGGTTCACCGCACCCTGCATGGCGAAATTCTTATCGAGACGAAGGCTGCGGGCTGAAATCCAGCGGTGGGTAAGCCATTGAGGAGCGGGTCGCTTATGGCATAGTGGCCGTCGCACCGCCGCAACTCGCGGGTTTTAGGCAGCGATAAAGTTTGCTAGGGTAGTTGTTGAAAAGAAACAAAATAAGCCACCACCGCAGCGCCAGCCAATTCGCTGCGGGCAGGCGGAGAGGCGTTTGAGGAACAGGGAAAGCCGGAGCTGTGCGGGTGTTCGCCGCAGGCTTGAATGGGGGGTGCGGCGACACGGTCGGCCTGTGTCGGAGCGGCGGAGAATGCCGTTCGGCGTGCATGGCGACGACCGCGGCCGACCCCTGGTTACTCCGGAGTACATGAGAGGCGCAACGGTCGCCGCCGCCCGGCATGCCAGCGTACCTGCCGAATCGACGCGAAGGCAGGCGCAGGCGGGCGAGGCGACGCGGCAACGGTAGAGTTCGACCCTCGGCGGCAACCGCTGGGGCTCAGCTAAACGTAAGCTCACAGGGAGACCTACAGTCATGTCCAACGAGAAAGATTTGGAAACCATCAACGGGAAGCCGCTGCATCCCGGCGTGAAGGAACTCTGCGCGCAGTTCGGAGACGGCAAGATGGACCGTCGCGAGTTCGTGCGTCTCGCTGCTTTCCTCGGCGTCTCGGCCGCTTCGGCCTACGCCTTTGCCGGCGATCCGCTCGGCGGCGCCCTGGTGCAGAAGGCTGCGGCGCAGGCACCGAAGAAGGGCGGCGTCCTGCGCGTCGCCATGCAGGTGCAGGAGATGAAAGACCCGTCGAACTTCGACTGGACGCAGAAATCGAACCAGACGCGTCACATCATCGAGTATCTGACGCTCACCGGGTCGGACAACGTCACCCAGCCGTATCTGGCGGAAAGCTGGGAAGTGTCCGACGACCTTAAGACCTGGACCTTCAACCTGCGCCAGGGCGTGAAGTGGAGCAACGGCGACGACTTCAACGCCGATGACGTGGTGTTCAACTTCACCCGCTGGTGCGATCCCAAGACCGGCTCGTCCAACATCGGCCTGCTCGACGCGCTGGTCGAGGACTACGACACCGGGAACAAGGGTGACGACGGCAAGCCGGTGATGGGCAAGCGGCTGATCGAGGGGGCTGTCGAGAAGGTCGACGACCACACGGTCCGCCTGAACCTCAAGGCGCCGGTGCTGTCGATGCCGGAGAACCTTTACAACTATCCGATGGCCATCGTGCATCGCAACTTCGAGAAGGACGGCGGCGACTTCTCCAAGAACCCGATCGGCACCGGCGCCTTCGAGCTCACCGAGTTCGTGGTGGGCGAGCGCTGCACGCTGCGCCGGCGCAGCGAGCCCTACTGGGGCGGTGAGGTCTATCTCGACGAGATCCGCTACATCGACACCGGCGAGGACGACGCGGCGGCGATCGCCGCGCTGGCGTCGGGCCAGGTCGACGCGATCTATCGTCTCGGCATTCCGACGCTGGAGCTTGCCGAGCGCATCCCGTTTGTGCGCATCGCCGAAGTCGCTTCCGCCCAGACCGGCGTCATCCGCATGCACGTGGACGAGAAGCCCTTCGACGATATCCGCGTGCGCCAGGCCATGGTGCTCGCGGCCGACAACGCGCAAAACCTGAAGCTCGCGCACCGGGGCATGGGCACGGTCGGCGAAAATCACCACGTCGGCGAGATGCATCCGGAATATGCCAAGCTGCCCCCGCTGAAGCGCGACGTCGCCAAGGCCAAGGCGCTGCTGGCCGAGGCGGGCTATGCCGATGGCCTCAAGGTAACCTGCAACGTCGGCAACACCGATGGCACCTGGGAGCAGGACTCGGTGCAGGTGCTGAAGGAGCAGGTGAAGGAAGCGGGCATCGACATCACGATCAACGTGATGCCCTCGACGCAGTATTGGGAGGTCTGGACCACGGCTCCGTTCAGCCTGACCTCGTGGACCCATCGCCCGTTGGGCATCATGGTGCTCGGCGTGGCCTACCGCGCCGGCGTGCCGTGGAACGAGACCGGCTACGACAACCCGGAGTTCGAGACGGCGCTCGACGAGGCCGAGTCCACGCTCGACGTCGAGAAACGCCGCAAGGTGATGGAGACAGTCGAGAAGATCCTGCAGGACGATTGCATCATGGTGCAGCCGTTCTTCCGGTCGGTGTTCACCGCGACCACGGACAAGGTGAACAACTGGCCGGCCCATCCGACGCGCTATCACCAGTTCAACCAGATCTGGCTGGGCTGACGAACTGGCGGGGCCGCGGCATCATGTGCTGCGGCCCCGACCGCGTAGTACCCACTATCAGGATTAGATGCATCATGAGATCGTCTTTTCGGCCCCACCCGTTAGGAGCCGCGCGCGGCGCGATGCGGTGCATCGGGCAAGCGCGGCGACGCGGCGGGTGGGGAGCGAAAAGCGACCCTTCGGGCGGCCGGGGACGCCCCGTGGACGTCTCATGACGCATCTAATCCTGATAGTGGGTACTAGGGGGTAGACGCGGTCAAATAAGGGAAGGCTAGCGCGCGATGCTGATATTCATGGTACGGCGCTTCGGCACCATGGTGCTCACCATGCTCGTGGTTTCGATCCTGGTGTTCTCGCTGCTGGAGATCAACATCGACTCCGTGGCCACCAAGGTGCTGGGACCGTACTCCTCGCAGGAGCAACGCCACCTCTGGCTGGAGGCGAACGGCTACTACGAGCCAGCGGTGTTCCGCTATTTCGACTGGCTCGCCGCCTTCGTCGTCGGCGACTTCGGCGAGTCCGTCCGTTTCAAGGCGCCGGTCTCCGATGTGCTGTGGCCGCGGCTCGGCAATACCGGCATCCTCGGCGGCCTTGCGCTGTTCTTCGCCTCCGCCATCGGCCTCACGGTCGGCGTGATCGCCGGCATGCGCGAGGGCGGCCTCCGAGATCGCGTGGCCTCCGTTTCGGCCATCCTCACCACCTCGGTGCCGGAGTTCGCGACCGCCGTTTTCCTTTTGAGCCTTTTTGTCTTCCAGCTTCAGTGGCTGCCCGGCACCAGCGGCATGGCGAACGGCTTCGATCCGCTTCAGCTCGTCATGCCGGTGCTCACGCTGGTCATCTATGACTGGGGCTACATCGCGCGCATGACGAGAGCCTCCATGGCGGAAGTGATGACTACCCACTACATCCGCACCGCCGTGCTGAAGGGGCTGCCCTATGGCCAGGTGATCCGTCAGCACGCGCTGCGCAATGCCCTGATCGCGCCTTTCACCGTGATCATGCTGCAGATCAACTGGCTGCTGTCGGGGGTCATCGTCGTCGAGTGGGCCTTCGGCTACAAGGGCTTCGGCGCGCTGCTCTACGAGGCGTCGCTGAACCAGGACATCTACCTGATCGAGGCCTGCGCCATGGTCGCGGTCTTCGTGGCGGTGATGACGCAGACCCTGGCGGACATCGGCTACACCTACCTCAACCCGCGGATCCGATTCAGCTAGGGGGCGCTGCCATGACCGAGCAAGCCATTGCCATGCAGCCGCGCGAATCGCGGGTGCTGCGCTTCGCCAAGGGCCTGGCGCTGATCCGCGAGAGCTGGGTCGGCATGATCGGGCTGGGGATCATCCTGTTCTGGTCCCTGACGGCGATCTTCGCCGACGTGCTGGCGCCCTTTCCACCGAACGCCACCGGAATTCCGATGGCCTTGCCCGGCGGCGCGTCGCTTGACGGCAGCGCAATTCACTACCTGGGCACCGACCAGCTCGGGCGGGACCTCCTGTCCCGCATCATTCATGGCTCACGCCAGGTGCTGCTGTACGCGCCGCTGGCCACCTTCTGCGCCTACTTCGTCGGCATTCCGATGGGCCTCGCCGCCGGCTACCGCCGCGGCCTGACCGACGATGTGCTGTCCTTCCTCGCCAACGTGATCCTGTCGTTCCCGGTGCTGGTGCTCTACATCATCATCATCGCGACCATCGGTGCGTCGGGCACCAACATCGTGCTCGCCGTCACCTTCGCCTCGGCGCCCGGCATCATGCGCATCGTGCGCGGCCTGGTGCTCGACCTGCGCAACCGCGAGTACGTGTTCGCGGCCGAGACGCGTGGCGAATCGCCGTGGCGGATCATGCTGGTGGAAATTCTGCCCAACGCGCGCGGGCCGCTGATCGTCGACGCCTGCCTGCGCCTCGGCTACGTGGTCATCACCATCGGCACCCTCGGCTTCCTCGGCCTCGGCCTGCCGCCGCCCGATCCGGATTGGGGCGGCATGGTTTCCGAGACCCGTGCGTATGCCATGATGTTGCCGCACATGGCGATCTTTCCCTGCATCGCGATCTCTTCGCTGGTGCTCGGCTTCAACCTGCTGGCCGACGGCCTGCGCGAAGTGTCGTTGCGCGACTGAGGGAGAACGTCATGGCCGGACCGAAAGAAAGCTACAGCGGGCCGATCCTGGAGTGCAGGAACCTCTGTCTCTCCTACT
Organism: Kiloniellaceae bacterium; assembly: GCA_036570545.1. GTDB lineage: Bacteria > Pseudomonadota > Alphaproteobacteria > Kiloniellales > Kiloniellaceae > Pelagibius. The sequence continues at coordinate 5,274 of DATCXZ010000245.1, forward strand.
TCACGCGCGCCGGCGAGATCCCGGCGGTGATCGACTTCAACATGACCCTGAACCAGGGCGAGAGCATCGGCCTGGTCGGCGAGTCGGGCTGCGGCAAGTCGACCGTCGCCATGGCGATCATGCGCTATCTCGGCAACAACGGCTCCATCGTCGGCGGCCAGGTCCTCTACAAGGGCCGCGATATGGCGAAGCTCAGCCCCGAGGAGCTGCGCCAGCTCCGCGGCAACGAGATCGCCATGGTCTACCAGGAGCCGATGGCTTCGCTGAACCCTTCGATGACGCTCGGCCAGCAGCTCATGGAGGTGCCGCTCTGCCACGAGAACATCGGCGAGAAGGAAGCCTACGAGCGGGCTTCCCGCATGCTCTCCGACGTGAACCTGCCGGACCCCGAGCGCATCATGTCGGTCTATCCGCACCAGGTCTCCGGCGGCCAGCAGCAGCGCGTGGTGATCGCCATGGCACTGCTGTCCAATCCGTCGCTGCTGCTGCTTGACGAGCCGACCACGGCGCTCGACGTGACGGTGGAGGCCGGCATCATCGAGCTGATCGGCCAGATCGCGGAAAAGTTCAACACGTCGATGGTCTACATCTCCCACAACCTGGGCCTCATCCTGGAGACCTGCCAGCGGGTCAACGTGATGTACTCGGGCGTGGTGGTCGAAAGCGGCTCGGTGACGGAGGTCTTCGACCGCATGCAGCACCCCTACACCAAGGGGCTGTTCGGCTGCATCCCGCTGCCGGGCGCCGACAAGAGCGCGCGCCCGCTGGTGCCGATCCGGGGTCAGCTCCCGCTGCCGCACCAACGTCCGCCCGGCTGCTACTTCGGGCCGCGCTGCGACTTTTTCCAGGCCGGCAACTGCGACCGCGAAGGCCTCGGCATGTCGCAGGTCCCTAACGAGCCGGGGCACGAGGTGCGCTGCCGGCGCTGGCAGGAGATCGACTGGTCGACCTACAAGCCGGTCGGCGTCGGCGCGGGCGAGAGCCAGGCGGGCGAGGTGGTGCTCTCGCTCAACAACATGAAGAAGTACTACGAGATCACCGACAACTCGGTGGCTGCGATGATCCGCGGCAAGCGGGTGCGCCATGTGAAAGCCAACGAGAGCATCTCGCTGGAGGCGCGCGCCTGCGAGACGGTGGCAATCGTCGGCGAGTCGGGCTGCGGCAAGTCGACCTTCGCCAAGGTGCTGATGGGGCTGGAGACGGCGACCGATGGCGAGGTGCTGTTCAACGGCAAGGACATCGCGCAGGATCAGGTGCAGAAGCGCAGCCCCGAGCAGGTCGGCGCCATGCAGATGGTGTTCCAGAACCCCTTCGACACCCTGAACCCCAGCCACACCGTGGGCTCGCAGCTCGCCCGGGTGATCCGCAAGTTCGGTGTCGAGAGCGACGGCGACAAGATCGAGCGGCGCGTCATGGAGCTGCTCGACCTGGTGAAGCTGCCGCGCGAGTTCGCGCGGCGGCGGCCGCGGCAGCTCTCCGGAGGGCAGAAGCAGCGCGTCGGCATCGCGCGCGCCTTTGCCGGCAACCCGAGCACGGTGGTCGCCGACGAGCCTGTCTCGGCGCTTGACGTGTCGGTGCAGGCGGCGGTGACCGGCCTGCTGATGGACATCCAGAAGACTTACCGCACCACCCTGATCTTCATCAGCCACGACCTCAGCCTGGTGCGCTACCTGGCCGACCGCGTGGTGGTCATGTACCTCGGACGCATCGTGGAGCAGGGCACTACCGACGAGGTCTTCTCGCCCCCTTACCATCCCTATACCGAGGCGCTGCTGTCGGCCGTGCCGATCGCCGACACCTCGGTGGAGAAGACTCGCATCATCCTCGAGGGCAACCTGCCGTCGGTGACCAACCCGCCCAGCGGCTGCGTGTTCAACACGCGCTGTCCGCGCAAGCTCGGCGCCGTCTGCGAGACCGAGGCCCCGCCGGTGCACGAGCCTGTCGCCGGCCATCGCATCGCCTGCCACATCCCCCTGGCGGAGCTGCAGGCGATCAAGCCGGTCATCAGCCTCGCTGCCGCACCGGAATCACCGGCGGCGGAGTAGCGGCGAGCGCCGTGCCCGACCTCGATCTGCGTTAGGCCGATCGTTTTACCGCCATTGCGCCAGCGTGGGCGGGCTCGCCGGCCCTTGCCGTGAACGCGCGTCAGTCGTACCTTCGGCCCCATGAGGCGGGGGTATTCGTTAACCTTATCAGTGCGCAGCGGGCGAAGAGGCAGGATGGCGGGCGCCGCCCTGGCCGGACTGCTGCTGGCTGCCTGCGCCCTCGAGAAGGGGCCGCCGCCGGAGTCGGATCCGCCGCTGGTTCCCGAAGCCGCGGCGGCGGCGCCGCAGCAGCCGACCGAGCCGCAGTCCTGGTCGCGTGGCCTCGACTTCGACAGCGTGCCGCCGGCGATGGACCGCGACAGCCTGGCTCGGGGCCTGGTGCCGGCCGAAGACCAGGCGCGCTACAGCGAGCAGCGCCTGACCTACGAG
>DATCXZ010000246.1:0-12239 GCA_036570545.1 Kiloniellaceae bacterium
ATGACGCCGTGCACGCCAACGAGCGCGCCGGGCACCAGCGCCTTCACCTGGAAACGCTCCGGCTCGACCGGGCCCGGCAGCGAGAGGCCCTGCCCCGAAGCGGGGATGAAGCCGAACGGCCGGTAGTAGCTGGGATCGCCGACCACCACGCAGATCCGATGCCCGGCCTGCTGCGCGGCTTCGAGGCTGTGGCGCACCAGCGCCTTGCCGATGCCGCGGCCCTGCAGAGCCGGCTCGACGGCGAGCGGTCCGAGCAGGATCGCCGGCGTGCCGGCGATGGCGATCGGCCAGTAGCGGATCGAGGCGAGGAAGCCGTCGTCGTCGGCGACCGCGGAGAAGCTGAGTTCCGGCAGCGGATCGAGATGCTCGCGCAGCCGGTAGACGGTCTTGCGGATGCGGTCGAAGCCGAAGGTACGGTCGAGCAGGGGAGAAATCAGCGCGGCGTCTTGCGGCCGCTCGGGCACGATGGTGAAGCTCATGATCTCTGTTCCAGGCGGGCTGTCCCCGGGTGGTTTCTGTGGGGGAACGGCCGGATGTGACGGCAAGCCGAGAGGCGCGCGCAAAGGGCGCGGATCAGCGTCGTCGTCGCAGTCTTTCCTGGATGATCATGGAATCTGTCTATCAGCCGGATCATTAAAGTCCGGTGAATAACACAAACGACCGCCGGACGATAGCCTCCTGATGCCGCTCAGCCGCCCTTCACGGCCAGCGCCGGCGCGCCCGGCAGGTCGAGGCCGTCGTCCCAGTAGGGCGCCGGCCCGAAGCGCTCGACCAGGAAGTCGACGAAGACCCTGACTTTCAGCGAGAGATTGCGGCTGTGCGGATAGACGGCATGGATGCCCTGCTCCGGCACCGGGTGGTGCGGCAGCACGACCTCGAGCCGGCCGTCGCGCAGGCAGGGCCCGACGATGAAGGTGGGCAGCTTGGTGATGCCCATGCCGCCGACGGCGGCGGCGCAGAGCACGTCGCCGTTGTTGGCGAGCAGGGGGCCCTTCACGGTCACGGCCTGGGGGCCGCGCGCGCCGATGAGCGTCCATTCGCGCGGGGTGACGGTGTTGGCGTAAATCAGGCAGTCGTGCGCCGCGAGATCCTCCGGCCGCGCCGGGCGGCCGCGGCGGTCGAGATAGGCGGGGCTGGCGCAGAGCACCGACCAGCAGGGCGCGAGCCGGCGCGCGACGAGGCTGGAGTCGCGCAGGTCGCCGATTCTCAGCGCGACGTCGTAGCCCTCGTCGATGAGGTCGACGAAACGGTCGTTCATCACCGCCTCCACGGTGATCTGCGGAAAGCGGTCGTGGAAGGCCGGAATGGCGCCGCTGAGGTGCAGAAAGCCGAACGACATGGGCGCGTTCAGCTTGAGGACGCCGCGCGGCGCGGTGGAAAGGTTGCTGACCGCCCGCTCCGCGGTCTCCGCCTCCTCCAGCACGCGTCGGCAGGCGGCATAGAAGGTGGCCCCCGCCTCGGTCAGCGACAGGCGCCGCGTGGTGCGGTTCAGCAGCCGCACCCCCAGGCGGTCTTCCAGGCGGGCAACCTGCTTGGACACTGCGGACTTGCTGACGCCCAGCCGGCGGGCGGCGGCTGAGAAGCCGCCGCATTCGACGACCTCCGCAAAAATCTCCATTGCATCGAGACGGGCCATAACAACTGTTTCTTCATGGAAACAATATTGTTCCAAACTGCCCTATTTATATCAGATAGAGAACGATGTACCTAATCTGCATAGGGAGCGGTCGACACCGCAGACCGCACCGCAAACCACAACGAAGGGGTTCTTTGCGTCATGTCCAAGGTTCTCGTCCTGTACTACAGCACCTACGGCCATATCGAGACCATGGCCAAGTCGGTCGCCGAAGGTGCCCGCAGCGTCGCCGGCACCGAGGTGACGGTGAAGCGCGTGCCCGAGCTGATGCCGGAAGACGTCGCCCGCAAGGCCGGTGTGAAGCTCGACCAGGAGGCGCCGATCGCCAAGCCGGAGGAACTGGCCGACTACGATGCCGTTATCTTCGGCACGCCGACCCGCTTCGGCAACATGGCCGCGCAGATGCGCAATTTCCTCGACCAGACCGGCGGCCTGTGGGTCAAGGGGTCCCTGATCGGCAAGGTGGGTAGCGTCTTCGCCTCCACCGCCACCCAGCACGGCGGCCAGGAAACCACGCTGACCTCCTTCCACACCACCCTGCTGCACCAGGGCATGGTAATCGTCGGCCTGCCGTACAGTGCGACGGATCAGATGACTCTCGACGAGATTGTCGGCGGGTCGCCCTACGGCGCCACCACCATCGCCGGCGGCGACGGCAGCCGCCAGCCGAGCGAGAAGGAGCTTGGCCTGGCGCGCTTCCAGGGCCGCCACGTGGCCGAGATCGCGGCCAAGCTGGCCAAGTAACGAGACACAGGTAACGAGACGACAGCGGGCGGTGCCGAGCGCGCCGCCCCTGCAAGGAGATGGAGCGATGATCGAGGTGAAGGCATTCGACCGGCTGGGGCGCTTTGACAACGACTGGCTGTCGGCGCGCTACCACTTCAGCTTCGCCAACTACCACGACCCCCAACGCATGGGCGTCGGCAGCCTGCGCGTCTGGAACGACGACACCATCCACCCGGGCACCGGATTCGACCTGCACGGCCACCGCGACATGGAGATCATCACCTACGTGCGACGCGGCGCCATCACCCACCGCGACCACCTGGGCAACACCGGCCGCACGGCGGCCGGCGACGTGCAGGTGATGTCCGCCGGAACCGGCATCATGCATGCCGAGTTCAACCGCGAGGACGAGGCGACGCAGATCTTCCAGATCTGGATCGAGCCGGCGGTGCACGGCGTGGCGCCGCGGTGGGAGACCCGCAGCTTCCCCAAGGCCGGCCGCGAGGGACGCCTGGTGCCGCTCGCCTCCGGGCGCCCAGGAGACGCGAAGGGGGAGGATGCCGGCCCAGGCGAAGCAGGCGCCCTGCCGATCTACCAGGACGCCGCGATTCTCGGTGCCACGCTGACCGCCGGACAGACGGTCACCCACACACTGGCGCCCGGCCGCAAGGCCTACCTGGTGCCGGCGAGCGGCCGTGTCACGGTGAACGGCAAGACGGCCGGGGCGCGCGACGGCATCGTGCTTGACGACGTCGAAGAGGTGACCATCACCGCCGAGGAGGATGCCGAGATCCTGCTCGCCGACGTCACCTAAACCGCTGGGCCTAAATCGCTGGGCCTAAACCGCCAGGCCTGAACCGCCAGCCGCAAGGACGCGAGAGGAGAGACGAATGGGACTGTTGATCGACGGCGTGTGGCACGACAAGTGGTACGACACCAAGAAGTCCGGCGGCCGCTTCGAGCGGCAGCAGAGCGCGTTCCGCAACTGGATCACGCCGGACGGTTCGGCGGGTCCGTCCGGCGAGGCCGGCTTCAAGGCCGAGCCGGGGCGCTATCACCTCTACGTGTCGCTCGCCTGTCCCTGGGCACACCGCACGCTCATTCTCCGCAAGCTGAAGGGCCTGGAGGAGATCATCCCGATCTCCGTCGTGCACTGGCACATGGGCAGCGAAGGCTGGACCTTCGAAGCCGGACCGGGAACGATTCCCGACAGCGTGAACGGCGCCGCGAAGCTGCACGAGGTCTATACCACGGCAAAGCCCGACTACAGCGGGCGCGTCACCGTGCCGGTGCTGTGGGACAAGCTGCGCCGGACCATCGTCAGCAACGAGTCGGCGGAGATCGTCCGCATGTTCAACTCGGCTTTCGATCCCATCACCGGCTCCAGCCTCGACTTCTATCCGAAGCACCTGCGCGGCGGTATCGACACCATCAACGAGGCGGTCTACCGGCGCGTCAACAACGGCGTCTACAAAGCCGGCTTCGCCACCACGCAGGAGGCCTACGAGGAAGCCTACGACGCGCTCTTCGCGGCGCTCGACGACCTGGAGCAGCGCCTCGCGCGCCAGCGCTACCTGCTGGGCGACCGGATGACCGAAGCCGACTGGCGCCTGTTCACCACGCTGGTGCGCTTCGATCCGGTCTACCACGGCCACTTCAAGTGCAACCGGCAGCGTCTCGTCGACTACCCCAACCTGTGGAGCTACACCCGCGAGCTCTACCAGGTGCCCGGTGTCGCCGACACGGTGAACCTGCATCACATCAAGCACCACTACTACAGAAGCCATAAGACGGTGAACCCCAGCGGCATCGTGCCCAAGGGGCCTGCCATAGACTACACCGCGCCGCACGACCGCGCGCGCCTGAAGGCGGCGTAGCGCGCCTCCGCGCCTTCGCTCGTGCCCGAACGGCGCGGCGCGAGTCCAGTCCCCCGAAAGCATTGGCGCCCTTCCCGCCGGGGGCTAGACTGGCGGCGACTCGCCCGCAGTGGGGACGTTGCTTGGCCTTGACCAATCTCGACATCTGGCATTCGGAGGACGAGCCGCGCCTCGGCGCGGTGCTGGGCGAGTGCTGGCATCTGCTGTGTGACGGCGCGGCCGATCCGCAGCACGATTTCCACCTGGCGGCGCTCGCGACCCAGCATGCCGGCTTCGGCTGCGCCCTGCGCACCGTGGTGCTGCGCAAGGTGGATTCCGAAGCGCGCGAGCTGTGGTTCTACACCGACCTGCGCAGCCGCAAGATCGGCGAGATCCAGGACGACCCGCGCATTGCCCTGCTGTTTCATTCCCTCAGCGACGACACCCAGCTCCGCGTGCAGGCCGAGGCGACGATCCACCACAGCGACGCCCTCGCCGAGGCGGCGTGGCGCGCGCTGAAGCCGCGCCAGCGGCGCGACTACCTGGTCTCCGGCCCACGCGGGCTGCCGTGGGCCTGGGCGACCTCGGGACTGCCGGCGGCGTTCGAGAACCGCGACCCCAGCGTTACCGAGAGCGAGGCGGGGCGGCTGAACTTCGCCGTGGTGGTCTGCCGCATGCGGCAGATGGACTGGCTCTTCCTCACGCCCTACGGCCACCGCCGCGCCAGCTTCGCCTGGACCGCCGAGGGTCGGCTACAGACGAGCTGGCTGGTGCCATGAACGAGATGTGGCGCGGCCAGGCCTTCACCGTCTCCCATGCCGACGGCGGCGCCTTCGTCGGCGCGGGCCTCAGGGCGTTCTTCGAGTATCGCGACCTCGGCATCGCCAAGGCGACCGGCGGCAAGTTCGGCGCCCACGTGATCCGCGCGGTGCCGGGCAAGGAGAGTCCGGGCGCCTGGCACAGCCACGAGCTCGAGTTCCAGATGGTCTACGTGACGCGCGGCTGGGTGGTCTTCGAGTACGAGGGCAGCGGCGAGCACGTGCTGCGCGCCGGCTCCTGCGTGCTGCAGCCGCCCGGTATCCGCCACCGCGAACTGCGTCATTCCGACGACATGGAGCTGATCGAGATCACCGCGCCCGCCGAGTTCGCCACCGAGGACGCGACGCCACCGGCCTGAAGGCCGCGTTTGCCTCAGGAAAAGACCACCCCCGGCCGACCGCGGTTGATAGCTTCCGAGCGTACTCGCGTTCAGGGAGCTTCGATGCAGCGGTATCGTCCCGACATCGACGGCCTCAGGGCCCTTGCCATTCTGCCGGTGGTGCTGTTTCACGCGCGCATTCCCGGGTTCTCGGGCGGCTATGTCGGCGTCGACGTGTTCTTCGTCATCTCCGGCTTTCTCATCGCCGGCATCATCGCGGGCGAGATCGAGGAAGGCCGCTTCACCGTCGCGCGCTTCTACGAGCGGCGCGCGCGGCGCATCCTGCCGGCACTGTTCACCGTGATCGCGGTGAGCTTCGCGCTGGCCTGGGTCGTCGCGCTGCCGGAAGCCTTCACCGACTTCGCCCGCTCGGCAACGGCGACCGCGCTCTTCGTCTCCAACCTCTACTTCTGGCAGGCCTCGGACTACTTCTCCGCCGCGGCGGAGTACCGGCCGCTGCTGCACACCTGGTCGCTGGCGGTGGAGGAGCAGTTCTACATCTTCTTCCCCTGGTTCCTGGTCCTGCTGCTGCGCTGGCGCCGGGCCTGGCTGGCGGGTGCCGTCGCGCTGGGCTTTGCGGTGTCGCTGGCGGCGAGTATCTACGGCACCGCGGCCGCGCCCTCGGCCACCTTCTATCTGCTGCCGACGCGCGGCTGGGAACTGCTGTGCGGCGTCGCGCTCGCGATCAACCTGGTGCCGGCGCTGCGCGGCCAGCGCCGACGCGAAGCGGCGGCGATCGCCGGCGTCGCCATGATCGCGCTGGCGGTTTTCGCCTACGACGCCGCCACACCGTTCCCCGGCGCGGCCGCCCTGCTGCCTTGCCTGGGCACGGCACTGGTCATCCACGCGGGCACCGGCGCCGAAACCCGCGTCGCGCGCCTGCTGTCGCAACGCTGGCTGGTCTTCATCGGCCTGATCTCCTACTCCCTCTACCTCTGGCACTGGCCGCTCCTCGCCTTCCTGCGGCAAGGCTACGGCAGCCTCGATCTGCCCTACGCCGTCGCGCTGGCGGCGGTGGCGCTGTCTTTCCTGCTCGCCGCCTTCTCATGGCATTTCATCGAGCGGCCGTTCCGCCAGCGCGGGTGCATCAGCGGCGCGCGGATCTTCGCCTATGCCGGCGGCGGCACGGCGGCGGTCCTTGCTTCCGGCCTGCTGGTCGCCGCCTTCCAGGGGGTGCCGTCGCGCATCGACGCCACCGCGCGGACCATCGCCGCGGCGGCAGAAGACCGCGAGCAGATCCGGCAACGCTGCATGAACCGGCTGCCGGCCGACGGGCTCTGTGTCATCGGCCGCGAGGGCGCGGCTCCCAGCGTGCTGCTGTGGGGCGACAGCCATGCCGGCGCGCTGATGTCCGCGCTCGACGTCGCGCTGGACGCCTCGGGCCTCGCCGCCGAGGTCGCCCCCCACAGCGCCTGCGCACCGCTGTTCGGCGTGCGCAGGGCCGACGCCTTCGATGCGGAGGACTGCCTGCGCTTCAACGACGCGCTGGCGAAGATGGCCGTGGCACGGACAGGCGAGATCGACACCGTCATCCTGGCCGGGCGCTGGCCGCTGAATGCCTCCGGCGAGCGCGCGCCCGGCGAGGCCGGCGCGCCGGCCACGCTGGTCGGCCTCGACGCGGCGGACAGCATACCGCAGGACAACGGCGCGATGTTCAGCCGCGGCCTGGAAGCCACGGTCGCGCACCTGCGCGCCCACGGCCTGCGCGTGGTGATCCTCGGCGGCGTCCCGGAGATCGGCTGGGATGTCCCGTCCCTGCTGGCGTCTCGGCGGCGCCTGGGCATTCCGCTGCCGCCGCTGCCGACCCTGGAAGAGGTGAAAGGCCGCCACGCCGCCGCCGACCGCATCCTGGCGCAGATCGTCGAGCGGCAGGGCGCCGAGCTGATTCCGCTGGCGCCCTTGCTGTGCCGGCCGACCTGCCCGGTCCTGGACGGCAACCGCGCGCTCTATGCCGACGACGACCACCTGTCCATCTATGGCGGCCGCGAGGTGCTGGGGCCGCTGCTGGTCGGCCGCATCTGGCCGAAGGCGGAGAGCGCCGAAGCGCGCGGAAACTAAGACCGCAGAGTCAGAACGAGGAGTTCGGCTGGGACAGGAAGGTCAGCTCCGCCTCGCTGCTTTCGCGGCCGAGGATGGCGTTGCGGTGGGGGAAGCGGCCGAAGCGGGCGATGATGTCGCGGTGCCGCTCGGCATAGAGCAGGAGCTCGCCACCGTCCTGCAGCCCGGCCATGAGGCGCACGCAGTCCTCCTGGTCCTTCAGGTTCTCGCTGTGCTCCAGCGGCAGATAGAGGAACAGGCGCTCGCTGACGGTCAGCGCGCGGTCGAAACCCTGCGCGAGGGCGTGGCGCGTAACGGCGCGCGCGTCCGCGTCGCTGGCGAAAGCGCGGGGCGTGCCGCGGAAGACGTTGCGCGGCATCTGGTCGAACAGCAGGCAGAGCGCGACGCAGCCGCGCGGCTCACGCCGCCAGCTTTCGTACTTGCCGAGCCGTGCCGCCTCGAAGTGCGACAGCAGGGCGCGCCGCACCTCGCCGTCGAAGGTCTCGCTGACCTCGAACCACTGCGCCTCGCGGCCAGGGGCGAACCAGAAGCCGAGCACGTCCTCGAGCGCGGTCATGCCGGCACCTTCAGGGCATCGAGCACGCGGTGGGCGACCGCGGCGGTGCCGTCCGGGCCACCGAACTCGCAGGGCCGGAGCCCACCGCCGGCGTAGGCGCGGTCGACGGCGTCCTCGATGAGGCGCGCCGCCGCCGCGGCCTTGGGCTCACCGTGGCGCTCGGCCAGCCAGTCGAGCATCATGGCGGCCGAGAGAAAGGCGGCCGTGGGATTGGCCCTGCCCTGCCCGGCGATGTCCGGCGCGCTGCCATGACAGGGCTGGAACACCGCGCGCTCCGCACCGATGTCGCCGGAAGGCGCCATGCCGAGCCCGCCCATGAGGCCGGCGGCAAGGTCGGAGAGGATATCGCCGTACATGTTCTCGGTCACCATCACGTCGAAGCTCCAGGGATGCTTGATGAGGTCGAGCGCGGTAGCGTCGACATAGCGGTGGCGCGCCTCGACGCGCGGGAACAGCCCGGCGCGCTCGTCGAAGATGCGGCGGAAGAACACCATGGAGCCCAGCACATTGGCCTTGTCGACGCAAGTCAGCACGCCGGCCCGGCCTTGCGCCTTGCGCCGCTCGGCGAGCCTGAAGCAGAAATCGAAGAGGCGCTCGCAGGCCGGCCGGGTGATCACCTGCACGTCGCGCGCCTCTTCGTCGGTCTGCTCGGTCTTGCCGCGGGCGGCGAAGAGGCCCTCGGTCTGCTCGCGCACCAGCACGAAGTCGATGCCGCCGGCGCGGGGATCGGCCAGCGGCAGCGGCGCTCCGGGAATGGCGCGGATCGGCCTGACCCCGGCGAAGAGGCCCCAGAGCTCGCGCAGGTCCACCTGCGGAGAAATCTCGCGGCCGTCCGGATAGCGCACCTCTGGCAGCCCCATGGCACCGAGCAGCACGGCGTCCGCCGCCGCGGCCGCCTCGAGGGTCGCCTCGTCGAGCGCGACGCCACGCTCGCGGTAGACCAGGGCGCCGGCTTCCAGCGTGGTGAAGTGCAGCTTGAGGCCGCCCACGGCACGGCAGGCGGCAGCCAGAATGTCGAGGCTCGGCGTCACCACCTCGGGGCCGATGCCGTCGCCCGGCAGCACGGCGATGTGGAATTCCACCAAAGCGACTGCGCTCCTCTACACCTCGGCGCGCCAGGCAAACTGCCCTGCGGCCGCGCGGCCTTACTCGAAGGGGGCGACTATAGTCGCTGCGCGGCACCCAGTGCCAGGACGAAGCCCGTGTCCGCGACGCACCACCGCCGCCGCCCGCCCAGGCGCCAGGCGCCAGGCGCGCCGCCCGCTGACGGAAGATTGGACAGGCGGGGCGGCAGAAAGCAGAGTCGTCGCCGGCCGCGACTCGGCGGCAGCTTGCCCTCTGCGATCAGGAGTAGCGTGACATGGTCCTGACCGATGACGAGATCGTCGCCGCCAACCGCCAGTCCTGGAACGAGGCCGCCGGGCGCCACCGCGCGCATGCGCAGTACGCCGCGCTGCTGGCCGGCTTCGCGACGCCGGGTTTCTCAGTGCTCGACGCGACGCTGACGGCGCGGCTGCAGGGTCTCGGCCTCGCCGGCAAGGCGGTGGCGCAGCTCTGCTGCAACAATGCGCGCGAGCTGCTCTCGGTGAAGAACCTCGGCGCCGCCTCGGTCACCGGCTTCGACTTCGCCGCGGCCTTCCTCGACCAGGCCCGCGAACTGGCCGCCGCGGGCGGCCTCGAGGCGACCTTCGTGCAGAGCGCGATCGCCAGGATTCCGGAGGACCACAACCGGCGCTTTGACCTCGCGCTGGTGACCATCGGCGTGCTCGGCTGGATGCCCGACCTTCCCGAGTTCTTCGCCACCGCCGCGCGCCTCTTGAAGCCGGGCGGGCACCTGGTGATCTACGAGTTCCACCCCATCCTCAACATGTACGACGACCGCGACCGGGGAGGCGTGCCGCAGCCCGACGAGTCCTACTTCCGCTCCGAGCCTTACCGCAGCGACAACGGCCTCGACTACTGGGCCAAACAGGACTATGCAGCGCGGCCCTGCTACTGGACCTTCCACAAGATGAGCGACGTGGTGATGGGCGTGGTCGGCGCCAGCTTCGCGCTGGAAGACTTCGAGGAACTTCCTCACAACATCGGCACCCGCGCCCACTTCGAGAACCAGCCGCAGCAGTTGCCGCTCAGCTACATCCTGGTAGGGCGCGCCGCGCCCTGATCCCGTCCGAACCCGAAAGAGGAGAGCCTTTTATGCAGATCGAGCCCTACCTGTTCTTCGACGGCCGCGCCGAGGAGGCCGCGGAATTCTACAAGCGCGCGCTGGGCGCCGAGGTCGAGATGCTCATGCGCTTCAAGGAGAGCCCCGCGCCGGAGTCGATCCCGCCCGGCGGCGGCGACAAGGTGATGCACATGTCGCTCAAGATCGGCGGCTCGCGGGTGATGGGCTCCGACGGCCACTGCCAGGGCAAGGCGAGCTTCGCCGGCGTGTCGCTGTCACTCACCGTGGCCGACGAGGCCGAGGCGGAAAAGTTCTTCGCCGCGCTGGCCGACGGCGGCGAGGTGCAGATGCCGCTCGCCAAGACCTTCTTCAGCCCGCGCTTCGGCATGGTCGCCGACCGCTTCGGCGTCTCCTGGATGGTGATAGTGGAGACGTGAGGCAGTCTATGCGTGCTTCCTACGATACGATCGGGGTCAATTATTCTGATCTCAGGAAACCCGACTCGCGGATTGGGATGGTGATCGGAAGGGCTCTGGGATCTGCAAAAACTGTCCTGAATGTCGGCGCTGGAGCGGGCTCGTATGAGCCCGCCGACAGACAAGTCACGGCCGTCGAGCCTTCGGCGGAAATGATCCGACAGCGCGGTGCCTCGGCAGCACCGGTTATCCAGGGTTATGCAGAGGACTTACCCTTCGACGACAATTCCTTTGATGCGTCGATGGCGATCCTGACGGTTCACCATTGGGCCGACAAAGAAAAAGGCCTCAAAGAGATGCGTCGAGTGGCGCGGGGCCAGGTCGTCCTACTTACATTCGACCCTTCGCATCGCGGGTTCTGGCTTGCGGACTACATTCCGGCGCTTGTGGCGTTGGACGATGTGCAGATGCCAAGGATGACGGACTATGAGAAGTGGCTCGGGCCCGTAGAGATTTCGGCCGTTCCCATTCCGCATGACTGCACGGACGGTTTCTTGTACGCCTATTGGCGGCGGCCTGCGGCCTACCTCGATCCCAGAATTCGGGCGGCCATGTCTTCCTTCTGGATGCTAGACAACGTATCCGAGGGGTTGCAAAAGCTTGCGAGCGACCTGGACAAGAGCGTCTGGGCGCAGCGGTATTCTGAACTGCTCGACCTTGATGAGTGCGACGTTGGCTACCGCCTCGTCACGACGAAATGACGCCTGCGCCACCCTGATTAAGCAAGCGTCCCCGCCGGCCCCTTCAGCTCGATCATGTTGCCGTCGGGGTCGTTGATGTAGAGCGAGGGGCCGTCGCCCTCGGCGCCGTAGCGCTGCACCACCTCGCCGGCGTCGATGCCGTGGGCCTCCAGGTGCGCGCGCAGGGCGGGCGGGTCGAAGGGCTCGATGCGGATCGCGAAGTGGTCCATGTTCCTGGTCGGCGCGACCTGCTCGGACTCCTCCGGTCCGGGGTTCACCCGCTGCAGGTCGATCATCGAGGCGCCGGCGCGGAGCTGCACGAGGCCGATGCGCTCGACGCGACGCTCCTCGCGGCAGCCCAGCACCTCGGTATAGAACTTCAGCGCGCGCTCGAGGTCGCTGACGCAGACCACCACGTGGTCGAGGTTCCTGATCGCGAAGGTCATCGGCGCTCTCCTCTTGCGTTGCGGCCGGCACACAGTCAATCGGAAGCCGGGTAGCGCCGCAACAGGCGCGATTCCTTCCATTGCAGGGCGAGGAAGCCGGCGAGGCTGATCGGCCGGTGGCCACGGTCGCGGTTGCCGGCGCCGATCTCGTAGAGCAGGCGGAACTGCTCGAACAGCACGCGGTAGGTCTCGCGCACCGTCTGCTCGGGATCCCAGATGTGGATCGCCTCGGCGCTGGCGCCGTTCACCTCGAGGATCTGGAAGTCCTCGCCGCGGCCGAGCGCCTCGACCGACCGGAAGCGCACATCGAAGCGGCCGAAGTAGAACTCCGGCATGGCGCGCGCGATCTCGTCGAAGCGCGCGGTCAGCGCCGGCGTGACGTAGGCGCCGCCGTCGGTGTAAAGCGCGCCGGTGCGCACGCTGCCGAGCAGCGAGAGGCGCAC
>DATCXZ010000247.1:0-9185 GCA_036570545.1 Kiloniellaceae bacterium
CGCCGAGGGTCCGTCGCGTCGGCGCGTGGGCCTCAGGCCGGAAGGCCGCGCGCCGGTGCGCGAGGGCGCGGTGCTGCAGAACGAGCACGGCGACGTGGTCGGCAAGGTGACCTCCGGCGGCTTCGGGCCGACGCTGGGCGCCCCCGTCGCCATGGGCTACGTCGATGCCGGTCTGGCGGCGGAAGGCACGACGCTGCAGGCCATGGTGCGCGGCAAGCCGCTGCTCTGCCGGGTGGCGGCGCTGCCCTTCGTGCCGCACAACTATTTCCGAGGCTGACACATCTGGGGATGCAAGAGCATGAGCGAGAAGCGTTACACCGAGGACCACGAGTGGGTGATGGTTGCCGGCGACGAGGCAACGATCGGCATCAGCAACCACGCTCAGGAGCAGCTCGGCGACATTGTCTTCATTGAGCTGCCGGCGGTCGGCAAGCGCCTCGAAAAGGGCAAGGAAGCCGCCGTGGTGGAATCGGTGAAGGCGGCGAGCGAGATCTATGCGCCGGCCGACGGCGAGGTGACGGCGGTGAACGAGGCGCTGGCCGACGAGCCGGGCATGGTGAACGGCGATGCCGAAGGCAACGGCTGGTTCTTCAAGATGAAGCTCAGCAACCCCGGTCAGGTCGCCGATCTGATGGACGAGGCCGCCTACAAGGCCTTCATCGACGGCTGAGCCGCAGAATGATCCCGACAGCATCGCGCCAGGTGGAGTGAGTCCATGAGTAACGAGCAGCCGACCCTTGCCGCGCTGGAGAAGCGCGACGACTTCGTGCGCCGCCACATCGGCCCCGGCGAGCCGCAGACCGCGGCGATGCTGGAGGCGCTCGGCCTCGAGTCGCTCGACGAGCTGGTCGAGAAGGCGGTGCCGGCCTCGATCCGCAGTGCCACGCCGATGGCGCTGCCGCCGGTGCGCAACGAGCGCGACACCCTCACCTACCTGCGCCGCATGGCCGATCGCAACACGATCATGAACTCGATGATCGGCATGGGCTACTACGGCACCTTCCTGCCCGGCGTCATCCAGCGCAACGTGCTGGAGAATCCGGGCTGGTACACCGCCTACACGCCCTATCAGGCGGAGGTCAGCCAGGGCCGCCTGGAGGTACTGCTGAACTTCCAGCAGATGATCGTCGACCTCACCGGCATGGAGATCGCCAACGCCTCGCTGCTTGACGAGGCGACGGCCGCGGCCGAGGGCATGACCATGGCCCACCGCGTGGCGAAGTCGAAGTCCGACACCTTCTTCGTCGCGCACGACTGCCATCCGCAGACCATCGCGGTGGTGCAGACCCGCGCGCGGCCGCTGGGCATCGAAGTCGTCGTCGGCGATCCGGCCAAGGATCTGGACGGCCGCCAGGTCTTCGGCGCGCTGCTGCAGTACCCCGGCACCTACGGCCATCTGCACGACATCCGCCCCATCGTGGAGGCGCTGCATGCGCAGGACGCGCTTGCCGTGGTCGCCACCGATCTGCTGGCGCTGACCCTCGTGACGCCGCCGGGCGAGCTCGGTGCCGACATCGTGGTCGGCTCTGCCCAGCGTTTTGGCGTGCCGATGGGCTACGGCGGCCCGCACGCGGCCTTCTTCGCCACCCGCGACAGCTACACGCGCTCGATGCCGGGCCGCCTCATCGGCGTCTCGGTCGATTCCGGCGGCCGCCCGGCGCTGCGCATGGCGCTGCAGACCCGCGAGCAGCACATCCGTCGCGAGAAGGCGACGAGCAACATCTGCACCGCGCAGGTTCTGCTGGCGGTGCTCGCCGCGCTCTACGCCGTCTACCACGGCCCCGACGGGCTCGCG
The DNA here is from genome assembly GCA_036570545.1 of Kiloniellaceae bacterium. GTDB lineage: Bacteria > Pseudomonadota > Alphaproteobacteria > Kiloniellales > Kiloniellaceae > Pelagibius. The sequence goes on from DATCXZ010000247.1 coordinate 1,796, forward strand.
CGCATCGCTCTCCGCGTGCAGCGCCTGACCGGTATCCTGGCCGCCGGCCTCGCGCGGCTCGGCATCGCCGTCGAAAACGACAGCTTTTTCGATACCCTGACGCTGGCGGTGCCGGGGCGCGGCGAGATGCTGCTCGCCAAGGCGCGCGAGGCCGGCATCAACCTGCGCCGGGTGGGACCCGGGCGCATTGGCATCTCGCTCGACGAGACGACGGCGCGGGAGGACGTGCAGAAGCTGCTGAACACCTTCGCGGGCTTCGGCGCCGAGGTGCCGCAGGTCGCCGATCTCGACGGCGAGGCCAGACAGGGCATCCCAAAGGCTCTGCGGCGGACCAGCGCCTACCTGACGCATCCGATCTTCAACCTCTATCACGGCGAGACCGAGATGCTGCGCTACCTGCGCCGCCTGCAGGTGAAGGACATCGCGCTCGACCGCTCGATGATCCCGCTCGGCTCCTGCACCATGAAGCTGAACGCGACGACCGAGATGCAGCCGATCACCTGGCCGAAGTTCGCGGAGGTCCACCCCTTCGCGCCGCTCGACCAGGTGCAGGGCTACCGCCAGCTCTTCGACGAGCTGGAGGGCATGCTCTGCGCCGCGACCGGCTTCGATGCAGTCTCGCTGCAGCCCAACGCGGGGTCTCAGGGCGAGTACGCCGGCCTCATGACCATCCACAAGTACCACGAGAGCCGGGGCGAGCAGCACCGAACGGTCTGCCTGATTCCCTCGTCGGCGCATGGCACCAACCCGGCGTCGGCAGTGATGGCCGGCTTCGAGGTGGTGGTGGTCGACTGCGACGCCAACGGCAACGTCGACGTCGCCGACCTGAAGGCGAAGGCGGCGCAGCACAAGGACCGGCTCGGCGCGCTCATGGTCACCTACCCCTCGACGCACGGCGTGTTCGAGGTGGCGATCCGCGAGATCTGCGACGTCATTCATGTCAACGGCGGGCAGGTCTACCTGGACGGCGCGAACCTGAACGCGTTGCTCGGCATCTGCAAGCCGGCCGAGATCGGCGCCGACGTCTCGCACATGAACCTGCACAAGACCTTCTGCATCCCGCACGGCGGCGGCGGGCCCGGCATGGGGCCGATCGGCGTGCGCGCGCACCTGGCGCCCTTTCTGCCGGGCCATCCGGTGGTGCGCGGCGTCAACCCGGCGGCGGGTGAGGGCGAAACGGTGGGCACCATTTCGGCGGCGCCCTGGGGCTCGGCCTCCATCCTGCCGATCTCCTGGGCCTACATCGCCATGATGGGGGCCGAGGGCCTGACGCGGGCGACGCAGTTCGCCATCCTCAACGCCAACTACATCGCCAAGCGCCTCGCGCCGCACTTCCCGGTGCTCTACAGCGGGCAGAACGGCATGGTGGCGCACGAGTGCATCATCGACCTGCGCTGGGTGAAGCCGGCCTGCGGCATCACCGTGGAGGACGTCGCCAAGCGTCTGGTCGACTACGGCTTCCACGCGCCGACCATGTCCTTCCCGGTGGCCGACACGCTGATGATCGAGCCGACCGAGAGCGAGGCCAAGCGCGAGATCGATCGCTTCTGCGACGCCATGATCGCGATCCGCCAGGAGATCGCCGAGGTCGAGGCCGGCAAGGTGAAGGCGGAGGACAGCGTGCTGCGCCACGCGCCGCACACCCACCACCTGCTGATGGGCGAGTGGGACCGGCCGTACAGCAAGGAGCATGCCTTCTTCCCGCTGAACGGCGCGCAGACTGACAAGTACTGGCCGCCGGTCGGCCGCGTCGACAACGTCGCTGGAGACCGCAACCTCGTCTGCACCTGCCCGCCGATCGAGGCTTACCGGCAGGCCGCGGAGTAGGGAAAAGTATCGCGTCGCACCGTCATCGCACCGGCATCGCCACGTTCCAACTGTCACCCTCGGGCTTGATCCGAGGGCCCAGGGCAGGTGATGGAACGGTCGCCCTGGATGCTCGGGTCAAGCCCGAGCATGACGATAGCGCGGATGATGGAAAGCCCGACGGCGGCAGCGCCATTTCCGCTTTGCTCTCCCCACCATCAATGCTCTCCTTGCACAGCACAGCAGGGAGCCCTCCTATATGACCTTACTGGCCCGCCGGTCCTGGGTGCCGGAAGTTTGCGAATCCTACGTCCAGGAACTCGCGCAGCGGACCGCAGCCTTGCCGTCGCGGGACATTGCCGAGCGCATCGACGACCTGGTGGAGCGCAACCGCGCCATCCATGAGCGCGAGTGCTTCAACCTCAACCCGGCGACCAACGTGATGAACCCGCGTGCCGAAGCGGTGCTTGCGGCAGGTCTTGGCTCTCGGCCCTCGCTCGGCTATCCCGGCGACAAGTACGAGATGGGCCTCGAGGCCATCGAGGAGATCGAGGTGATCGCGGCAGCGCTGGCGGCCGAGGTGTTCCGCGCGCGCCATGCCGAGATCCGCGTCGCCTCCGGCGCGCTTGCCAACCTCTACGGCTTCATGGCGACCTGCCGGCCGGGCGACGCCATCATCGCGCCGCCGGCCGCCATCGGCGGCCACGTGACGCACCACGCTGCCGGCTGCGCCGGCCTCTACGGCCTCACCACGCACCCGGCGCCGGTCGATGCGGATGGCTACACGGTGGATCTAGCCGCCCTGCGCAAGCTGGCGAAGGAAGTCCGGCCCAAGCTCATCACGACAGGCGGCAGCCTCAACCTCTTTCCGCATCCGGTTGCCGCCGTGCGGGAAATCGCCGACGCCGTGGGCGCGAAGCTCCTCTTCGATGCCGCGCACCAATGCGGCATCATCGCCGGCGGCGCCTGGGGCGATCCGCTCGCCGAGGGCGCCCACCTCATGACCATGAGCACCTACAAGAGCCTCGGCGGCCCCGCTGGCGGGCTCATCGTCACCAACGACGCCGAGCTGGCCGAGCGGCTCGATGCCATCGCTTATCCGGGCCTCACAGCCAACTTCGATGCCGCCAAGTCGGCCGCCCTCGCCCTCACGCTCCTCGATTGGCGCGAGCATGGGCGCGCCTACGCAGCGAAGATGATCGCGGTCGCGCAGGCCTTCGCTACCGCCCTCGACGCCGAAGGCCTGCCGGTGTTCGCGCAGAAAAGGGGCTTCACCCGCTCCCATCAGTTCGCCGTCGAGGCGGCTTCCTGGGGCGGTGGCCAGGCCGCGTCGAAAAAGCTGCGCGAGGCGGGCTTCCTCGCCTGCGGCATCGGCCTGCCGATCGCGCCGGTCGCGGGAGACGTGAACGGCCTCAGGATCGGCACGCCGGAGCTGGTGCGCTGGGGCGTCGGCGAGGACGGCGTGCCTGAACTCGCCCGCCTCATGAAGCGCGCGCTCACCACCGACGCGCCGGAAGCGGTCGCGCCGGAGGTGGCGGCGCTGCGCCAGCGCTTCGACAAGCTGCACTACATCTGCGAAGGGTGACGGCTTAAGAAGCAGCGCTGCCTGCATGCGAAAACGCCCGGCCCTCGTTCTGAGGACCGGGCGTTTTGTCGTTCCCAGACTGAAGTGGATCGCTCAGTGCAGCTTGCGGCCGAGATCCTTGATGGCCTGGTCGACCATCGCCTGGTCGCGGGTCGGGTCGACGGTGTCGGAGAGCAGCTTGGCGGTCGCCGCGATGGCGATGTCGACCGCCTGGGCGCGCACCTCCTGCAGGGCCTGGGTCTCGGCCTGGGCGATCTTCTCGATCGCAGCCTTCTCGCGACGCGCCAGGGTCTCTTTCAGATCTTCGGCGGCCTGGCGGCGCAGCAACTCGGCCTCGTGCTTGGCGTTGGCCAGCAGATCCTCGGCCTCCTTGGCGGCATCGCGCTGCTTGCGCTTGTATTCGGCCAGCGCCTTCTGCGCTTCCTCGCGCAGGCGCTGGGCCTCGTCGAGCTCGGCGCGGATGCGCTCGGCGCGGGCGTCGAGACCATCGAGGACGGGCTGGCGCGCCTTCCAGACCATCAGGCCGGCGAAGACGACGAAGGCGACGGCGACCCAGAATGTCGGATCGTGCAGCATCAGCCCTTGCCTCCCATCACGCTGCCCACGGCGCGCGCGATTTCCTGGTCGCCGGCCTTCACGCCGATCAGCTTCTCGGTGGCCGCGGCGACCACCTCGTTCACCATCCCTTCCAGGCTGGCCAGCGCGGCCGTCTTGGCGGTGGCGATGCGCGCCTCGGCCTCCTCGGTCTGCTGCGACAGCTTGGCTGCCAGCGCCTTGCCCTGGCGCTCGGCCTCGCCCTTCATCTCGTCCTGCGCCTTCTGCAGCGCCTCGTGCGCCGAGGCCTGAGCCGTGGCCCGCATCTTCTCGTACTCGGCGAGAATGGCGGCGGCCTCGTCCTTCAAGGCCGCGGCCTTCTTCAGGTCGTCGTCGAGCTTGCGCTGCCTCGCCTCCAGCACATCGGCGATGCGCGGCAAGGCGATGCGCCAGATGACCAGGTAGAGCGCGATGAAGGTGATCGCCAGCCAGAAAAGCTGGGTCGGCCAAAAGGCAGGATCGAGCTGGGGCATGGCCCGCGTCCTCTCAACTCTGTCAGGGATGTTGCCGGCGGGCGCACCGCCGGCGGCAGGGTTGCCGCCGGCCGAACCTTCCCGCCCCGGCGCTTAGCCGAACAGGATGAGCAGCGCGATGACCAGCGCGAACAGCGCGATGGCTTCCACCAGCGCGAAGCCCAGCATGGTCATGGTGAAGACCTCGCCACGCGCCGCCGGGTTGCGGCCGACCGCCACGATGAACGACGAGAAGATGCTGCCGATGCCGATACCGGAGCCGATCACGCCGATGACGGCCAGGCCGGCGCCGAGCATTTTCGCGGCTTCGAGTTCCATTGTTAAGCTCCCTTTGAGTACGAAGGCTGGATAGCGGGTTGACGGAAAGGCGCCCTGATCAAGCTCCGGGGATCAGTGCAGGTGCCCAATCAGTGCAAGTGCAGGGCGTCGTTGAGGTAGAGGCAGGTCAGGATGGCGAAGACGTAGGCCTGGAGGAAAGCGATGAGGATCTCCAGACCGGTCAGCGCCACGACCAGCGCGAAGGGCAGGATGCCGAACACGCCGAGCAGGCCGATGAAACCGGCGATCACCTTCAGCAGGGTGTGGCCGGCCAGCATGTTGGCGAAGAGTCGGACGGAAAGGCTGATCGGGCGCGAGAGGTAGGAGATCACCTCGATCGGGATCAGCAGCGGCCACATGGCGATCGGCGCACCCGGCGGCACGAAGAACGTGAAAAAGTGCAGCCCGTGCTTCACGATGGCCAGGATCGTCACCCCGATGAACACCAGCAGCGCCAGCGCGAAGGTGACGATGATGTGGCTGGTGAAGGTGAAGCTGTAGGGCAGCATGCCGAGCAGGTTGCCGAACAGGATGAACATGAAGAGGGTGAAGATGAGCGGGAAGTAGCGGCGGCCTTGGCTGCCGACGGTATCCGAGATTAGTCCGGCGACGAACTCGTAGGACAGCTCGGCGAGGCTCTGCATGCGCCCGGGAACCAGGGCGCCGCGGCGCATGCCGAGGATGAGGAACGCCGAAACCAGCACCATCGCGGCCACCATCGTCAGCGATGAGTTGGTGAAGGTGAGGGCGCCAACCTCCCCATGCTCCCCCGCCGCGAAGAGGCTCTTGATCTCGAACTGCTCGAGGGGACTGTGCATGCCGCCGGCTTCAGCCATTCTCTAACCCTTATCGTCCCGTCTACCCGTCGGTCCGGCTGTCTTTGCCGGGCTCTCCGGAGGCTTCGTCCTTCGGCTTCTCCGCCCGGCGGTAGCCGACCTGACCGCCCAGTCCCCCGACGACCCGGAAGACGTTCATGAATCCCGCCGCCGCGCCGAGCACGAAAAACAGCAGCAGGAACCATGGCTTGGTTCCCAGCCACCAATCGAGCAGGAGCCCGATGCCGACGCCGACGATCAGCGCCGCAACGATCTCCACCCCGATCCGCAAGGCGAAGCCCAATCCCTGCCCCTGTATCTCGGAGCGCGTCTTCGTCTTGCGCCGCTTGGCCTCGGCCGCGCGGAGTTTTTCGTCCAGCTTTGCGAGGGATGGCAGGGGAGGGTCGTCTTTCATAAGCCGCCTTCTTGTCCCCCGCCCGATGCCCGATGTCTCCCCGAGGATCGACTGTGGCCTGAGCTGAATTCGCGCGCACAGTATGAAGACTCCCCCGGCCTGTCAAGGCGAAGAAACCCACGAATCGCGCGGGTTCGAGGGCTTTTCCGGGGGAGGGAGAGGGGGTTATGCCGCGCTGCGGCAAGCCCGCCCCGCTAGAGCAGATCAGGGTCGGATGGAATCGTCTTCAGCGATCCGATCTAGGCGCTCTCGCGCAGGGTCGCGGCGGCCTCGAGGTCGACCGAGACGAGCTGGCTGACGCCGCGCTCGGCCATGGTGACGCCGAACAGGCGGTGCACCCGGGCCATGGTCATGCGGTGGTGGGTGATGACCAGGAAGCGGGTGCCGGTCGCCTTGGTCAGCTCGTCGACCAGCGAGCAGAAGCGGTCGACGTTGGCGTCGTCCAGCGGCGCGTCCACCTCGTCCAGCACGCAGATCGGCGCCGGATTGGTGAGGAACACGCCGAACAGCAGGGCGAGCGCCGTCAGCGCCTGCTCGCCGCCCGACAGCAGCGACATGACCTGCAGGCGCTTGCCCGGCGGGCTCGCCATGATCTCCAGGCCGGCGGCCAGCGGATCCTCGGATTCGGTGAGCTTCAGGTGCGCCCGGCCGCCGCCGAAGAGGCGCACGAAGAGCTCCTGGAAGTGGGTGTTCACCGCCTCGAAGGCCGCCAGGAGGCGTTCTCTTCCCTCGCGGTTCAGGCTGGCGATGCCCTGGCGCAGGCGGGCGATGGCGTTCACCAGGTCGCTGCGCTCCGACTGCATGCCGACGATCTGCTCGTCGAGCTCGCGGGCCTCCACCTCGGCGCGCAGGTTGACCGCGCCCATGTTGTCGCGCTCGCGGACCAGGCGAGCGAGCTTGGCCTCTACCTCCTCGCGCGGCGGCAGCTCCTGGCCCTCACCGATCTCCGCCGCCTCGAGCACGTCGTCGAGCGCGCAATCGAGCTTCTCGCGTACTCGCGCCACCACCGTCTCGAGGGCCTGGCGCGTCTGGGACACCGCGCCCTCGGCGCGGATGCGGTTCTCGCGGGCATTGGTGAGGCGGGCTTCCGCCGCCTTCAGCGCCTTGTCGGCCTCGCCGAGCCGCGTCTCGCCCTGGGCCAGCGTGTCGGCAGCGGCGCGGCGGCGCGCCTCGGCAGCATCGATCAGCTCGGAGAGTGCCGCGCGCTTTTCCGCCAGCGCCACCGGGATGCCGGCCAGAGTCTCGATCTCGGCTGCGGTCGCCGCCAGGCGCTCCTCCAACTCGGCCAGATGGGTCTTGGCCTCGTCGGCGCGGCGCGCCCAGGACTGCCGCTCGGTCTCGATGTCGGCCAGGCGGCGGCGGCGTGCCTCGGCCTCGCGGCGAA
>DATCXZ010000248.1:0-7989 GCA_036570545.1 Kiloniellaceae bacterium
GGACCCGTCGTGCGCAGCAGGGCCTGGAACAATTCGTCGTGGCGGCCGGCGAGATCGCGCACCGCCGCTGCGTCCTTGTGGTCGAGCGCGAGGCGCAGCTCGGCCACCTGCCCGGCCGCAAGGCCGAGCTCCCTGGCGAGCGCGCCCACCAGCGGCGGCGTGTTGAGATCGACCGAGATGTCCTGCACGCCGACCGCCGCCAGCGCCTCGATGGCGAGCAGCACCGCCTCGGCATCGCCGGCTCCCTCCGGCGCACCGATCAGCTCGATGCCGGCCTGGGCAAACTGGCGCTCTGGCCGGAGCTGGCTGCCGCGCACCTGCAGCACCTGGCCGCCGTAGCAGAGGCGCAGCGGCCGCGGCGCCTTCTTCAGCCGCGTGGTGGCGATGCGCGCGACCTGCGGCGTCATGTCGGCGCGCAGGCCCATCATGCGCTGGCTCACCGGGTCCATCAGGCGGAAAGTCTGGCTCGCCACCGCCGTGCCGGCGCCGGTCAGCAGCGCCTCCTCGAACTCCAGCAGCGGTGGCTTCACGCGCTCGTAGCCCTGCGCCTGAAAACAGGCGATGAGCCGTTCCACCACCGCCGACTCGTGGGCGGCGAGCGGCGGCAGCACATCTTGCAGGCCGGCCGGTAAGAGGCCTCTTTCAGCGCGTTCGGTCATGTCGGGTGGTCGGAGAGCTGCGGTCCGGTTCCATGGGCCCAGGTTGGTGGGCAGGGCATGGAAGCGGGCAGGCGCCGCTTCCGCCCTCTGTTAGCAGCCTTCACCGCAGGGGGCAAACGGAAATCCGGCCCGTGCCGCGCACCTGCTTGGGGAAAGCCAGCCGTATCAAGCGCTTGCGGCTGGCCGCCCGGGACTTCCCTCTGTAGACTGCTGTCGCATCGCCGTCCATTTCCGAGCCCGCTCCGCCCTTGCGCTTTCCCCTGATCTCCGGTTCCCGCCTCTTCGCCGCCCCCGGCACGCTTGCCGCCGAGAGTCGCGGCGCCGACCGCCTGCTCGGCCCCTTGCTGCTCGCCGCCGCCGCGGCGCTGCTCGCCGGCTGGCTGCTGCCGGTGATGACCGTGCGCACCCTGCTGGTGTTCTACGACGAGGTCTCGATCCTGACCGGCGCCTTGCGCCTGCTGGAGAGCGGCGACGTCGCGCTCTTCCTGGTCATCGTGCTGTTCACCGTGGTGCTGCCGGTCGGCAAGCTCGCCGTCGCCTGGCTCGCCTGGGCCTGGCTGCGCGTCGACGATGCCAGGGTGCGCCGCCTGCTCGGCTGGATCGAGGCGATCGGACGCTGGTCGATGCTCGACGTCTTCGTCGCCGCCATGCTGGTGGTGGTGATCAAGCTGTCGCTCATCTCCGACGTGGAGATCCACGCCGGCCTCTACGTCTTCATTACCGCCGTCATCCTCTCCATGGTCGCCGTGCGCCGCATCGCCACGCTGGCGCATCGGCGTCTCGCAGCGGAGCAATAGCCCCTCGCCCTCCTGCTTCGCGCGCCCCTTCTCCTCGGCGATCCACTGAATTCGCGCATCTCATGCAGGAGAGGTTCACCCTCGCAACACCCCAGTCTGTCGTCCCGGCACTCGTTGCCGGGACCCAATGCCCTCACCGTTTCATCGACTGCTGACGAGGACGCAAGCGTCGTAGGGCATCGTCATGGGCTATGCCAATGGACCCCGGGGACAAGCCCCGGGACGACAGCAGTGTGTGTAACGGGGGTATCTTCACCGGTACAGCCGCACCGCGCGGCCGTCGTGGTTTAGAACCGCAACGCCTCGGCCTGCTTGGTATGCGGCAGCGCCCGCACCTTCTCCAGCGTCTCGGCATCGATCGGCGCATCCAGCTCCAGCAGGGCGATAGCGTCCTGTCCCTGCGCCGCGCGGCCCAGGTGGAAGGTGGCGATGTTCACGCCGGCGGCGCCCAGCGTGGTGCCCAGCGCGCCGATGAAACCGGGCTTGTCCTCGTTGGTGATGTAGAGCATGTGCGGCGTCAGGGGAGCCTCGACGGAGATGCCCCTGATATCGACCACGCGGGGCTTGGTGCCGCCAAACAGGGTGCCGGCGACGCTGCGCGGCCCGCGCTCGCTGGTCACGGTGAGGCGGATGAGCGTCTGGTAGTCGCAGTCGCGCTCGTGCTTCACCTCCGAGACGGCGATGTCTCGCTCGCGCGCCACCACCGGCGCGTTGACCATGTTCACCGTGTCGAGCATCGGCGTCAGCAGGCCGCAGAGCGCTACCTGGGTGAGCGGCCGGGTGTTGAAGTCGGCGACGTGGCCCTCGTACTCGATGGTCACCTGCGACAGGCCGGTGTGGGTGAGCTGCCCTGCGAAGCTGCCGAGCTGCTCGGCGAGCTGCATGTAAGGCTTCAGGCGCTTGGCCTCCTCGGCGGTCAGCGAGGGCATGTTGAGCGCATTGGTGATCGCACCGCTCGTCAGGTAGGCCGACATCTGCTCGGCGATCTGCAACGCCACCTTCTCCTGCGCCTCCGTCGTCGAGGCGCCGAGGTGCGGTGTGGCGACGACCGCGTCGAGCCCGAACAGCACGTTCTGCTTGGCCGGCTCGACGGTGAAGACGTCGAGCGCCGCGCCGGCGACATGGCCCGACTCGATGGCCGCCTTGAGGTCCTCTTCCACCACCAGGCCGCCGCGCGCGCAGTTGATGATGCGCACGCCACGCTTGGTCTTCGCGAGCGCCTTCGCGTCGATCATGCCGCGGGCCTGGTCGGTCATCGGCACATGCAGGGTGATGACGTCGGCGCGCGCCAGCAGGGCGTCCAGCTCCACCTTCTCGACGTTGAGGTCGCGCGCGCGGTCCGGCGACAGGAAGGGGTCGTAGGCGATGACGTGCATCTTCAGGCCCTGGGCGCGGTCGGCGACGATGGCGCCGATGTTGCCGCAACCGATGACGCCCAGCGTCTTGCCGGTCAACTCCATGCCCATGAAGCGCGACTTCTCCCACTTGCCGGCCTGCGTCGAGCGGTCCGCGGCGGGGATCTGGCGCGCCAGCGAGAGCATCAGCGCGATGGTGTGCTCGGCGGTGGTGATGGAGTTGCCGTCGGGCGTGTTCATCACCACGATGCCGCGCCCGGTGGCGGCGGGAATGTCGACGTTGTCTACGCCGATGCCGGCGCGGCCGACGACCTTCAGCCGGTCGGCGGCAGCGACGATCTCCGCGGTCACCTTCGTCGCGGAGCGGATGGCGAGGCCGTCGTACTCGCCGATGATGGCTTTCAGCTCGTCCGGCTTCAGGCCGGTCTTCACGTCCACCTCGACGCCGCGCTCGCGGAAGATTTCCGCCGCGCGGTCGCTCAGCTCATCCGAAATCAGTACCTTGGGCATGTCTTAAAGCCTTCTGCTCGCGGCGCCTGAACCTGCAGCGGCCGCGGTTGGTCTCACTTGCGATGGGAATGCGCCTCAGGCGGCGGCCTTCTCCGACTTCACGGCGCCCCAGGCCCAGTCGAGCCAGGGCAGCAGCGCCGCCATATCGGACGGCTCCACCGTGGCGCCGCCCCAGAGACGAAGGCCCACCGGCGCGTCGCGGTAGCTGCCGATGTCGTAGGCGACGCCCTCCTGCTCCAGCAGGGCGGCGATGCGCTTGGCCGCAGCGGCCTGCGCCTCGGCATCGAGCGAGCGGAACCAGGGATCGACGATCTTCAGGCAGATCGAGGTGCAGGAGCGCGTCTCCGGTCGCTCGGCCAGAAAGTCGGCCCAGCCGGAAGACGCGGCCCAGTCGGCGACGGTCTTCAGATTCTTCTCGGAGCGCTGGATCAGCGCCTTCAGGCCGCCGATGCTCTCGGCCCACTTCAACCCGTCGAGGGCATCTTCCACCGCCAGCATGGAGGGGGTGTTGATGGTCTCGCCCTTGAACACGCCCTCGATGAGCTTGCCGCCCTTGGTGAGCCGGAAGATCTTCGGCAGCGGCCAGTCCGGCACGTGGCTCTCCAGGCGTTCCACCGCGCGCGGCGAGAGCGCCAGCATGCCGTGCGCCGCCTCGCCGCCCAGCACCTTCTGCCAGGACCAGGTGACCACGTCGAGCTTCTGCCACGGCAGGTCCATGGCGAAGGCCGCCGAGGTCGCGTCGCAGAGGGTGAGGCCGTCGCGACCATCGGCGATCCAGTCGCCCGAGGGCACCCTCACGCCCGAGGTGGTGCCGTTCCAGGTGAACACCACGTCGCGGGAGAAATCCACCTGCCCGAGGTCCGGCAGCGCGCCGTAGCCCGCCTTCAGCACCCGCAGGTCAGAGAGCTTCAGTTGCTTGGCAACATCGGTCGCCCAGCCCTCGCCGAAGCTCTCCCACGTCAGCACGTCGACGCCGCGCGGCCCGAGCAGCGACCATAGCGCCAGCTCGACGGCGCCGGTGTCGGAGGCCGGCACGATGCCGAGGCGGTAGCCTTCCGGCATGCCGAGGATCTTCTTGGAGCGCTCGATGACCTCGGCCAGCTTGGTCTTGCCGGGCTTGGCCCTGTGAGATCGACCGACCGCCGCCTCGCTCAGAGAGCCCAGGGACCAACCGGGGCGCTTCGCGCAGGGTCCCGAGGAAAAGCAAGGGTTCCCAGGCCGGCTGGCCGGGCGGACGGCGGACATAAGGCTGCTCCTTCAGAGGGTCGGGAGAATCGGCGCCCCATCGCCGGGGCGCGCGGGCCGGATACTAGCACCATGCTGCACCGCGTCAATTATCGATCCGCCGCTTTCGGGAGTGAAAGCGTCGCTTTTGAAGAACCTGATCAAAGGGTCAGAAAAGCGAGAAGCGAAACCATGGGCCTTCGGGTCAAGTCCGAGGTGACAATCTGGCGTGCGGCCCGCAGGGTTCAATCGGTCTCGCCTCCACCACCCCTGTCATGCGCGGACTTAATCCGCGCATCCATCTATCATGCGGCACGCAGCAGTGTGTCGCCGAGGCGCACAGGCCTACGGATTCAAGAGCCGCCGGATCAAGAGGCTCTGCATGTCACGGCGGCCATCGGCAATCAGATAGACGACCACACGCCGCTGCTCGACGCGATAGACCAGCCGGTAGGGCTTGAAGAAGATCTCGCGAAACTCGGTGATGCCGAGGTCGGCAAGCTCGCGAGGATGGCGCCCGCGCTCCGGAAACTCGGCAAGGTCGACCAGCGCCTTTTCGATGCGTTCGAGAACATAGGCCGCGCTCTTGCTCGTATCGTGTTGCGCGATATAGCCGCAGGTGTCGTCGAGGTCACGCAAGGCATCGTCTGTGAGGACAACGCCGAAAGGCATCAGTCAGCATACTTCTTGCGCAGGGAAGCAATCGCATCTGTGGCCGTATGGATACGTCCCTCTTCGACCTGCCGGTTGCCGAGCGCGAGAATCTTGAGGAGGGCGAGGGTTTCCTGCGTCTGCTCATAACTTCTCACGTCCTGAATCACTGCCTTGGCCTCACCGTTCTGCGTGATCACCATCGGCTCGCCTGACTCGGCCAGCCCCTCCACGACCTTCGCAGCGTTGGCCTTCAGGTAGCTGATCGGCTTGATCTGATTGGAAAACTTCATCGGCCCAACCTCCTGTTTTGCCAGACCAAATTTAGACCAAATTTGGCCCTGATACAACTGGCGCTGCTATCCCGCCTTCCTTGCCAGAATATGGATCGCCGTGAAGGTCATCACCGGCTCGGCCTGCTGGTTCGTCACCACGTAGTCCATGAGGAGGGTGCCGCGGTCGGGCTTCGACTTCGAGGGGCGCTTCTCGCGCACCGTCGCTGTCACCTTCAGCGTGTCGCCGGGGCGCACGGGCCGCAGCCAGCGCAGCTCGTCCAGGCCTGGCGAGCCCATCGAGCAGGCGTTGATGACGTTGGCCTGGTAGAAGATGCGGAACGCGACGGCCAGGGTCTGGAAGCCGGAGGCGATGAGGCCGTTGAAGGGGCCCTCCGCGGCGGCCTCCTTGTCGAGGTGGAAGGGCTGCGGATCGTAGAGCATTGCAAAGTCGAGTATCTGCGACTCGCTGAGGGTGACGCCCTTGCTGTCGAAGGTCTGGCCCGGCTCGAAGTCGTCGAAGTAGCGTTCCTGCACCGCAAGCGCCTCTGCTGCTGTTGAAAAGAGGGGGATGGACGGCGCCTCAGTAGGGCTCGCCGTTCTTCTTGGTGTAGTGCTGCTTGCCGTGGCGGGCCGCGGTCAGGGCAAGGTCGATGTCCGGGTAGACGACCTCATCCTCCAGCGAGCGGTTGCCGACCTCCAGATAGACCGCCCAGGCCTTGCTCTTGTTCACCATGTGATGGCCGTCGCCCTTGCCGGCGGGGAAGCCGGCGGCCATGCCGGGCTTCAAAAGCTGCTCGCCGGCGTCGGTGACGAGGGTGAGCTCGCCTTCGAGCACATAGACGAACTCGTCTTCATGGCTGTGCCAGTGGCGCTGCGAGGAGGGCGCGCCTGGCGGCAGGCGTACCAGGTTCACGCCGAAGGCATTGAGGCCCAGCGCATCGCCCAGCGCCCGCTTCTCCCGCTCGCCGCAGGCCGTGCGCCAGGGCTCCGGATAGGACGAGCCTTTGCGGACCTCGACAGTCGCCGGATCGAGCGCGGGAATCGTGGTGCGCTTGGTCATGCCGTCTCCTCGTGCAGGAGGTGGAAACGGCGGCCAGTCTACACGCGGATGCGGCCTTCGAGATAGGGGGCGGCTTTGCCGGAAATCAGGGTGCGCGCACCCCTGTCCTCGACGGTGAGGTCGCCGCCGCGTGCCGAGACCTGCCGCGCCCGCAGGATCTTCTTGCCGAGCCGGGCCGACCAGAACGGCGTCAGCACCACGTGCGCCGAGCCCGTGACCGGGTCCTCCGGGATGCCGGCATGGGGCGCGAAGTAGCGCGAGACGAAGTCCACGGTCTCGCCACGCGCGGTGATGATGAGGCCGTCGCCGGGCAGGGCTTTCACCCTCTCCATGTCGGGCTCGGCGCCGCGCACCTCGGCCTCGCTGGCGAGCAGCGCCAGCAGCTTGCCGCCCTGCTTCGCCGGCTTCAGCACTTCGCGCGGCACGCTGCCGAGGGCAGCGGCCACCGCGCCCCTGTCCTCGAAGGACGCCGGCGGGTCGCTCGGGAAGTCGAGCGTGAAGACGTCGCCGGCGCGCGTCACCGTGAGCGGTCCGCTCGCCGAGTGGAACACCACCTTCTCCATCTGCGGGTCGATGTGGCGGGCGATGACGTAGGCGCTGGCGAGGGTGGCGTGGCCGCAGAGCGGCACCTCGACCGCCGGGGTGAACCAGCGCAGACGGTAGTCGCCCTCCCCAGTCCCGTTTTGGGGCACGAAGAAGGCCGTCTCCGCCAGGTTGTTCTCCGCCGCGATGGCCTGCAGCATCGCGTCCGGCAACCAGGCCTCCAGCGGACAGACGGCCGCCGGGTTGCCGGCAAAGGGCCGGTCGGTGAAGGCGTCGACCTGGTAGATCGCGATCTCGGGCATGCTTCCTCTCTTTAGCGGCGCCAGAACGGCTTCTCAGCCTCGCGCAGGGCGTCTTCGCGGCAGAGGCCGATATCGGAAAGCTGCCAGACGCTCATGGTGGCGAGGGCCTCGCGGTCGCGCAGGCGCTTTTGCCACAGGATCAGCCGGCCCGCCAGCCACTGCCAGACCCGCCGGCCGAGGCCGAGCAGGTCCCAGCGGCTGCCGGTGATGGACCGGCTGCGGCGCGGCAGCGTGGGCGCGGCTTTCAGCATTGTCACCATTACATTTCTCCGGATGAGGAAATTGTCACCATTGCCTCCCCGGACTTGTCTTAGTTGTTGCTGCCGCACGAGGTCAATTGTTACATTGTCTCGATGACAAAATGGACTCCGACCCTGGAAGCAGAGGGCCCGCGCTACCTCGCCATTGCCGACGCCCTCGCCCGCGACATCGCCGCCGGGCGGCTGAAGGCCGGCGACCGCCTGCCAACCCACCGCGACCTCGCCTGGCGCCTTGGGGTCACCGTCGGCACGGTGAGCCGGGCCTATGGGGAGGCCGAGCGGCGCGGCCTCACCTCCGGGGAGGTCGGCCGCGGCACCTTCGTGAACGTGCCGGCGATGGCCGACCAGCTCCA
>DATCXZ010000249.1:0-4949 GCA_036570545.1 Kiloniellaceae bacterium
GTTGCCTGGGTCTCCGAGAGGCCGCCGCGCGGCGCCGCGGCAGGTCCAGCCCGGTGGCCGGGGGCCAGGCGGTCGAGCGGCTCCGCGCCGATGGCCTCGTCGGCACCGGCGTCGATCTGCCACTTCAGGGCCTCGAGCAGCGCGCGGTGGGGGTGGTCGGGAGTCATGGCGCCAGCTTATCGCGCCGCCGCCTCCCCAGAAAGCGGCTAGCGGTAGAGCGGCGAGACGGTGAGCACCAGCAGAAGGTTGGCCAGCAGGACGGCGACGATCATGAAGCCCAGCAGCGTGTAGCGGTGCACGTTGGCCTCGCGCGACGATTTGATCGCGCGGGTGTGCTGGGAAAAGCTGGAGAAGTGGCTGGAGATGTCGCGCAGCTTCTCGCGCTCGGTATTCTGCCACGCCTGGTAGAGCACCAGCATGTAGATGACGGCGCTGCTGCTGAGGAAGCTGATGGCGATGATCAGGTTGGTCAGGGTGGCATTGGCGGGCGTCAGCCGGGCCAGCGTGACCATGCCGGCGAAGACCACCAGGGTGGCGCCCAGCGACTTCCACTGATGCGCCTTGGCGAAGCGGATCGAATCGGCGGACTCGCGATACAGCATGCACATCTCGGCATGGGTCAGGTCGTCCAATTCGCTCGGGGCGTTCTCGCGCGCCGGCTCGACGTCGGTATCGTGGATAGCCTGGGCAACCATGGTTCTCTGCGGCCTCCTACCCCGCTACCCTCGCCGGAAAAGGTGAAGATTCCGCGAAGATCGCGACCGCTCCGGCGGCAAAAGCGGCGGTTCCAGGCGAAACAGCGGCGCGCCTGCTGGGCTTGGCCGCAAAGCACCGCCTGTACTATGAAGGGCGGCGGGTCCGCAGGAACCCGAAACGACAGGGGGTCCGCAGGGACCCGAAACGACAGGGGGTCCGCAGGGACCCGAAACAACAGCGGCCGGCGAAGAGTCAGAGAGGGATCTTGGAACGCGAATCGATGCAATACGACGTGGTCATCGTCGGCGCCGGCCCGGCCGGTCTGGCGGCGGCCATCCGACTGCGCCAGCTTTCGGCCGAGAGCGGCAAGGAGATCACCGTCTGCGTTCTCGAGAAGGGCTCGGAAGTCGGCGCCCACATCCTCTCCGGCGCGGTGCTGGAGCCGCGGGCGCTGAACGAGCTGATCCCCGACTGGCAGGAGAAGGGCGCGCCGCTGAACGCGCCGGTCAGCGAGGAGAAGTTCCTGTTGCTGTCGGAAAAGGGAAGCATTTCGATGCCGGTGTGGATGCTGCCGGCGCAGATGCACAACCACGGCAACTACGTGGTCTCGCTCGGCAACGTCTGCCGCTGGCTGGCAGAGCAGGCAGAGGCGCTAGGCGCCGAGATCTATCCGGGCTTCGCCGCCGCCGAGGTGCTCTACCACGAGGACGGCCGCGTGAAGGGCGTCGCCACCGGCGATTTGGGCGTGGCGCGCGACGGCTCGCACAAGGACAGCTACCAGCCGGGCATGGAGCTGCACGGCCGCTACACCTTCTTCGGCGAAGGCTGTCGCGGCTCGCTGACGCGCCAGCTCGAGGCGCGCTTTGCCCTGCGTGAGGGCGCCGACCCGCAGACCTACGGCATCGGCATCAAGGAGCTCTGGGAGCTCGACCCCGCGAAGCACAAGACGGGCACGGTCATCCACACCGCCGGCTGGCCGATGAGCCGCACCACCTGGGGCGGCTCCTTCATCTATCACCTGGAGAACAACCAGGCCTATATCGGCTACGTCATCGGCCTCGACTACGACAACCCGCACCTCTCCCCGTTCGACGAGATGCAGCGCTTCAAGACGCACCCGGCGATCCGCCCGATGCTGGAAGGCGGCAAGCGCGTCTCCTACGGCGCCCGCGCGCTGAACGAGGGCGGGCTGCAGTCGCTGCCGAAGCTGGTGTTTCCCGGCGGCGCGCTGATCGGCTGCGCGGCCGGCTTCCTCAACGTCCCGAAGATCAAGGGCAGCCACAATGCCATGAAGACCGGCATGCTGGCCGCCGAGGCCGCCTTCGAGGCGCTGACCGGAGAGAACGAGGCGCCGGCGGTTCTGGAGGCCTTGCCGCGCAAGGTCGAGTCGTCGTGGGTCTACGAGGAGCTCCACAAGGCGCGCAACTTCCGCCCCGCCTTCAGCAGGTGGGGCCTCTATGGTGCCATGCTCTACGGCGGGCTGGACCTGAAGGTCTTCGGCGGCCGCGCGCCCTGGACGCTGCATCACCGGCACGCGGACCACGAGTGCCTGAAGCCGGCGGCTGAGATGCCGAAGATCGACTACCCGAAGCCCGACGGCATCGTCACCTTCGACAAGCTCTCCTCGGTGTTCATCTCCAACACCAACCATGAGGAGGACCAGCCGGTCCACCTGACGCTGAAGGACCCGCGCATTCCGGTCGAGCACAACCTCAGGTTCTACGACGAGCCGGCGCAGCGCTATTGCCCGGCCGGCGTCTACGAGATCGTGCGCGACGACGACGGCGGATCTCCACGCCTGCAGATCAACGCGCAGAACTGCGTCCACTGCAAAACCTGCGATATCAAGGACCCGACGCAGAACATCGTCTGGGTCACGCCGGAAGGCGGCGGCGGGCCCAACTACCCGAACATGTGAGTCTTCGTGACGATCTCCGGCGCCTCCTTGCAGGCCGGCAGCGGCGGGCCATGTTTAGCCGGGGTGCCGCGGTTGAAAGCGGGCCGGCAGCGGTAGCGGCGGGCGCAGATCCCGCGGCTCCGGGCCCTTTGGCCGGTCCCAAGCTGGTCCCAAGCTGGTCATTGTGACCGCTCGAAGCGGTCGGCTACACTGGCCCGGCCCATCCTTGGCTTCCGTCGACCGCCGGCGGCGGCATCGCAGCGCTACGCTGGGAGATTGCTTTTGTCGATCATCGTGTTTCTCCTGCGCCGGACCCGGTGGTCCAAATCGGCGCTTCTCGCCATGGCGGTCGGTATGGCGCCCGCCGCCTGCAGCGCCGAATCTCCGCCGAGCGACGGCGACCTGATCGCGCAGCTCGCCGAGGCGGATATGCCGCCGCAGGGGTCGGCGTCGCCGATCTCTTCTCCCTACGGTGCCTATCTGGCCGGCCTGGTGGCGCAGAGCGATGGCGATCTTGAAGCCGCGGCCGACTACATGCTGCAGGCCCTGACCTACGATCCCGACAATCCCGATCTGCTCTACGCCAGCCTGCAGTTGGCGGCGGCCACCGGGCGGCACGAGGAAGCCGTGCAGCTTGCGGGGCGCGTTCTCAAGATCAATCCGCAGCACAGCCTGGCGGTGCTGGTGATGGCGGTGGAGGCGGCACGCCAGGGCGATCTCAAGGGCGCCGAGGCGCAGCTTGCGGTGCTGCCCGGCCAGGGTTTCGACCAGGTGCTGCTGCCACTGCTCAACGCCTGGATCAAGGCAGGGCAGGGCGATGTCGACGGCGGCCTGCAGACGCTCGCCGTGCTGCAGGGCGATGGCGGCACCGGGGTGCTGCACGACTTGCATGCCGCTCTCATCAACGACGTCGCCGGCCGGCGCGACGCCGCCGCGCAGCTCTTCGAGGGCCTGCTCGCCGAATCGACCCGGCCGACCCTGCGCATCACCTGGCTGGCCGGCAGCTTCTTCGAGCGCAACGGCCAGCGTGACCGCGCCATCGCGCTCTACCGCGAATATGTCGATAGCGCGCCCGGTGCCGAGATCCTGGTGCCGATGCTGGATCGCGCGCAGCAGGGTGGCGAAAGCCCCGTGGAGGTGCAGTCCGCTACCGACGGCATGGCTGAGGTGCTGTTCAACCTCGCGGGCCTGCTGAGCCAGGAGCAGGCCGACGACGCCGCGCTCATCCATCTGCACCAGGCGCTGGTGCTGAAGCCGGACTTTGTCCTGGCGCAGGTGCTGCTCGGCGAGATCCTGCAGAAGCAGGAGCGCAGTGCCGACGCCATTGCCGCCTACCGCGCGGTGCCGGAAGACTCGGCGCTGAGCTGGATCGTGCGCCTGCGCATTGCCGACGAGTTGCAGGTGATGGGCGAGACCGAGCAGGCGCTGGCCGAGTTCGATCGCTTGGCCGCGCAGCGGCCGGAGTCCTACGAGCCGCTGTCGCGCAAGGGTGACCTGCTGCGCTCCGAGGAGCGCTTCGAGGAGGCGGTTGAGGCCTACGACGGCGCCGTCGAGCGGCTTGAGCGCCAGGGCGAGATCGGGCCGCACCACTGGTCGCTGCTCTATTTCCGCGGTATCGCGCTGGAGCGTTCCGGCGAATGGCTGCGCGCCGAAGCGGACTTCAAGCATGCGCTCGGCCTGCAGCCGGAGCAGCCCTATGTGATGAACTACCTCGCCTATTCCTGGGTCGAGAAGAAGCAGAACCTCGACGAGGCGGAGTCCATGCTGGTGCGCGCGGTGAAGCTGCGTCCGCGCGACGGCTACATCGTCGATAGTCTCGGCTGGGTCTACTACCGCCTCGGCCGCTTCGACGAGGCGGTGGTGCAACTCGAGCGCGCCGTTGCGTTACGGCCGCAGGACCCCACCATCAACGACCATCTCGGCGATGCGCTGTGGCAGGTGGGTCGCCGCCACGAGGCGCGCTTCCAGTGGCACCGCGCGCTCAGCCTCGACCCCAAGGAAGACCAGGTGCCGCTCATCGAGAAGAAGCTCGAGGAAGGCGTGACCATTCCGCCGGAAAACATATAGCCCCGGTGCCTGGCGTGTCGGTCGGTCGCGACGCCGCCCTCGGCGCGGCCGTCGCCGAGCAGGCGCGGGCCAAGGTGAACCTGACCCTGCAGATCACCGGGCGGCGGGCGGACGGCTATCACACGCTGGAAAGTCTCGTTGCCTTCGCCGAGGTCGGCGACGTGCTGCACCTGCGCCCGGCCGAAGGACTGAGCCTCGCCCTCGACGGCCCTTTCGCCGCCGCGCTCGCGGCTCCCGGGAACGACAACCTGGTGCTGCGGGCGGCGCGGGCGCTGGCGGCGCGGACAGG
>DATCXZ010000250.1:0-14900 GCA_036570545.1 Kiloniellaceae bacterium
CGGGCAGCTCCGGGGCGAGCCCCAGCGCCGGCGCCAGGCCCGCCGCAGCGAAGCCGGCGAGGCCCCACAGCAGGCCGGTCCGCGCGGTGATGCGCACGTTCGCCAGGATCATCGCCGACAGCAAGATGAGCGCGAAGCCGAAGGCGGTGCCGATGGTGGCGACCGAGGTATAGAGCGTGCGCTCGATGCCGTCGGCCGGCGCCCAAGCTTCCCCGCCGTCCTCGGCGTGGTCGCTGCCGCCGTGAACCAGCACGAGGCGCGCGCCACCGAAGGTGACGCCATCGAGCTGCGCGGCCGCCGCCGCAGCAGCGGGCTCGCCGCCTTCGTAGAGCTCGGCCTCGAGGATGAGCGGAGTGGTGGTGAAGTGCTGCAGCACCGCCGTCGCGAGGCCGCCGACGATGCCGGCGACCAGGGCGGCCCAGAGAATGCGGTTCAACATTGCGCTATCTCGCTTCCCGGGCTTCAGTGGCAGGGGAACGCGAGGGCGTGGCGCGTGTCGTGCGCCGCATTGTGGGCGGCATCCATGTGGGAGAAGCCGGTCAGGAAGACCAGGCCGAGCCCGAAGAAAAGAGTCGCCGCCGCAATGCCGCGCCGGCTCTGGGAAATGCTTGCCCCAGTCTGTGTGGCCTGAGTCTGTGTAGTTGCTGCCGTCTGCATGAAGTCCTCCAACTGCCTATGATCCTCCTGGAGAGGCTCAGCCGGAAAGACATCTGCACGGCGCGGAAAAGCCGCCACGCCACCCTGCCCTTCCGGGCAACCCCGCCCGGCGTGAGTAAGAATCCCGATGGCAGGTCTCCTGGCTCGCAGGTCGCCGCTCCACTCCGCCTTCCCGGCCCCAAAGTCGGGCCAGTGGCTTGTCGGGTGTCGCTCGCCGCTCACAGTTGCGGGGGCAGCCACGGTTTCGGTCCCTATAGGGTACGCCTCACCGTGTTCCCATTTAATCCGCCGCTCAATCGAATTGGCGGAACCATCGGGCGCAGCTTAGGCGAGATCACCGCGCCGCCGCAACCGCCTTTGCGACAGTCCCTGGACCGTCGGCGACCCCTGGACCCTCGGCGACGGGGCGCCAATCGTTCCGACGGCCTCACACCATCCGCCGCAGGACATCGTCCTTCCTGAAGAAGTGGTGCAGCAAGGCAATGCCGCTATGGCCGACGATCAGGATGAGCAACGACCAGGCGATCGGCGAATGGAGACTGCCCAGACTGGCCATCCACGGAATCTTGCCGCCCTCGGCGACCAGCTCGATACCGAAAGCAGACCAGCCATGACCGCCGCCCAGCATGGTGAGGATGCCGGTGATCGGCATCAACGCCATGCCCACATAGAGGAGGGAATGGCCGATCCTGACCAGGAAGGCCGTGGCCGGGTCCTGTTCAGGGCGGCTGCCTTTCTGCCTCACCGCCCAGACGGTTCGCAACGCGATCAGCAGCAACAGCAACGTGCCGATGGAAACGTGCCAAGGCACCAGCGTCTGGCCAATCCAGTGCTCGCCATCGGCAACGCGGTCGAAGATCTTCAACAACTGCCAGCCGATCAGAAGGGCCATGCCCCAATGAAGAAACCGGGAAATGCGGCCGTAGCGTTCTTTGGAATCGCGCGTCACCTGATGCTCCTGTCTCTCAATTCGCGATGATGGGCAAGCCGGTTGCCGTTCTCTAAACGAGCTTTTCCTTGGGTCGGGAAACCTCAGGCGATGCTCTCGACGATGCCGCCCTCCACGCGCAGGGCTGCGCCAGTCGTGGCGCTGGCCTGTGGCGAGGCGGCGTAGACGCAGAGGTTGGCGACCTCCTCCGGAGTAGCGAAGCGCCGCAACAGGGTGGAAGGGCGGTTCTCCTCAAGGAACAGCGACTCCATTTCCGATGGCGAAACGCCGCGCTCGGCGGCCAGATCGGCCATCATCGTCACCGCGCCTTCGGTGCGCGTCGGTCCCGGCAGGATGGTGTTGACCGTGACTCCGCTGCCCGCCAGCACTTTCGCCAGCCCGCGCGACAGGCCTTGCACCGCCGCCTTGCTGACGCCGTAGTGGACCATCTCCGTGGGGATGTTCAGCGCGGATTCGCTGGAGATGAACTGGATGCGTCCCCAGCCACGGTCGCGCATGCCCCCGGCGTAATGGCGAGCCAGCCGGGCGCCGCTGAGGACATTGACCTCGAAGAACTCGTTCCAGAGCGCATCGTCGATCTCGAAGAATTCCCGCGCGCCATAGATACCGAGGTTGTTGACCAGGATGTCCGCCTGCGGCTCCGCCGCGATCAACGCCTCGCAGCCGCGCGCGGCACCGACATCGGCGACCACCCCGGCAACATCATCGCGACCGGTGGCTTCGCGCAGCCGCCCCAGCGCGGCATCGACGCGGCCTTGCTCTCGCCCGGTGATGACGACCCGCGCACCGGCCTTCGCAAGGCCGGCCGCGATCGCGAGGCCGATGCCCCCGGTCCCCCCGGTGACGATGGCCCGCTTTCCTGAAAGATCGATGATCATTGGCTTTCTCCTTATGTCTCGGCCGTTCAGCCGAAGCGAAATGCTGAGATCGTGGTTTCCATGATGCGCTCGGCATAGACCTTGCGGCCGGGTGACTCGTCACCGGCGCCGGCGGCCACCAGCAGCGGGATCAGATGCTCTTCGCCGCCCGCCGGATGGCATAACTTTGCGTGGGGCGCTTGCATCCAGTCTCGCAACAGGGCGTCGCGCCGCGCGGGCGGACTTTCCACCGCGTTGGTCAGCCAGTCGTCGAACTCGGCCGAGACCGGCGTGAAGCGAGCATCGCCATAGCCACGCATGTTGTGGAAGCTCATGCCGCTGCCGACGATCAGCACGCTTTCATCCCGCAGCGCCGCCAGCACCCGGCCAAGCTCCAGATGCGCGCCGGGATCGAGATCGCGGCGCAGCGATAGCTGGATCACCGGAACATCGGCGCCGGGAAACATAAGCTTCAGCGGGATGAACATGCCGTGGTCGAAGCCGCGTTGCCCGTCCACGCGCGCATCCATGCTCTCATCCACGATGCGCTGCACCAGTTTCTTCGCCAGCGCCGGATCGCCGGGGGCGGAATAAGTCAGCTCATAGGTGTACTGGGGAAACCCGGAATAGTCGTAGATTAGCTGCGGCCGAGCATGGCCGGTGATGCTGAATTGCGGCTCCAGCCAGTGCGCAGACACAAGAACGATCGCGCGGGGCCGGGCTGGCAGCGTTTCCGCCACGCCCTTGAGGAAGCCCGCCATGCGATGCCAGGTGCCAGGCGGGTTCCAGTCCATGAAAAAGCACGGACCCGCGCCATGCGGAATGAAGAATGACGGCATGCGAGCGCCGCCATTCACGGCTGCCGGATCCCTGCGATCCATGGTGATTTCCTTCGTCAAATCCATGGAAAGACATATAGCCTTCATACTTATAAGTGAGAACTAGCGGGAATTTTCTAAGACTTAATACCATTAGTAGGAAATGAACCTATGGATCGCGTGACCAGCATGCGCACTTTCGTTCGCGCCGCCGCCGACGGCAGCCTGTCCGCCGCCGGGCGCCATCTGGGGATCTCACCGGCCATGGCGGTGAAGCATGTCAACGCGCTCGAGGCGCGGCTGGGGGTCAAGCTGTTCCACCGCACCACGCGCCGCCTCAGCCTGACCGAAGCGGGAAGCAACTATCTGGAGGCCTGCCAGCGCATCCTGCCCGAGATCGACGAGGCGGAGGCCGCCGCCGCCTCGCAGCGCATCAAGGCAACCGGCCTCCTGCGCATGAACGTGCCGCTGTCCTTCGGCAGCCGCTTCGTCGCACCGCTGATCCCCGAGTTCAGCCGCCGCCACCCGGAAGTGAGGGTGGAGCTAGGCCTCAGCGATGCCCAACTGGACCTGATCGCCGGCAACTGGGATCTGGCGATCCGCATCGGCCGGCTGGCCGACAGCCCGCTGCACGCCCGCCGGCTGGGCGACAGCACGATGCACGTCTGCGCCGCCGCCGCCTATCTCGACCGCCGAGGTGTGCCGAGACGGGTCGCGGAGCTGATCCAGCACAACTGCCTCAGCTACACCCTGTCAGCAATGCAGGACGGCAAGCGATGGGCCTTCGGCCCGCGCGGCGACGTTCTCGTGCCGATCACCGGCGACCTGATGGCGAACAACGGCGATGCGCTGCTCGCAGCGGCGCTGGGCGGACAGGGCATCATCTATCAGCCCGATTTCATCGTCGGCGAGGCGATCCGACGCGGCGCGCTGGTCACGCTCGAGCTGGACAAGCCGGTCGTCGAGCTCGGCGGCATCCATGTGCTGTATCCGCCCGACCGACGTCCACCCGCCAAGGTCCGGGTCATGATCGACTATCTGGCGGAGGCTTTCGCGACGCCCCAGTCTGGCAGGCAATCGGCGACGTGAGGGTGGCGCAGCGCCGGGATCCGGCGTCTCGCCCCCAGGAAGTCAGCCCGCCAAAATCAGAACGTGATCAGCCCGAAAAGATAGGTGACGCCGACCACGAGGACCGCCGCGACGACGATACCCTCGCCCCAGCGCCGAAGCCGGCGTTTCTCGCTGCCCTGCTGCTCGCTCTGGACCACCGATCGATACATCGCGTCGCTCCTCCCCCTGCGCGGCTTCGTGCCGGTCTTGTGGACTCCCTGTTGTCCGGCTCGTTGTCCGGCGGTCCGGACGGCTTGCGCCCGGCCATGGGTCCACGGTTAGCGTGGAGGATAGCAAATCGCCGCTGCGGCGAGAAGGCCCACGCATAGCGCCTCGCGCCCGCGGCGAGACCAGCCGCCCGGGATCAGATGCCGGCGGGCAGATGCCGGCGGGCAGACGAAGGGGTCTGTCAGAATTCTTTCCCAGTCGTCATCTCCCCCTGCAAGCTGGGGCGGGCGGATCGCGCACGGCGTTCACCACGAAATTGCTCAATTCAGGTAATTACGGTGACGATTATTGCGTCGCGCCCGAGGTTCTTCTTCAGTTTGTTCGGAAAGGCTAAATTTGACATTGCGGTGCAACATTTTTGTTGCATTCGCAAGCCCGGCCCGGTATCACCGCGGCCATGAGTGACTCCACGAAAAACTCCAAGCCCAAGTCTGACCGCGCCTACGAGAAGAAGCGTCGGAGCTGCCTCATGTGCAGTTCCGAGTTCGTGAGTTCGTGGCCCGGCGAGCGGGTTTGCCAGTCCTGCAAGTCGACCAGCGCCTGGCGCGAAGGCATCGCTGCCTGAGCCTCGCGCTCCATCCAGCCTGAAGACCGCCGACGGGATTCCAGCCGACCGCGCCGCAACGATCGTTGCCGGCGCCAGCCGGCAAGCCGTTCGGATGGCTCCCTAAGACTTGATATCGAGCAGGCTGTCGGTCAGCTCGTCCTGCGTGCGCAGGGCGGCGGCATTGGCCTCGTACGCCCGCTGTGCCTGGATCTGGATCACCAGTTCCCCGGCCAGGCTCACATTGAGCAGCGCGGCCACGCCGTCGGCATCCGCATTGGGGTCGGACGGCGCGTAGACCGCGACCGAAGGCGGCGCCACCGGGCGAACCTCCGCCCGCACCCCACCGCCGGCCGTCGTGACGTCCTGCACGCGCTTGGGAATGTACGCCCCCGGCTGCACCGCCGGGCCGTTCTTGCGGAAGCCGCGGCTCTGCATGTTGGCGATGTTGTCGGCCGAGACGGCCAGACGCCTGGTCTGGGCCAGGAGGCCCGACAGCGAAGCCGAGAAACCGGCAATCATGATGCCCACTCCCTTTTCTGACGGTGGCGCATTCTAGCGGCCCCCGGGTCCACCCGGCAAATATTTGAATTTGAACTATATTTGCGCTGAATCCCCTCGCATGTCCGTCGCCGAGGACCCTAAGATATGTTGGCTTGATATATTACGAGCCGATATATATAAAAAGGCGTCCGAAACCCGCCACTGCCCGCGGAGCGCGCGACATGGATGCAAAGACCCTTTGCCTCGGCGTGCTGTCGCGCGGCGCCGCCAGCGGCTACGAGATCAAGAAGGCCTTCGAGGAAGGCCCGTTCAGCCACTTCCACCAGGCAAGCTTCGGATCGATCTATCCGGCCCTGAACGCGCTGAGCGCCGACGGCCTCGTGGCGGTGCGCGCCCAGGCGCAGCAAAAGCGCCCGGCCAAGAAGATCTATTCCCTCACACCCAAGGGACGCAACGCGCTCCTCGCGGCGCTGATGGCCACGCCGGGGCCCGATGCCGTGCGCTCGGACCTCCTCTTCATCCTGTCCTTCGCGCAGCACCTGCCACCGGCCCGGGTCGGGCAGCTCATCAACGCGCGCATCGCGTGGTACCGGGAGATGCTGGCGCGCATGGAGGGCTGCGACTATACGGCGCCGAACGCCCCCGGCGCCGACTTTGTGCGCGGCATGGGCATCGCCGTCTACCGCGCCGCGGCCGACTACCTGGAGCGCCATCGCGACGAGCTCCTGGCACAGATCGGCGGTGACGGCCTTGAAGTCGCCGAGTGAACGCAGGCCGCCGGTTCTGCGTAACACCATGAACCGCCTGCTCATCAACCCAATCATCCGAACGAGCACCCGCTCATGACACGTTCCGTCATCTTCGCCATCGTCTTCGCCGCCGCCGCCATCCTATGGGTCGCCTCCGGACAGCTCGGCGAGGATCGCGCCGCCCCGGCGGTGCAGAAGCCGCCGGCCGACCTCACCACGCTCAGCAAGGCGCCGCAGGTGCGGGTGCGCGCCTCGACCGCCCAGCCGCACGCGGCGATCGACCTGCTGCGCGGGCGCACGGAGGCCAACCGCCTGGTCGAGATCCGCTCCGAGACCGACGGCCGCGTCGTCGAGCTGGCGGTGGAGGACGGCACCCGCGTCAGCACCGGCGACATCATCGCTGAGCTGTCCCCCGGCGACCGCCCGGCCCGGCTGGCGGAGGCCAAAGCCCTGCTGGCGCAGCGCAAGATCGAGTTCGATGCGGATCGCAAGCTGTCGCAGAAGGGCTTCCGCGCCGAGACACAGCTCGCCGCCACCGAGGCGTCGCTGGAGGCTGCCGAGGCCGCGGTCAAGATCGCCGAGGTGGAGCTCAGCTACACCATCATCCGCGCGCCCTTCGACGGTATCGTCGACCTGCGCCTGGTCGAGCTCGGCGACTTCGTCGACCGCGGCGATACGATCGCGCGCCTGGTCGACCTCGACCCCATGCTGATCGTCACCCAGGTGAACGAGCGCGACGTGCAGTCGCTCACCGTCGGCGCGCCCGGCAAGGCGCGCCTGATAGGCGGCCTGACGGTGGAGGGCCGCATCCGCCACATCTCCTCGGTCGCCGATGAGGCGACCCGCACCTTCCGCGTCGAGCTGGAGGTGCCCAACCCCGACCGGCGCATCGCCAACGGCATGACGGCGGAGATCACGCTGCCGCACATCCAGGCACAGGCGCACTTGGTATCGCCGTCGGTGCTGACGCTGTCGGATAACGGCGAGATCGGCGTGAAGGCGGTCGGCGCCGACAACCGCGTTGCCTTTCACGCGGTGACGATCGTCGATGCCGACAGCGAGGGCACGTGGATCACCGGGCTGCCCGCGGCGGTGAACCTGATCACCGTCGGCCAGGAGTACGTCGCCCCCGGCGACGAAGTGCGCTCGGTTTCCGAGGCTGAGATCGACGACAAGCTGAAGGACCTGTCGTCGTGAACGCCATCATCGACGCCGCGATCTCCCACAGCCGCACCGTCCTCCTCTCGCTGGTTCTGATCCTGGGGGCCGGCGCCTTCGCCTATTGGACGATCCCCAAGGAAGATTCACCCGACGTCAGCATCCCAACGCTTTACGTGAACATGGTGCATGAGGGCATCTCCCCGGAGGACGCCGAGCGCCTGCTCATCAAGCCGGTGGAAAAGGAGCTGCGCGCGCTCGAGGGCGTGAAGGAGATGACCTCCACTGCCTACCTCGGCGGCGCCAACGTGGTCATGGAGTTCGACGCCGGCTTCGATGCCGACAAGGCGCTGGCCGACGTGCGCGAGAAGGTCGACCTCGCCAAGCCCGAGCTGCCGGAGGACACCGAGGAGCCGACGGTCCACGAGATCAATCTCTCGCTGTTCCCGGTGCTCACCGTCTCGCTCGCCGGCTCCGCGCCGGAGCGCACCCTGCTGCGCATCGCCCGCGATCTTCAGGATCGCATCGAGAGCATCTCCAGCGTGCTGGAGGCAGAGATTGTCGGCGACCGCGACGAGCTGCTCGAGGTCATCATCGATCCCGTCGCTCTGGAGAGCTACAACCTCGACGCCACCGACATCGTGGAGATGGTGACCAAGTCCAACCTGGTGGTCGCCGCCGGCGCGCTCGATACCGGCCAGGGCCGCTTCGCGGTGAAGGTACCCGGCCTGTTCGAGACCATGGAGGACATCGTCAACCTCCCGATCAAGGTGAGTGGCGACGCAGTAGTGCACTTTCGCGACGTCGCGAGCCTGCGCCGCAGCTTCAAGGACACGGAAGGCTTCTCGCGGCTCAACGGCCAGCCTTCGCTTGCCCTGAAAGTATCCAAGCGCAGCGGCGAAAACATCATCGAGACCATCGAAAGGGTGCGCGCGGTGGTCGAGGCGCAGCGCGCGCGCTGGCCCGAGACCGTGACCGTGGCCTACAGCCAGGACAAGTCCACCGACATCCGCAACAACCTGCTGGACCTGCAGAACAACATCGTGAGCGCCATCCTGCTGGTCATGGTGGTGGTGGTCGCCGCGCTCGGCGTCCGCACCGCCTGCTTCGTCGGCATGGCGATTCCCGGCTCCTTCCTCGCCGGCATCCTGGTGCTGGCGGTGGGCGGTCTCACCGTCAACATGGTGGTGCTCTTCGGCCTCATCCTGGCAGCGGGCATGCTGGTCGACGGCGCCATCGTGGTCACCGAGTACGCCGACCGCAAAATGAGCGAGGGCCTGCCGAAACAGGAGGCCTACGCGCTCGCCGGAAAGCGCATGGCCTGGCCGGTCATCGCCTCGACGGCGACCACGCTGGCTGCCTTTCTGCCGCTGATGTTCTGGCCAGGGGTGGTCGGCGAGTTCATGAAGTACCTGCCGCTCACCCTGATCGCCACGCTCACCTCCTCGTTGGTCATGGCGCTGATCTTCGTGCCGACGCTGGGCGCCGTCTTCGGCAAGTCCGGCGGCACTGCCGATCCCGAGACCATGAAGGCGCTGGCCGCCAGCGAGCACGGCAACCTCGATGAAGTAAAAGGCTGGACCGGGCGCTATGTCTCTGTCCTCGGCTTCGCGCTCCGGCACCCGGGCAAGGTGGCCTTCGTAGCGGTGCTGACCCTGGTCGTGGCGACCGGCGCCTACGTCAACTTCGGGCGCGGCGTCGAGTTCTTCCCCGACGTCGAGCCGAACAATGCGGTGCTGCAGATCCACGCCCGCGGCAACCTGGCCGTCGAGGAGCGCGACACTCTGGTGCGCCAGGTCGAGGCGGTGGTGCTGGCCATGCAGCGCGAGCGCGGCGAGTTCCACGCCATCACCGCGGAGTCCATGGCCGCGTCCGGCCAGCGCGGCGGTGACGAGGCGGAGGACATCATCGGCAGGATCACGCTGGAGTTCACCGACTGGTTCCAGCGCCGCCCGGCCAACGAGATCTTCGCCGAGATCCGCGAGCGCAGCGCCATCTTCGGCGGCGTCTTCGTCGAGGCGCGCAAGGAGGAAGCCGGCCCACCAGTGGGCAAGCCGGTGCAGGTCCAGGTGTCGTCCTCGGATCCAGCGCTGATCGAGCCCGTCGCCCTGCGCATCGCCGAGGCCATGCGGCAAATGGGCGGCTTCGTCGACATCGAGGACGGCACGCAGATCCCCGGCATCGAATGGGAACTGAAGGTCGATCGCGCCCAGGCGGCCAAGTTCGGCGCCGACATCAGCCTGGTCGGCAGCTACGTGCGCATGATCACCAACGGCATGAAGCTGGGCGAGTACCGCCCCGACGACAGCAGCGAGGAGATCGACATTGTGGTGCGCCTGCCCGAGCAGTACCGCACCGCCGAGCAACTCGACCATATCCGCATGCAGACGCCCATGGGCCTGGTGCCGATCGCCAACTTCGTAGAGCGCATGCCGAAGCCGCGGATCGGGCTGCTGCGCCGGGCCGACGGCAACCGCGCAATGACGGTGAAGGCCGACGTGGCGCCGGGGCTGCTGGTCGACGACAAGGTGCGGGAGGTGCGCGCTTGGCTCGCCGGGCAGGCGCTCGATCCGCGCATCAACATCGAGTTCAAGGGCGAGGACGAGGAGCAGAAGGAGGCCTCGGCCTTCCTCGGCAAGGCCTTCGCCGTCGCGCTGTTCCTCATGGCGATCATCCTGGTGACGCAGTTCAACAGCTTCTACAGCGCATTCCTGGTGCTCAGCGCGGTCATCATGTCGACGGTCGGGGTGATGATCGGCCTGCTGATCACCGACCAGCCGTTCGGCATCATCATGTCGGGCATCGGTGTCATCGCGCTGGCGGGCATCGTGGTGAACAACAACATCGTGCTGATCGACACCTTCGACCGGCTGAGGGAGACCACCCCGGCGCGCGAGGCAATCTTGCGCACGGGCGCCCAGCGCCTGCGCCCGGTGATGCTAACCACGGTGACCACCATCCTCGGCCTGATGCCGATGGTGCTGGCGACCAACATCGACTTCTTCTCGCGCACCATCACGGTGGGGGCGCCCTCGACCCAGTGGTGGCGGCAGCTTTCCACCGCCGTTGCCTTCGGCCTCACCTTCGCCACCCTGCTCACCCTGGTGGTCACGCCCTCGGCGCTGATGCTGAAGGAGAACCTTCGCGCCTTCCGGGCGCGCCGGCGCCAGGCCAAGGCGGCGCCGGCCGACGCCGAGCGCCGCAGCAAGCCGCGCCGGCCGGTATCCGAAGCGGCGGAGTAGCAGGGTTCCGTATCAGCCACGGACGGCTATCTGTCCGTCCCGGACTTGCGGGTTTCGCGGATCACGATGTAGATGCCGCTGGCGATGATCACGGCCGCGCCCGCGTAGGTCCAGACCCCGGGAATCTCGCCCCACACCAGCCATCCGAGCAGACTCGCCCAAATCAGGGCGGTGTAGTCGAAGGGCGCGACGACTGCGGCGGGGGCCAGTCGAAAGCCCTGAGTGATGAGCGTCATGCCCAGAGTGCCGAACACCGCCATGCCGAGAAACAGCGGCAGGTGGCGCAGCTCCGGTGTCTGCCAGACCGTCGCGACGATGGCGCCGCTGAACAGAAGCGGGAACAGCACCATGTAGAACATCATCGTCCAGAAGCCTTCGCGACGATCGATCCAGCGGGCAGCGATCATGAAGAAGGCATAGAGCGCCGCCGTCGCAACCACGTAGAGCGACGCCGGCTGGAACGCCGATGCGCCAGGGCGCACGATGATGAGAACGCCGGCGAAGCCGACGATCACCGCCCCCCAGCGCCGCCAACCCACGTGCTCGCGCAGCAGCGGCACCGAGAGCGCGGTAATGAACATGGGCGCCGCGAAGATCAGGGAAGTCGCCTCGGCGAGCGGCAGGAACTTGAGGCCGACGAAGAAGCTGTAGGCGCCGCCCACCAGAAGAAGCCCACGCCATGCATGGATCCGCAGATGGTGGGTTCGCAAGGCGGCCCAGCCGCCGATCGAGAGCACAATAGCGGCGATCATCGGCAGGGCCAGCAGGTTGCGCAGGAACACGATCTGAAGCGGTGCGTAGTGGGTCGTCAGCCACTTCGCCATGCCATCGTTCGCTACAAGGCAAAGAACGCCGAAGCACATGGCCAGGATCGCCGGCCCGGCGGACCGCGCCTCCTCGCCGCTTTCAGGGAGCGCGCTCATGACAGCACCCGCCGCTGCACCATGATCGAGCCCGGCCGGCTATAGCTCGTCTTCCGGCAGCACCGACTCGCCGGGCTCATGCGTCTCGCCCCGGCGCAGCTCGCGGCGGCGCTGCATGACGGAAACGGGGATGGTGGCGAGATAGACGAGCGTCAGCAGCGAGACCATGATCCAGGTCTCGCTGATCAGCAGCGCGATAAACAGCACCAAGCCGACCAGGGCGAAGAGGCGCTGCGGTCCGCTGAGCTTCAGACGCTTGGCGGAGAAGGTCGGCACCCGGCTGATCATCAGCAGCGCCACCGCCAGCAGGACCAGGATGCTCACCGGATCGCTGCGCAGCCAGCCGTCACCGAACACCAGGGAGAGCGTGATCGGCAGCACGGCAAGGCCCGCCGCGGCCGGCGCCGGCACGCCGACGAAGTAGCGTGAGGCGGGCGGCGCCGGCGATTCTTCGAGCAGCGCCGTGTTGAAGCGCGCGAGGCGCAGGGCGCAGCAGGCGGCGTAGACCAGGCAGGCCGCCCAGCCGAACCCGCCGGCGTCCGACAGTGTCCAGAGATAGATCATCACCGCCGGCGCGACGCCGAAGGCGATGACGTCCGACAGCGAGTCGAGCTGCGCGCCGAGCTCGCTGGTGGCGCCCATCAGGCGGGCGATGCGCCCGTCGAGGCCGTCGAACAGCATGGCGATGAGCACGGCGCCTACGGCAACATCCCAGCGGTCCTGCAGGGCAAAGCGAATGGCGGTGAGACCCGAGCACAGCGCCAGCAAGGTCAGCGCGTTGGGAATCATCCGGTTGATCGACGTGGCCGTCACCCGGCGGCGGCGGAAGCGCGCCATTAGCGTTCCTCACCCTGGCGGGCGGTCTCGTCGGACTGCAGGTCGGCGATCACCGTCTCGCCGGCGATGGTCGTCTGGTACGGCACCACCAGGGGCGCGACGCCTTCCGGCAGGTAGACGTCGAGGCGGCTGCCGAAGCGGATGAGGCCGAAGAGCTGGCCGGCGCGGACCGGCTCGTCGAGCTTCACCTCGCATACGATGCGGCGCGCAACAAGGCCGGCGATCTGCACGAAACCGACATCGACCCCGTCGTAGGTGGTCACCTTCAGCGCCATGCGCTCGTTGTCCTCCGAGGCCTTGTCTAAGGCGGCATTGACAAACTTGCCGGGACGGTAGGCCAGCGCCGTGATGGTGCCATCGACCGGCACCCGGTTGACGTGCACGTTGAAGATGTTGAGGAAGATCGAGATGCGGGTGAGCGGCTGGTCGCCGAGATCTAGCTCCGGCGGTGGGACGGCGCGCTGGATCGGCTGCACCATGCCGTCGGCCGGCGCCACCACGAGGCCGACGCGGGTCGGCGTCACCCGCGGGGGGTTGCGGAAGAAATAGGCACAGTAGGCGGCGGCGACGAGGCCGAGCCAGAACAGCGGCTCCCACAGCAGCCCGAGCACTACGGCGAGAGCCACGGCAATGCCGATGAAGGGCCAGCCGGCCCGGTGGATCGGCACGATCACGCTTCGAAACACGTGGTTTTCCTGTCAATTGCGACGATTCGCTGAAGCCCTACTAAAACATGCGAGGCCCGGACAGGCAGTCGAAAAATCGCCGCCCGGCCATACTTTACCCATCCTTAAAAGCTCCCATGCTACTCAAGCCACGGTGCGATTCGCAGGAGTTAAAGTATTGGACGACAAGGGAGTCGAGCCGGACAGCGGTGGTCGAGCCCCGGAGTCCCTCGATCAGGAGTCCGTCGAGCGGGAGGACGTCCAGCAGGAATCGGCCAAGTCGGCGGTCAGCCAGCTCGCCGGCGCCCGCCTTCCCCTCGAGGCCGGCAGCGTGGTCCTCGGCGAAGACGGCCACATCCAGTCCGCGCCGGCGAACCGCCCGCTCGCCTTCCGCTTCGCCGCCTGCGGCGTCCAGTTCGAGGCCGAGATCGCCGGTCGCACGGCGCCGCTGTGCCTGCGCGCCAATCTCGGCAAGCTCCCCTACAGTGCCGAATCTCCCGAGGCCCGCAGCCTCGCCCGCGTGGTGCTGGGGGCGAGCGGCCGCCTGCGGCGCGGCCAGATCCTGCTGACCCCCGACCACGACATGATGCTGGAGGGCGAGATTGCGCCGCCGACCCCGCGCACGCCGGCCAGGATCATCGCGGCTGCGGTGGCGCTGATCCTCGACTTCCAGCCCTACCTCGATCTGCTGGGCGAAGCGGTGGCGCTGCGCCGCCCGTCGTCGCCGCCCGAAACGGACGACGCGCCGCTTGGCGCGTGACCTGCGGCACCGGCGTCAGCCTCAGTTCATCGTCGGCAGTTGGAAGACCTGACCGGGGTAGATGAGGTCGGGATCGCGGATCTGGGCCTGGTTCGCCTCGTAGATCACCGAGTACTGGATGCCGTGGCCGTAGGTGCGCCGCGCGATACGCCACAGCGAGTTGCCGGGCTGCACGATGACGAAGTCCTCGCCGGCGCTGGCGACGCGCATGGCCTCGCGCGAGAACGGCGTCTCGACGCGCGCCAGAACCTCGCCGTCGCTGCCGACCTGATCGACGCGCAGGCTGTGCAGGCCCTCGCTCACCGGCTCGGCCGGCGCATAGCTCCAGCGCCCCTCGGCGCCGGCGACGGTGTCGCCGACGAGGCGATTGTCGAGGTAGATGAGCATGCGGGTTCCGGGCGCGGCGCGGCCGCCGACCACGGCGCGGCCGCCCTCGTCGTAGTCGACGCTGTCCAGCACCAGGTCGCCGTGGGCGATGCCGTCCTCGGCCTCCGCCTGCGGCAGCAACTTGCTGCCACCGCCCTGGCGCGGCGTGAGCACCGCCAGCACCTGCCGGCCGTCCTGTGGCGCGCTCTCCGCGGCCGGCGACATCGCTCCTGCGGGCGCCGATCCCGATGCGCGCTCGGGCACCACCACCACGACCACCTCGTCCGAGAGGCGCGAGTCACCCTCGAGGTCCTGCGCCTCGATGCCAAGCTCATGGCTGCCGGGGCCGAGCGGCTTCTCGGTCACGATCGCCCAGGTGCCGGCGCTGTCGGCGCGGGCGCGCCCGACGGTGGTGCCGTCCTGGGTGGTCACCGTCACCTCGCTCTCGGGCTCGGCACGGCCGGCAATCACCGCCTCGCCGCTTTTCTCGACGCGCACCACATCGAAGCTCGGCGCCTCCACCGCCGGCGCCG
>DATCXZ010000251.1:0-8189 GCA_036570545.1 Kiloniellaceae bacterium
GGTGGCGCGGCTGCGCGTGCCGGCGGCGGAGGTCGATCTCACGGTGCTGGCCGGCGCCAGCGGGCGCACCCTCGCCTTCGGCCCCGCCGTGGTGGAGGGCACCGAGGGCCTCGGCCACCAGATCCTCAGCGGCCACCGCGACACCCACTTCGCTTTCCTGCGCGACCTGCCCGACGGCACGCGCCTGGAACTGCAGGACGCCGGCGGCACCTGGCACGCCTACCGCGTCCGCGGTCATCAAGTGATCGACGTGCGCCAGCCGGTGACGGCACAGCCCGCCGGGCCGGCCGCGCTGCTGACCCTGGTCACCTGCTGGCCCTTCGACGCCGTCACGCCCGGCGGGCCGCTGCGCTACGCCGTCACCGCCGAGGCCATTCCATCAGAGGCGCCGCTGGGGAAAGCGGCGCTCACCGCAACCGCAGCGGGGGGAGACAACCGAGGAGAAGGTATCCCCGATGGCACCTTATGACGTGAATGCTGTTTGACCCGGCGCTGATCACGCGCCACGAGCCCCTGGCCCAAGGCAGCGCGCTGCGCCGCTTCCTGACCCGCCTTGGCCTGTTCCTCTGCCTGGCGGTCGGGCTCGGCGCCGCCCTGCTGCTGTTCGCGCCGCTGCTTTAGGCGGCGCGGCGGTTCCTGACACTCAGGTGACAGGAAGTCCGCAGGTCTGCCGCCCGTCGCCCCTGGTAACAGGCGGAAGGACATGCATATAAAGGGGCATGTCCAACCCGGTGCTCAGCCCCTTTCCGGCCAAGCCGGTGGCGATGCCCGCCGGCACCCCGTTCCGCATCGCCTCCGACTTCACCCCGGCGGGCGACCAGCCGCAGGCCATCCGCGAGCTGACCCAGGGACTGCTGGAGGGCGAGCGCGACCAGGTGCTGCTCGGCGTCACCGGCTCCGGCAAGACCTTCAC
Source organism: Kiloniellaceae bacterium (assembly GCA_036570545.1). Taxonomy (GTDB): domain Bacteria; phylum Pseudomonadota; class Alphaproteobacteria; order Kiloniellales; family Kiloniellaceae; genus Pelagibius. The sequence continues at coordinate 914 of DATCXZ010000251.1, forward strand.
CGCCGCCCAGGCGATCGCAGAGCTGCAGCGGCCCGCGCTGGTCCTGGCGCCCAACAAGACTCTCGCCGCGCAGCTCTACGCCGAGATGAAGTCGTTCTTTCCCGACAACTCGGTGGAGTACTTCGTCTCCTACTACGACTACTACCAGCCGGAAGCCTACGTCCCGCGCAGCGACACCTACATCGAGAAGGAAAGCTCGATCAACGAACAGATCGACCGCATGCGCCACTCGGCGACGCGGGCGCTGTTCGAGCGGCGCGACGTTGTCATCGTCGCCTCGGTCTCCTGCATCTACGGCATCGGCTCGCCGGAAACCTACGCCACCATGACGGTGGAGGTGAAGGCCGGACAGGACATCAACCGCGCCGACCTGCTGAAGAAGCTGGTCGAGCTGCAGTACAAGCGCAACGATACCGCCTTCCAGCGCGGCGCCTTCCGGGTGCGCGGCGACACCGTTGACATCTTTCCCGCCCACTACGAGGACCGCGCCTGGCGCCTGACCCTGTTCGGCGACGAGGTGGAGTCGATCCACGAGTTCGACCCACTGACCGGCGACAAGACCGACTCGCTCGACGCGATCAAGGTCTATGCCAACAGCCACTACGTGACACCGCGCCCGACCCTGCAGCAGGCGGTGAAGCTGATCAAGGAGGACCTCAAGGTCCAGCTCGCCCTGTTCAACCAGCAGGGCAAGCTGCTGGAGGCGCAGCGCCTGGAGCAGCGCACGATGTTCGACCTGGAGATGATCGAGGCGACCGGCTCCTGCGCCGGCATCGAGAACTACTCGCGCTACCTTACCGGACGCCAGCCGGGCGAGCCGCCGCCGACCCTCTTCGAGTACCTGCCGGACGACGCCCTCCTCTTCGTCGACGAGAGCCACGTCACCATCGGCCAGCTCAACGGCATGTTCCGCGGCGACTACGCGCGCAAGTCGACGCTCTCCGAGTACGGCTTCCGCCTGCCGTCCTGCATCGACAACCGGCCGCTGAAGTTCGAGGAATGGGAGCAGATGCGCCCGCAGACGGTCTATGTCTCGGCAACGCCCGGCGATTGGGAACTGCAGCAGACCGGCGGCGTCTTCGTCGAGCAGGTCATCCGCCCGACCGGCCTCATCGACCCGATCTGCATCATCCGCCCGACCGAGAGCCAGGTCGACGACCTCATCGGCGAGTGCCGCGACGTCGCCGCCAGGGGCATGCGCACCCTGGTCACCACGCTCACCAAGCGCATGGCCGAGGACCTCACCGAATACCTGCACGAGGCGGGCCTCAAGGTGCGCTATATCCACTCGGACGTCGACACCCTGGAGCGCATCGAGATCATCCGCGACCTGCGTCTCGGCGTGTTCGACGTGCTGGTCGGCATCAACCTGCTGCGCGAGGGCCTGGACATCCCTGAGTGTTCCCTGGTCTGCATCCTAGATGCCGACAAGGAGGGTTTCCTGCGCTCCACCAGGTCGTTGATCCAGACCATCGGACGCGCCGCGCGCAACGTCGACGGCCGCGTCGTCCTCTACGCCGACCGCATGACCGACAGCCTGATGGCGGCGCTGGAGGAGACCAACCGCCGCCGCGAGAAGCAGCAGGCCTTCAACGCCGCCAACGGCATCACGCCGGAGTCGATCAAGAAGCAGATCGCCGACATCCTGGAGAGCGTCTACGAGCGCGACCACGTGACGGTGAAGACCGGCGACGCAGAGGTCCTGCACCTGGTCGGCCACAACCTCAAGGCCTACATCGCCGACCTCGAGCGGCGCATGCGCGAGGCCGCGGCGGACCTGGAGTTCGAGGAGGCCGCGCGCCTGCGCGACGAGATCAAGCGCCTGCAAGACCACGAGCTCGGCCTCGACAAGCCCGGCATGCCGACCGGCGGGGCGCCCGGGGGAGCGGGCGGCTTTGCCGAGCGCATCGCCCACGCTGGCGCCGCCAGCAAATCCCGCAAGGGCAAGTACGCCAGGTCCCGGGGCAAACGGCGATAGGAAACGTGCCGTGAGCCAGCGCCAGAGCCAGAGCCAGATCAACACCGGCACCATCTATGTGGATGCCGACGCCTGCCCGGTGAAGCAGGAGATCTACAAGGTCGCCGAGCGCCACGGCTGGACCGTGCAGGTGGTCGCCAACGACATCATCGCCCTGCCGGTGCACCCGCTCATCAAGCGCATGGTGGTGGGCGGCGGCTTCGATGCCGCCGACGACTGGATCGCCGAGCGCGCCGGGCCGGGGGACGTCGTGATCACCGCCGACATTCCGCTGGCAGCGCGCTGCGTGAAGGCGGGCGCGGCGGTGCTCGCGCACAACGGCAAGGGCTTCTCGGACCGCTCCATCGGCATGGCGCTGGCCAGCCGCAACCTGATGGCCGGGCTGCGCGAGGCGGGCCAGGTGACCGGTGGCCCGAGGCCGTTCTCCCCGCGCGACCGCTCCGCCTTCCTCTCCGCCCTGCACGAGACCATCGAGTCGCTGAAGCGCGCGCGCCAATGACGGCGGCGGCGCGGCGTCGTCAGGCGGCGTCGCTCCCGCGGTTGAGATGCGCCGGCCTGGATTCTAGGATGCCCCTCCCCCGGCCGGTGCCGACCGATGCCGGCGTGAACCGGAGACGCGATGTCCACCACCCAGCCCCGCCTTGCCGGCGACCGCGTGAAGTCCAGCGTGCTGTCGCAGCGTATCTTCATCCGCGACCTCACGCTGTCCTGCAGCATCGGCGTCAGCGAGGAGGAGCGCGCCCGCCGCCAGCGCCTGCGCATCAACATCGAGCTGGCGGTCGACTATCCACCGCCCAGCCGCGACACCATTACCGAGGTGGTCGACTACGGCCGCCTCGCCAAGGCCGTGCGCAACCACGTGCTCAGCACCACCTTCCGGCTGCTGGAGACCCTGGCGGAGGAGCTTTCGGAGGTTTGCTTTGGCTTTGCGCCGGTCAGCGAGACCAGGGTGCGGATCGAGAAGCTCGACCGCTATGCGGACATCGGCGGCATCGGGGTCGAGATCACCCGTCGGCGCAGCCACGACTGATTCGCGAGAACTCGCGCCTAAGCCCTTGCAGGGCCAGCCAATCCGGCTCCCGAAAGGGCCGAGTTGTGCACAGGGGGTTCAGGGACCTGCAAATTCACCTCTGTGGCGATGACATTTTTGCGGCAGTTCCGTTAACTTTGAACTTGACTTGCTTTTCTATTCGTAAAATCAGTGCATTGACTAAAACTGCCCAAATCTTAGGCAGCTTAACATAAGTGTAGAATTCCCTAAGACGGGCCTCAGGGAGGGCAGCGATAACCACAGTGTTATCCACAGGATTGGTGGATAGAATCCCGGAGGCCGCAAGCCGCTTCCGGCCGCGGGGGCGGGCCCGCCCGGCGGCGACCGTCGCCCGATTGACCGGAGTCGCCCCGATTGCTTTGCTCGCTGAAGCGGTTACTCCTCTGAAGACGTCCTCTTGAGTTCCTCGTAAAGCGTTATGGCCCGACTCCCCAAACGACCCCGCAACGACCCCTCGGCAGGCGGCAAGCGCTCGGCCATGGGGCTGGAGGAGCATCCGGCCGAGCCCTACCTGCCCGAAGAGATGGCAGAGGACTCCGACCCCGCCGCGCCGCTCGACGGCACACTGGGCGAAGGGCTCGCCCGCGGCGTCACCGTGATCGCCGACACGGTGCGCACGCTGTCGGCCAGCCCGGGCGTCTATCGCATGCTGAACCGCCGGGGCGACGCGCTCTACGTGGGCAAGGCGCGCAACCTGAAGCGCCGGGTGACCAGCTACACCCAGATCGGCAAGCTGCCGCGCCGGCTGCAGCGCATGGTGGCCGAGACCGTGGCCATGGAGGTGGTGGAGACTCACACCGAGGTCGAGGCGCTGCTGCTCGAAAGCAACCTCATCAAGCGCCTGATGCCGCGCTACAACGTGCTGCTGCGCGACGACAAGTCGTTCCCCTACATCCTGCTGACCGCCGACCACGCTATTCCGCAGATCGCCAAGCATCGCGGCGCCCACAACCGCGAGGGTGACTACTTCGGCCCCTTCGCCTCGGCCGGCGCGGTCAACCGCACCATCACCGCGCTGGAGCGCGCCTTCCTGCTGCGTTCCTGCAGCGATGCCGTCTATGCGACCCGCACGCGGCCCTGCCTCATGTACCAGATCAAGCGCTGCTCGGCGCCCTGCGTCGAGCGCATCTCGGCGCCCGACTACCGCGACCTGGTGACCCAGGCGCGCAGGTTCCTGACCGGCAACTCCAAGGAAGTGCAGCAGCAGCTCGCGGCGAAGATGGAGGAAGCGGCCGGGCGGCTCGACTTCGAGGCCGCCGCCGTCTACCGCGACCGCATCCGCGCCCTGTCGCAGATCCAGGCGCACCAGGACATCAACATCGAGGGCGTCGACAATGCGGACGTCATCGCGGCCGAGGAGCAGGGCGGGCAGATCTGCATTCAGGTGTTCTTCTTCCGCGCCGGGCGCAACTACGGCAACCGCGCCTACTTCCCGAGCCACGACAGGAGCCTCGGCATCGCCGAGGTGCTCGGCGCCTTCGTCGCCCAGTTCTACGAGAACAAGCCGGTGCCGCGCCTGGTGCTGCTGAGTCACGACCTGGAGGAGCAGACGCTCATCGCCGGGGCGCTGGCCCTCCGGGCGGAATACAAGGTGGAACTCAGCCGGCCGCAGCGGGGCGCCAAGCGCAAGCTGATCGACAACGCCCTGCACAACGCGCGCGAGGCCCTGGCCCGGCGCCTCGCCGAGAGCAGCAGCCAAAGGAAACTCCTCGAACAGGTCGCCGAGATCTTCGGCCTGGACGGCACGCCCGAGCGCATCGAGGTCTACGACAACAGCCATACCCAGGGCAGCGAGCCCTACGGCTGCATGATCGTGGCCGGCCCCGAGGGATTTCAGAAGAACGCCTACCGCAAGTTCAAGATCAGGGACCCGGCGACCACCGCCGGCGACGACTACGCCATGATGCGCGAGGTGCTGACGCGGCGCTTCCAGCGCGCCCTGAAGGAAGACCCCGAGCGCAGCTGCAACCAGTGGCCGGACCTGGTGCTGCTCGACGGCGGCCAGGGCCAGCTCACCGTCGGCAGCGAGGTGCTGGCCGACCTCGGCCTCGGCGACCTGCCGATCGCCGCCATCGCCAAGGGCCCCGACCGTGACGCCGGGCGCGAGCGCATCTTCCTGTCCGGCAAGCCCTCCTTCATGCTGCAGCCGCGCGACCCGGCGCTCTACTTCCTCCAGCGCCTGCGCGACGAGGCGCACCGCTTCGCCATCGGCACCCACCGCGCCGGGCGGACCAAGGCCCGCCTGCGCTCGGTGCTCGACGAGGTGCCAGGCATCGGCGCCCGGCGCAAGAAGGCGCTGCTGCTGCATTTCGGCGCCGCCCAGGCGGTCGCCCGCGCCGGCCTCGCCGATCTCGAGGCGGTGGAGGGCATCTCGCGGACCGTGGCGCGCAAGATCTACGACCACTTCCACCGGGACGGCTAGCAGACCAGCCATGCGCTTAGGTCTGCATTCCCCGCCCCCTGCCCCCTGGGTCGAGCCGGGGGCCTATGGTACAACGGGGCGAAAATGGGACGCCCGCAGCACCGGCGGCGGGCAGATCTTCAGGAGGAAGAACGAGAGCGCATGCTGACCAGCCTGCCGAACATTCTGACCATGTCGCGCATCGCCGCGATTCCCCTGCTGCTGGCGCTGATCTATGTGGACACGCCGCTCTATCGCTGGGTGGCGCTCGCCGGCTACGTGGTGGCCTGCGTCACCGACTACTTCGACGGCTATTTCGCCCGTCACATGAAGCAGATCTCGCCGCTCGGACGTTTCCTCGATCCCATCGCGGACAAGCTCCTGGTCGCCTCGCTCATCGTCATGCTGGTGGCGACCCAACAGATCGCCGACCTGGAGATGATCCCAGCCATCGTCATCCTGGCCCGCGAGATCCTCGTCTCGGGCCTGCGCGAGTACCTCGCCGAGATCAAGGTCTCGGTGCCGGTCACCAGGCTCGCCAAGTGGAAGACGGCGATCCAGATGGTTGCCCTTGGCTTCCTCATCGTCGGCGACGCCGGGCCGGCGGCCATCCCGGTGCACGCCATCGGCGAAGCGGGCCTGTGGATCGCCGGCATCCTCACCGCGATCACCGGCTACGACTACATGTCGCGCGGCCTGAAGCACATGGTCGGCCAGGAAAGCGGCAGCCAATGAGCAGCCAGATGCCAGTGAGCAGCCGGATGAAAGTGATCGGCCTCGCCGGCTGGTCGGGCAGCGGCAAGACGACGCTTGTCGTGCAGCTCATCCCAGCCCTGGTGCGCCGCGGCCTGCGCGTCTCCACCATGAAGCACGCGCACCACGCCTTCGACGTCGACAAACCCGGCAAGGATTCCTACGAGCACCGCGCCGCCGGCGCCACCGAGGTGATGATCGGCTCGGGGCGGCGCTGGGCGCTCATGCACGAGCTGCGCGACGAGGCCGAGCCGGATAGCGTCAGCCTCTTGCGGCACATGACCCAGGTCGACCTGCTCATCATCGAGGGCTGGAAGGCGGAGGGGCATGAGAAGATCGAGATCCACCGGCCGTCGCACGGCAAGCCGCTGATCCAGCCGGACGACCCCAGGATCGTCGCCGTGGCCTCCGACGTGGAGCTGCCGGGCCTGCCGGTGGCGCGCCTCGACCTCAACGACGTCGAGGCGATCGCCGACTTCATCGTCGCCCACTGCGGGCTGCAGGCCAAGCCTCGCGCCGGCGCCGCGGAATAGCCCCATGGCCCAGCTCACCGACGACTGCTTCGCCCACGGCGGGCCGCTCATGCGGGTCGACGAGGCGCGCAAGCTGCTGGCCGAAATCATCACGCCGGTGACATCGAGCGAGCCGGTCGCGCTGCACCAGGCGCTGGGCCGCATTCTGGCCGAGGACATCGTCTCGCCGGTGGACGTGCCGCCGGCTCCGAACTCCGCGGTCGACGGCTATGCGGTCTTCCACGCCGATCTCGATCCGGAGGCGGAAACGCGTCTGCCGGTGATCGGCCGGATCACCGCCGGGCAGCCGACGCTGCCGGTCGCGCAGCGCGGCGGCGCCATCCGCATCTTCACCGGCGCGCGCCTTCCCCCAGGCTTGGAAGGGGCCGGCCCTGACACCGTGATGATGCAGGAGGACTGCGTGCCGGACGGCGACCCGGAAGCCAACCCGGAAGCCCTTTGGGTCGTGATCCGGCCGGGCATCAAGAAGGGCGCCAACGCCCGCAAGGCCGGCGAGGACGTCGCCAGGGGCAGCACGGTGCTGCGGCGCGGCCAGCGCCTGCGCCCGCAGGACGTCGGCC
>DATCXZ010000252.1:0-12816 GCA_036570545.1 Kiloniellaceae bacterium
GCCCAGCGCGACCAGCGCCTGCTCATCGTCCAGGGCAAGGGCGGCAAGGAGCGCATGGTGCCGCTGAGCCCGGCGGCGCGGCAGAGCCTCACCGCCTACCTGGCGGTGCGCGACCGTTTTCTCGCCACCCGGGGGCCGACCGGTGGGAAGGGCGCGCGGGCGGTCAAGGTCGCCTCGCCCTGGCTGTTCCCGTCGCGCGGCGCCGAGGGCCACCTCACCCGCCACCGGGTCGCCCAGCTCCTGAAGGACCTCGCGCGGCAGGCCGGCATCGATGCCGCCAAGGTGTCGCCTCACGTGCTGCGCCATGCCTTCGCCAGCCACCTGCTGGACCACGGCGCCGACCTGCGCTCGCTACAGAAGATGCTGGGCCATGCCGACATCTCGACCACGCAGATCTACACCCACGTGCTGAGCGAGCGGCTGAAGGCGCTGGTCCAGCAGAGCCATCCGCTAGCCGGCGGCTTGCAGAAGCGGGGAACTTGAGCCCCATCTTCTGGTTGACAAGATTAATTGGTATGACCAGTTTCCGCAGCGCGCGCGGCAGGGGCTTAGTTCCCGGCATCGTTTCTGGCGTGCTTTCTCAGGCATTCACTTCAAGAGCAGGGGGCAGTTCATGAGCTTCACCATCGTCGAGCCGGCGCCGGCGCGCCTGAATCGCAGCGAGCTGGCGGTGCCCGGCAGCAACCCGAAACTCTTCAAGAAGGCTGCCGAATCGGCGGCCGACGTGGTGTTCCTCGATCTCGAGGACGCGGTGGCGCCGGACGACAAGGCGCAGGCGCGCAAGAACATCATCAAGGCGCTGAACGAGGTCGACTGGGGCAACAAGACCCTGTCGGTGCGCATCAACGGCCTCGACACCCATTACATGTACCGCGACGTCATCGATGTCATCGAGCAGGGCGGCGAGCGGCTCGACCTCATCATGATCCCCAAGGCCGGCACTGCGGCCGACATCTACGCCGTCGACATGCTGGTGACTCAGGCCGAGGCGGCAGTCGGCCGCAAGAAGCGCATCGGCTTCGAGATGATCATCGAGACGGCCCTGGGCATGGCCAACGTGGACGCCATCGCCACGGCCTCGCCGCGCAACGAGAGCCTGCACTTCGGCGTCGCCGACTACGCCGCTTCGACCAAGGCGCGCACCACGGTCATCGGCGGCCCCAACGAGATGTACGGCGTGCTGACCGATCCCGACGACAAGGGTGAGCGCGACTACCACTGGGGGGACATGTGGCACTACGCCATCGCCCGCATGGTGGTGGCGGCGCGCGCCGCTGGCCTGCGGCCGATCGACGGCCCCTTCGGCGACTTCACCGACCCTGAGGGCTTCAAGGCCCAGGCGCGCCGCGCCGCGGTGCTCGGCTGCGAGGGCAAGTGGGCGATCCACCCGAGCCAGATCGAGCTCGCCAACGAGGTCAACAGCCCCTCCAAGGCCGAGGTCGACAAGGCCCAGCGCATCCTGAAGGCCATGCGCCAGGCCCAGAAGGAAGGCAAGGGCGCCGTGGCGCTGGACGGCCGCCTCATCGACATCGCCTCCATCAAGCAGGCCGAGGTGATGGTCAAGAAGGCGCGTCAGATCGCCAAGGGCTGACGTTCCGGCCAGGAGTCGGGCAGGCCGGCATTCTCGCAAGAGAGGCGCCGGCCGCTTGATTCCAGCGCCGCTTTGCGGCATGTGGAAGCGCAAAGCGCGCGAAAGTGCTGATTCGGCCCGCCGACTTGGGGGTGTGCCCGGCGCCAAAGGCTGTGCTAGATAGGCTGACATGCACAATTTCCTCGACTTCGAAAAGCCGATCGCCGAGCTGGAAGGCAAGATCGCAGAGCTGCGGCACCTCTCCGACGATGGCGAGATCAACATCGCCGACGAGGTCGAGAAACTGCAGGGCAAGGTCGAGCGGCTGCTGCGGCAGACCTACGGCAAGCTGTCGGCCTGGCAGAAGACCCAGGTGGCGCGCCACCCGGACCGGCCGCACTTCCAACACTACATCGCCGAGCTGATCGAGGACTTCACACCGCTGTCCGGCGACCGCCTGTTCGCGGAGGACCACGCCATCGTCGGTGGCCTGGGGCGCTTCCGCGGCTACACCGTCATGGTCATCGGCCACGAGAAGGGCGCCGACATCCACAGCCGGGTGAAGCACAACTTCGGCATGGCCCGCCCGGAGGGCTACCGCAAGGCGCAGCGCCTCATGCGCCTGGCGGAGCGGTTCGGCCTGCCGATCATCACCCTGGTAGACACCGCCGGCGCCTATCCCGGCATCGGCGCCGAGGAGCGCGGCCAGGCGGAGGCGATCGCGCGCTCCATCGCGGTCTGCCTCGACATCCAGGTGCCGCTACTGTCGGTCATCATCGGCGAGGGCGGCTCCGGCGGCGCCATCGCCCTGGCCGCCGCCAACCGCATCTACATGCTGGAGCACTCGATCTACTCGGTGATCTCGCCAGAAGGCTGCGCCTCGATTCTCTGGCGCTCCGGCGAGCAGGCGCAGGAGGCGGCCGAGGCTCTGCGCCTGACGGCCCAGGACCTGCTGCGCCTCGGTGTCATCGACGACATCATTCCGGAGCCGCTGGGCGGCGCCCATCGCGGTGGCAAGCAGACTCTCGCCGCGGTCGGCGACAAGCTTGAGGAGAGTCTGCGCGAGTTGCTGCGCGACAGCGGCCCGCAACTGAAGCAGGGCCGGCGCCAGAAGTTCCTCGACATGGGCCAGAAGGGCCTCTCCTGAGGCAGGCCTACAGGCTAAGTGGCCTTGAGCCTATTCGCCTTACAGGCGAATTATGATCTGCACGTTCAGGTCATTTTCTTTTAAATCCCTGACATAGAACGCAACCTATCGCTGCAATTTCCTGCAGGATGGCTCTTGTCGCCTCTACCCTGGCCGGCGCTATGATGGCTCCAGCAGCGGCGCCATGGCGCCGAATACCGGCCGCAGCGACGGCAGGAGCTTCAACAACAGCAGGGAGGGCAGAAACATGCTTCTCACCACACTCAAGCACGCGGCCAAGCACGCGGCGCTCGGCGTTGGCCTCGCGCTCGCGATAAGCGGTGCCGCTCAGGCCGAGAAGGTGCTGCGCGTCGGCAATGACGGCGAACCACAATCGATGGACCCGCACTACATCTCCACAGTGCAGACCAGCCGCCTGACCGACGATATGTTCCTCGGCCTGCTGACCTACGGCCAGGATGGTAAGCCGATCGCCGGCGCAGCGGAGAGCTGGACCATCAGCGAGGATGGCAAGACCTATACCTTCAAGCTGCGCGACCATGTCTGGTCCGATGGCACGCCGGTGACCGCCGAGGACTTCGTGTACGCCTGGCGGCGCATCCTGGCGCCGGAGACCGGCGCGGAATACGCCTCGCTGCTCTACATCATCAAGGGCGCCGAGGAGGTGAACGGCGGCAAGGCGGGCCCCGAGGCACTGGCCGCCGAAGCCATCGACGATAGGACGCTGAAAGTCGAGCTGACTTCGCCCGCGCCCTATTTCCTCGCCCAGCTTGCGCACCAAACGGCTTTCCCGGTGCCGAAGCACGCTGTCGAGGAGTTCGGCCGCGACTGGACCAAGCCCGAGAACATCGTGGTGAACGGCGCCTACAAGCTGGTTAGCTGGACTCCCAAGGTCGAGGCCACGCTGGTCAAGAACGACAAGTTCTACGATGCGGACAATGTCGCCATCGACAAGGTCATCTACTACGCCATGGAAGAACGCACGGCGATGCAGCAGCGCTTCCGTGCCGGCGAGTTGGACGTCGCTCGCGACATCGCTTCCGAGCAGATCGACTGGCTGCGCGAGAACATGGCTGACAGCCTGCGCATCGCTCCCTACGCCGGCACCTACTACTACGTCTTTCGCTGCGACAAGGAACCCTTTACCGACGCCCGCATCCGCAAGGCCATGTCGATGGCGATCAACCGCGAAGCGATCGTCGACAAGGTGCTGCGCACCGGCATGCTGCCGGCCTACAGCTTCGTGCCTCCCGGGACCGCCAACTACGGCGAGCCGGCCTATGCCGACTTCAAGGGCATGCCCTACGGCGAGGCGGTGGAAAAGGCCAAGGCGCTGATGGCCGACGCCGGCTACGGGCCCGACAATCCGCTGAAGATCACGCTGCGCTACAACAACGCCGAGGATCACAAGCGCATTGCCGTGGCGGTGCAGGCGATGTGGAAGCAGATCGGCGTGCAGACCGAGCTGTTCAACACCGACGGCAAGATCCATTACGCCGACCTCAAGCAGGGCAGCTTCCAGGTCGCCCGCGCCGGCTGGATCGCCGACTACAACGACCCGCAAAACTTCCTCTTCCTGATGGAGAGCAAGAGCGGACCGATCAACTACTCCAAGTTCAACAACGAGGAATACGACGGCCTGATGGCGGAGGCCGAGGCGGTCTCGGACCTCGACCAGCGGGCGACGATTCTGCGCGAAGCCGAGGAAGTGGCCATGGAGGGTCAGCCGGTCGCGCCGATCTATTACTATGTCTCCAAGCAGCTCGTGTCGCCGACGGTGGTGGGCTGGGTCGACAACGTGCCGGACAAGCACCCGACCCGCTTCCTCGACCTGAAGCAGTAAGCGTCGCTTCCCCGCACGACGCGGCGGGTTCCTGCCAGGGAGCCCGCCGCGTCGGCATTCCGTTTCGCGAAGGGAGCCCGCAAACGTGCTTTCCTATGCGCTAAAGCGCCTGGTCACCGTCGTCCCGACGCTTCTCGTCATCATCACCGTCGCCTTCTTCATGATGCGGCTGGCACCGGGTGGTCCCTTCGATTCCGATCGCGCCCTGCCGCCGGAAATCGAGAAGAATATCAAGGCTGCCTATGACCTCGACAAGCCGCTGGTCGAGCAGTACCTCCTCTACATGGGCCGCATCCTGCAGGGCGACTTCGGACCCTCGCTGAAGATTCGTGACTTCTCCGTTGGCGAGCTGATCGCCTCCGGCGCCCCGGCCTCCATGGAGCTCGGCATCGCCGCCATCGCGCTCGCCCTTGTCATCGGCGTCAGCTTCGGAACCCTGGCAGCGCTGCGGCAGAACAGCGGCACCGACTTCTCGGTGATGTCGATCTCGATGATCGGCATCGCGGTGCCCAACTTCGTGATGGCGCCGCTGCTGTCGCTGGTGCTGGGCATCTACCTCGACCTGCTGCCGACGTCGGGCTGGGGCACCGGCGAGCTGCGCTACAAGGTCCTGCCGGTGATCGCGCTGGCGCTGCCGCAGATCGCCTACGTGGCCCGGCTGACGCGCGGCTCCATGGTCGAGGTGCTGCATTCCAATTTCGTGCGCACCGCCCGTGCCAAGGGCCTGCGCGAGCGGCTGGTCGTGGTGCGCCATGCGCTGAAAGGCGCGCTCATGCCGGTGGTGTCCTATCTGGGGCCAGCGACGGCGGCGGTGATGACCGGCTCGGTGGTCATCGAGACCATCTTCGGCGTGCCCGGCATCGGCACCTACTTCGTGAACGCGGCGCTGAATCGCGACTACCCGCTTGTTATGGGCGTGATCATCGTCTACGCGGTGCTGATCATGCTGCTCAACCTGGCCGTCGACCTGCTCTATGCTGTGCTCGATCCCAAGGTGAGATATAGCTGATGATCCACACCACCGCCGGCAGCGACGGCCTCGCCGCGATCGAAGAATACGAAGGCCGCAGCCTATGGCAGAGTGCGCTCGCCCGCTTGCTGCGCAACAAGGCGGCGGTCGCTTCCATGGTGGTGCTCGGCATCATAGCCCTGCTCGCCGTCTTTGCCCCGCTTCTAAGCCCGCACGCCTACGACGAGATCTATTGGGAGCGCATTCAGGCGCCGCCGGACTTCGAGCATGGCCATTGGTTCGGCACCGACGGCAACGGCCGCGACATGTTCGTCCGCGTCCTCTACGGCGCGCGGGTCTCGCTGGCGGTCGGCCTGCTGGCGACCGCGGTCTCGCTGGTCATCGGCGTCACCTACGGCGCCATCGCGGGGTTCCTCGGCGGACGCATCGACAACCTCATGATGCGCATCGTCGACGTGCTCTATTCGCTGCCCTTCATGTTCTTCGTCATCATGCTGATGGTCGTCTTTGGCCGGAACATCTTCCTCATCTTCGTCGCGCTCGGTGCGGTCGAGTGGCTGACCATGGCGCGCATCGTGCGCGGCCAGACCATCGCCGTGAAGCGCAAGGAGTTCATCGAGGCGGCGCAAGCCGGCGGTGTCTCCAATACCAAGATCATCTTCCGGCACGTGATCCCTAACGTGCTGGGTCCGGTTATCGTCTACATGACGCTGACCATCCCGCAGGTGATCCTCACCGAATCCTTTCTCTCCTTCCTCGGCCTCGGGGTGCAGGAGCCGCTGACCTCTTGGGGCGTGCTGATCTCCGAGGGCGCCAAGGTGATGGAGTTCGCGCCCTGGATGCTGGTCTTCCCGGCGGTCTTCCTGGCGACGACGCTGTTCGCCTTCAACTTCATCGGCGACGGCCTGCGCGACGCGCTCGATCCGAAAGACAGGTAGCAGGGGTTTGCTGACATGCCCGCCATCCTCGATGTCCGCAACCTCGACACGCGCTTCGCCACGCCGGAGGGTCAGGTGCATGCGGTGAACGACATCTCCTTCCACATCGCGCCCGGCGAGAGCGTCGGCGTGGTCGGCGAGTCGGGCTCCGGCAAGACGCAGATCTTCCTCTCGATCATGGGGTTGCTGGCCAAGAACGGCCGGGCCAGCGGATCGGTGCGCTACCGCGATAAAGAGATCCTGGGGCTCCCGGCGCGCGAGTTGAACAAAGTCCGCGGCGTCACCCTGTCGATGATCTTCCAGGACCCGATGACCTCGCTGAACCCCTACCTGCGCATTTCCAAGCAGATGACCGAGGTGCTGGTCGAGCACAAGGGCTTCGAGGAGGCGACGGCACGCCAGCGCTCCATCGCGCTGCTGGACCGCGTCGGCATCCCCTCGGCCAGGGAGCGCTTCGACCTCTACCCGCACGAGTTCTCCGGCGGTATGCGCCAGCGCGTGATGATTGCCATGGCGCTGCTCTGCGAGCCGGACCTGCTGATCGCCGACGAGCCGACCACCGCCCTCGACGTCACCATCCAGGCGCAGATCCTCGATCTGCTGGCCGACTTGAAGCGCGATTTCGGCACCGCCATCATCATGATCACCCACGACCTCGGCGTCGTTGCCGGACTCTGCGACCGGGTCATGGTGATGTACGCCGGCCGCGTGGTCGAGAAGGGGCCGGTGCGCGACATCTTCTATCGCCCGCAGCATCCCTACACCTTCGGTCTGCTGAAATCGATGCCGCGCATCGACGAGCACGGTGCCTCGACGCTGGCGGCGATCCCCGGCCAGCCGCCCAACCTGCAGAACCTGCCGCAGGGCTGCACCTACCGGGAGCGCTGCCCCTTCGCTTTCGATCTCTGCCGCGCGGAAGACCCGGCGCTGCGTCCGATCGGTCCTGCCTCCTCGGGCCCCGCCTCCTCGGGCAAGGACCGCGAGAAGGCCTGCCACCTGGAGCGCCTCGAGGAGGCTATACCGGCATGAGCGAGACGCTGCTTTCGGTGTGCGAGCTGAAGGTGCACTTCGAGGTGCGTGTCGGCGGCGTCTTCGCCGGCCGCTACCTGCCCCTGAAGGCGGTGGATGGGGTGAGCTTCGAGCTGAAGGCCGGCGAGACGCTCGGCATCGTCGGCGAGTCCGGCTGCGGCAAGTCGACCCTCGGCCGCGCCATCCTGCGCCTTATCGAGCCGACCGGCGGGCGCGCGGTCTGGCTGGGGCAGGAGCTGTCGTCGCTCGACGCGCGCGCGATGCGCGCCAAGCGGCACGATATGCAGATCATCTTTCAGGATCCGCTGGCCAGCCTCGATCCGCGGATGACCGTCGGCGAGATCATTGCCGAGCCGCTGCGCACCTTCGAGCCCGGCATCGGCCGCCAGGCCATCAAGGTGCGGGTGAAGGAGATGATGGCGAAGGTCGGCCTGCTGCCGCAGATGATCAATCGCTACCCGCACGAGTTCTCCGGCGGCCAGTGCCAGCGCATCGGCATCGCGCGCGCCATGGTGCTATCCCCCAAGCTGATCGTCTGCGATGAGCCGGTATCGGCGCTCGACGTTTCCATCCGGGCCCAGATCGTGAACCTGCTGATGCGCCTGCAGCAGGAGTTCGACCTGTCGCTGCTGTTCATCAGCCACGACCTTTCCGTGGTGCGCCACATCAGCCACCGCATCATGGTGCTCTATCTCGGCCGGGTGATGGAGATCGCCGACCGTGAGTCGATCTACCTGCACCCGCGCCATCCCTACACCCAGGCGCTGATCTCGGCGGTGCCGATTCCCGATCCGGACAAGGAGCGGGCGAAGCGCCGCCTGGTGCTGCAGGGCGATCTGCCGTCGCCGCTGGCGCCGCCCTCGGGCTGCGTCTTCCGCACCCGCTGCCCCAAGGCGACCGCGCTCTGCGCCGAGCAGATCCCGCTGCTCGAGGAAGATGGCACCGGCAACAAGCACCGCGTCGCCTGCCACCACTGGCGGGAGTGAGGCGCGCGGCTTGACCCGCCCCGGCGTCGGCCGGGATACTCTCTGAAACAACAAGGGGAGGGATGCTGCCGTCATGACACGACTCAGCAACGAGCAGGAGGCCATCCGCGAAAAGGCGCGGGAGTTGGCCAATGCGGTGATCGCGCCGCGCGCGGCGGCGGTGGACCGGGAGGAAGCCTATCCCTGGGACAACGTGCGGGCGCTGCGCGAGGCCGGGTTCGTCGGCATGACCATTCCGCGCGACCTGGGCGGCCCCGGCCTCGGCTTCCTCGAGGTGGCGCTGGTCATCGAGGAGATGGCCCGGGTCTGCGGCGTCACCGGGCGCATCGCGGTGGAGGCCAACATGGGCGCGGTCAGCGCCATCATGGCCTACGGCAGCGAGGCGCAGAAGCGCCTGGCGGCGGAGCAGGTGCTCGCCGGCGACAAGCCGGCCATCTGCATCACCGAGCCCGGCGCCGGCAGCGCCGCCACCGAGATGACCACGCGGGCCGACAAGCGCGGCGACCGCTATGTGCTGAACGGCGGCAAGCACTGGATCACCGGCGGCGGCGTCTCGCGGCTGCACCTTATCTTCGCGCGGGTGTTCGACAACGGCGTCGAGCAGGGCATCGGCGGCTTCATCGCCCTGCGCGATCCCGAGGCCGGAACGCCCAAGGGCCTGAGGATCGGCAAGCGCGAGCCGACCATGGGCCTGCGCGGCATTCCCGAGACCGAGGTGCTGTTCGAGGATCTCGAGATTGGCGAGGACTGGCTGCTGCAGCCGCCGCAGGGCCTGCGCCGCGGCTTCGGCGCGCTCATGTCCGCCTACAACGCCCAGCGCGTCGGGGCGGCCACCGTGGCGCTCGGCATCGCCCAGGGCGCCTACGAGCAGGCGCTGGCCTACAGCGGCCGGCGCGAGCAGTTCGGCCGGCCGATCTGCGAGTTCCAGGGCCTGCAGTGGATGCTGGCCGACATGGCGACGCAGCTCGCCGCCGCCCGCGCCCTCATCCATCAGGCTGCCGACTGCGGAGCCGGCTTTCCCGACGTGCTGGAGGCCGCGCAGGCGAAGGTCTTCGCCTCCGAGATGGCGGTCAAGGTGACCAACGATGCCCTGCAGCTTTTCGGCGCCGCCGGCTATTCGCGCAACAACCCGCTGGAGCGCATGGTGCGCGACGCCCGCATGTTCACCATCGGCGGCGGCACCGCGCAGATCCTGCGCACGGTGATCGCCTCGCGAATTCTGGATCGCAAGCTGCCGCAGACGCGTGACGGCTACCTGAATCTGCAGCGGGCGGGGGAGTAGTGCGGTCCCTCTCCCGCGAGGGGGAGAGGGAAGAAGCACGTCAGCTCAGCTTGCCGTGGCAGTGCTTGTATTTCTTGCCGGAGCCGCAGGGGCAGGAGGCGTTGCGCGAGACCTTGCCCCAGGTCGCGGGATCCCGGGGATCGATCTCGGCGACGGCGGCGCGGCTGTGAACGGGCTGCGCGGCGGGGCGGGCCTGCGCCGGCGGCGGCGCGTCGAGTGTCGGTGCGGCACCGCCCAGGGCCACGTCCTGGCGGCCTTCGTGCATCTCCTGCTGCGGGCGCGGCACGCTCACCTCGCCCTGCTGCTGTTGCTGCGGGCGCAGCTCGATGCGGCTGAGCAGGCTCACCGTCTCCTCGCGCACCTCGGCCAGCATCGTCTCGAAGAGGTCGAAAGCCTCGCGCTTGTACTCGATCAGCGGATCGCGCTGGCCATAGGCGCGAAGCTGCACGCCCTGGCGCAGGTGGTCGAGCGAGAGCAGATGGTCCTTCCACTGGCGGTCCAGCACCAGCAGCAGGATCTGCTTTTCCAGGCCGCGCATGATCTCCGGGCCGAAGTTGGCGGTCTTCGCCGCCATGCGCTGCTTCACCGCCGCGGCGACACGCTCCTTGATTTCCTGATCGGCGATGCCCTCTTCCTTGGCCCAGTCCTTCACCGGCAGGTCGAGGCTGAACAGACGCAGCACCTCCTCGTGCAGCGAATCCACCTGCCACTGCTCGTGGTAGGCGTTGGCGGGGATGAAACGGGAGACCAGGGCGTCGATGACATCGGCGCGCATGTCGGTGACCGTCTCCTGCACGTCCTCGGCGCGCATCAGGTCCTTGCGCTGCTCGAACACCACTTTGCGCTGGTCGTTCATCACGTCGTCGTACTTCAGAAGGTACTTGCGGCCCTCGAAGTGCCGCGCCTCGACCTTCTGCTGCGCCTTTTCCAGGGCCTTGTTGACCCAGGGATGCACGATCGCCTCGCCTTCCTGCAGGCCAAGCTTCTGCAGCATGGAATCCATGCGCTCGGAGCCGAAGATGCGCATGAGATCGTCTTCCAGCGAGAGGAAGAACTTGGAGGCGCCAGGGTCGCCCTGGCGGCCGGAGCGGCCGCGAAGCTGGTTGTCGATGCGCCGACTCTCGTGGCGCTCCGAGCCGACGACGAAGAGGCCGCCGGCCTCCAGCGCCTTGCGCTTGGCCTCTTCGATCTCCGCTTCGATGGCGGCGATCTTGGCGGCCCGCTGCGTCTCGTCGGTGATCTCGGCGGCTTCGCGCTCGATGCGCATCTCGAGATTACCGCCGAGCTGGATGTCGGTGCCGCGGCCGGCCATGTTGGTGGCAATGGTGACGGCACCGGGCACGCCGGCCTGGGCGATGATGAAGGCCTCCTGCTCGTGGAAGCGGGCGTTCAGCACCTGGTGCTTGATGCCGTCCTTCTTCAGGCCCGCCGACAGCAGCTCCGACTTCTCGATCGACACCGTGCCGACCAGGATCGGCTGGCCGCGCTGCTGGCAGTCGCGCACCTGCTCCAGGATCGCCTGGTACTTCTCCTTGGCGGTGCGGTAGACTTCGTCGTCGGAGTCTTTGCGTACGGTCGGCACGTTGGTCGGAATCTCGGTGACCTCGAGGTTATAGGTCTCGAGAAACTCGCCTGCCTCGGTCATTGCCGTGCCGGTCATGCCGGCCAGCTTCGGGTAGAGGCGGAAGTAGTTCTGGAAGGTGATCGAAGCGAGCGTCTGGTTTTCCTGCTGGATGGTGACGCCTTCCTTGGCCTCGAGCGCCTGGTGCAGGCCTTCGGAGTAGCGCCGGCCTTCCATCATGCGCCCGGTGAACTCGTCGATGATGACGACCTTGTCGTCCTTCACGATGTAGTCGATGTCGCGGCTGAATAGCTTGTGCGCGCGCAGTGCCTGGTTGGCGTGGTGCAGCAGGTTGACGTTCTCGATGTCGAAGAGGCCGCCCTCCTCGATCAGCCCTGCCTGGCGCAGCAACTCCTCCATGTGGTTGGCGCCCGCTTCGGTGAAGGTGACCGAGCGGGCCTTCTCGTCCTTCTCGTAATCCTCCTCGACGAGCTGCGGGATCAGCTTGTTCGCCGCCAGGTAGCCCGCCGAGGAGTCCTCGGCCGGGCCGGAGATGATCAGCGGCGTGCGCGCTTCGTCGATGAGGATCGAGTCGACTTCGTCGACGATGGCGAAGTTGAACTCGCGCTGGACCATGTCCTCCAGGCGGAACTTCATGTTGTCGCGCAGATAGTCGAAGCCGAATTCGTTGTTGGTGCCGTAGGTAACGTCGGCGGCATAGGCGGCGCGGCGCTCGTCCTCGCTGAGGCCGTGCACGATGCAGCCGACCGACAGGCCGAGGAAGCGGTAGACCTGGCCCATCCAGCCGGCGTCGCGGCGGGCCAGGTAGTCGTTCACCGTGACCACGTGGACGCCCTTGTTGGAGAGCGCGTTCAGGTAGACCGCGAGAGTGGCCACCAGGGTCTTGCCTTCGCCGGTTTTCATCTCGGCGATCTTGCCCTGGTGCAGCACAATGCCGCCGACGAGCTGCACGTCGTAGTGGCGCTGCCCCAGGGTGCGCTTGGCGGCCTCGCGCACCGTGGCAAAGGCATCGGGCAGGATGTCGTCCAGGCTCTCGCCTGCGTCGAGGCGGCCGCGCAGCTCGGCGGTGCGGGCGCGCAGCACCTCGTCGCTCAACTCCTGCAGCTCCGGCTCCAGCGCATTGGTCGCCGCGACGGTAGAATTCAACCCCTTCAGGAAGCGATCATTGGCGGAGCCGAACAGCCGCTTGGCGAGCACGCCGAACATGCGAGTTCCTTAAATTTTGCAGGGTGGCCGCCGGAGCGCCTTTTACGTGCAGTGACACATAGGGCCCCGGCTGCGGGCTGTCAACGACGCAGCCCGGCCGCCAAGCGGCGCCCGAGCCGCGGATTTCGGCGGCTTTCGGGCGCCTTCGGCGGGCCGCGCCAGCGCGCTGCGGACCCTGTTTGGACCCTTGTGATATGACGCCCGCCGTGCATGATGCGTAGCCATGGCGCCGCGTGAACACAACGGGATCGCACGCGCCCTGC
>DATCXZ010000253.1:0-6277 GCA_036570545.1 Kiloniellaceae bacterium
CAGCGCCGCCGCCAGCGCCTCGGGATCGGCGTGATCGTGCCGCCGGAGGGCTGCCGCCGCTGCGGCCGGCGCCATCAGTCCTGGTCCTCGTGCCAGGTGCGCCCGTCGCGCTCGATGAGGGCGACCGAGGCGCTCGGCCCCCAGGTGCCGGAGGTGTAGGCCTTCGGCGCGTCGCCCCTGGCGCGCCAGGCGGCGAGAATCGGATCGATCCAGCGCCAGGCGGCGTCGACCTCGTCGCGCCGCATGAACAGGGTCGGGTTGCCGCGCACCACGTCCATCAGCAGCCGCTCATAGGCGTCGGGATTGCGGCCGCCGAAGGCCTGCGCAAAGCTCATGTCCAGCGGCACGTGCTTCAGGCGCATGCCGCCCGGGCCGGGGTCCTTGATCATAAGCCCCAGCTTCACGCCCTCGTCGGGCTGCAGGCGGATCACCAGGCGGTTGGGCGCCACCCGGCCGGCGTCGCTGCCGAAGATGGAATGCGGGATCGGCCGGAAGGCGACCACGATCTCGGAGACGCGGCTGGCCAGCCGCTTGCCGGTGCGCAGGTAGAACGGCACGCCGGCCCAGCGCCAGTTGGCGATCTCCGCCTTGATCGACACGAAGGTCTCGGTGGGCGAGCCGTTGCCGAGCTCCTGGGCATAGGCGCCGAGGGCGCCGCCGGCGGAAGCACCGGCACCGTACTGGCCGCGCACCGTGACGCGCTCGACGTTGCGCTCGTCGATCGGCACCAGCGCCTGCAGCACCTTCAGCTTCTCGTCGCGCACCGCATCCGCGTTCAGCGAGGTCGGCGGCTCCATGGCGACCAGGCAGAGCAGTTGCAGCAGGTGGTTCTGCACCATGTCGCGCAGCGCGCCGGCGGTGTCGTAGTAGCCGGCGCGGCCCTCGGCGCCAATGCTCTCGGCCACCGTGATCTGCACGTGGTCGACGTGCGCGCTGTTCCACAGCGGCTCGAAGAGCGCGTTGGCGAAGCGCAGCGCCATGACGTTCTGCACCGTCTCCTTGCCGAGATAGTGGTCGATGCGGAAGATCTGGTGCTCCTCGAAGACCGCGCCGACGGCGTCGTTCACCGCTTGCGCGGTCCTGGAGTCCTTGCCGATCGGCTTTTCCAGCACCACGCGCGATTGCCGGCTGACCAGGCCTTGCCGTGCCGCGGCCTGGCAGATCGGCCCGAACAGCTCGGGGGCGACGGCCAGGTAGAACAGGCGGATGAAGGCATCGGCGTTGCCGAGGTGGCGCTTCAGTTCCGGCCAGCCTTCGTCGCCGGCACCGTCCACCGGGACGTAGCTCACGCGCTCGAGGAAGCTGTCGATGCCCGCGGCATCGCGCTCGCTCGCAGCGACATGACGCTCGATCGCCTCGCGCGCCGTCTGCCTGTATTCCGCATCAGACATCTGCCGCCGCGACACCGCGACGATGCGGCTGGGACCGACGATCTGACCGGCACGGTCGCGCAGGAACAAGGCCGGCAGCAGCTTGCGGTAGGCGAGGTCGCCGGTGCCGCCGAAGACGACCAGCTCGAAAGGATCGACGGGAATAGTCTGCGCGGTCACTTGTCCCCACCCGGATCAGCTTCTCGACGGAGCGGCTCGTTGCCGGCCGGCCACGGCCGTTGATCGCAGAGCAGACCGCCCCATGTCAAATGAAGCATCCTGTAAGCTTTGCCACTTTTTTCATGGGAGCACGAAGCGTCAATGGCACCGGACCGCCGGAAATCCTCCTTCACCGCCGCCCTCGCCGGCGTCGCGCTGGGGCTGTCTTTGGGCGTCGCGCCAGGCGCCCTGGCGCAGCAGATCGAGCGCTCGCAGCAGCACGACTTCCGGGTCAGGACCCTCGCCAGCGGCCTCGAGCACCCCTGGAGCCTTGCCTTCCTGCCCGGCGGCGGCATCCTCATCACCGAGCGCCCGGGCCGCCTGCGCCTCTTCAAGGACGGCCAGCTCGAGGCCGATCCGATCGCCGGCGTGCCGGAGGTGGTGGCCCGCGGCCAGGGCGGCCTGCTCGACGTCGCGCTCCATCCCGACGTCGCCGAGAACGGCTGGATCTACCTCTCCTACGCCGGGGCTGGCGAGAACGGCGCCGGCACCGAGGTGGCGCGGGCGCGCTTCGACGGCGCCGCGCTCAGCGACCTGGAGGTGATTTTCCGCGCCGAGCCCAAGGTCGGCGGCGGCAACCACTTCGGCTCGCGCCTCGCCTTCGCCGGCGACGGCACCCTCTACGTGACCCTCGGCGACCGCTACAACTACATGGAGGAGGCGCAGAACGTCGCCAACCACCTCGGCACCATCGTCCGGCTGAACGACGACGGCAGCGTGCCGGAAGATAACCCCTTCGCGGGGCGCGACGATGCCCGTCCGGAGATCTTCAGCTACGGCCACCGCAACGTGCAGGGCCTGGCCGTGCATCCGGAGACCGGCGTGCCGTGGGCCCACGAGCACGGGCCGCAGGGCGGCGACGAGCTGAATGTCCTCAAGCCGGGCGCCAACTATGGCTGGCCGGCGATCACCTACGGCATCGACTACAGCGGCGCCATCATCTCCGACGAGACGGCGGCCCCGGGCATGGAGCAGCCGGTGGCCTACTGGGTGCCCTCCATCGCGCCCAGCGGCATGGCCTTCTACGGCGGCGAGGCCTTTCCCGAATGGCGGGGCGACCTCTTCCTCGGCGCCCTCGCCCACCGGCACCTGCGTCGCCTGGAGCTCGAAGGCAACGAGGTCGTGGGCCAGGAGGAGCTGCTGGCCGGCCTCGGCGAGCGCATCCGCGACGTCCGCAGCGGTCCCGACGGCTTCCTCTACGTCCTCACCGACAGCGACGACGGCCGGCTGCTGCGCCTGGAGCCGGCCGGGCCGTAGGGGGCGGCGCACCGGCGCGCAGCGCACATCTTGGTGGCCGTCTCGCAACTGCCAAGCATCTTGCGCAAACTGTCATTGCCGGGCTTGTCCCACTGCTGTCCGGTTTAGCATGGGCTGAGGGAGAGGGAAGCCCGTTACCGCATACAGGGGTTGCAGCCTTGGCATTGGGCAGGGGGCGGGGGCGCCCCTAGACTGCGCTTCCCTCCCCCCATACCCCCTGCACCGATGTCCAAGCCGATCAAGCCACCGCTCAGCCTGCCCGAGTTCGTCGCGCTGTTCTCGCTGACGACCTCGCTGACGGCGCTCAGCATCGACGCCATGCTGCCGGCGCTGCGCGACATCGGCACCGCCCTGGCCATCGCCGAGGCCAAGGATACGCAGCTCATCGTCACTCTCTTCATCTTCGGCATGGTGTTCGGCGAGCTGTTCTTCGGCCCGATCTCCGATGCCATCGGGCGCAAGCTCGCCATCCTCATCGGCCTCGCTCTCTTCGGCGGGGGCGTGGTGGTGGCGATGACGGCGGACTCGCTGGCTCAGGTCCTCGTCGGCCGCGTTATCCAAGGCATCGGCTGCGCCGGGCCGAAGATCGCCTCGCGCGCGCTCATCCGCGACCAGTACGAGGGCGTGGCAATGGCGCGCATCCTGTCGTTCATCTTCATGGTGTTCATCCTGGTGCCGATGCTGGCGCCGGCGATGGGCCAGCTCGTGCTCGTGGTGGCCGACTGGCGCGCCATCTTCCTGGTGTTTCTCGCGCTGGCCGCCGTGGTCGCGATCTGGCTCGGCGTCCGGCAGCCGGAAACCCTGGAGCCGGCGCGGCGCATCCCCTTCTCGCTGCCCGCCCTGCTGCTCAACGGCGCGCTCATCCTGCGCCACCGCAAGGTGATGGCCTACACGCTGGCCCTCGGCTTCCTGTTCGGCGCGCTGCTGCTCTACGTCAGCATCGCCCCGGCGCTGTTCTTCGATCTCTACGGCATCGACGACACCTTCCCGCTCTACTTCGCGATCATTGCCCTCGGCCTCGGCATCGCCGCCTACTTCAACAGCCGGCTCGTCGTGCACTACGGCATGTACCGGCTGTCGATGGTCGCGCTGGCCGGCCTGGTGCTCGTCGCCGCCGCCCTCCTGGCCGCAACGGCGGCCGCCGGCGGGGTGCCGCCGTTCGGCGTCTTCATGACGCTCTGCTTCCTCGCCTTCTGCTGCAACGGCGTGCTGTTCGGCAACCTGAACGCCCTGGCGATGCAGTCGCTGGGCCGCGTCGCCGGGCTCGGCGCGTCGATGGTGTCGTCGCTGTCCAGCCTGGTGGCCGTCCTCGTCTCGGTGGTGCTCGGCCGCTTCTACGACATGACGGCCTTTGCGCTGGCCAGTGGCCTGCTGCTGGGCGGCCTCGTCGCCTTCGTGCTGGTGCGGGCGGCCCAGCGCACCACCGCCGGCGAGGTCTGAGCCACCGCGCTGGCGCGGAAGAGGCCACCGCGCGGGCGCGGAAGAGGTAGTGCCGGCGCGCCCGGCGCCCCGTCCGAATTGCTCATCCGCTTTCGACAGATCGGCCATATAGTCGGGCGTTTTCTACGAGATCGCCTGGTTCCTTCGCGCCGCCGCCGCTTCGCGCCCGACCGGGGCCGCGCCCGACCGGAGCCGCGGGCGGCCCATCCCGTGAGGAGGTTGCCGATGTCAGCGTCTCCGTCCACCAGCGAGCTGTCGGTCGGCCTGCCGGCCGCCTCCGCCGTCGGCGAGCCGACGGTGCTGGGCATGCGTCCCAAGCCGGCGCTGGTCCTGCTCATCCTTGCCGCCCTCGCCCTCACCGTTGTCGGCTATGCCTGGTGGGCGCTCGGCGTCGCCAACGGCAACTGGCCGACCTTCTCCGCGCCCATCGTCTATCGGGTGGGTGTGGTGGTCGTGCTCATGCTATTCGTCCCCTTCACCGCCGTCAGCTTCTACGTGGTGCGCCGCGACGTGCGCCGGCGCCAGCTCCGCGAGGACTGCCGCGCCCTCGGGCTCGACTACGAGCACTACTACCACATCTACAAGCGCGAGACGCGCGAGAGCCACTTCCTCTACGCCGTCTGCTTCACCTCTGTGGTCACGCTGGTCGGCCTCACCGCGGTGATGCTGGGCATCGAGCTCGGCCTCAACGAACAGCCGAACCTGCTGCTGCTCGGCGCCTTCGAGGCAGCCACGGCGGGCGAGATCGAGAAGTACCAGACCGGCACGCTGCTGTTCTTCGGCATGGCCTTCCTCGGCGCCTACCTCTGGGGCCTGCAGCACATCCTGCACCGCTACTACACCAGCGACCTTCTGCCGGGCGTCTACTATGGGCTCGGCACGCGCATGATCTTCGCCGCCATCATCGCGCTCATGGTCTATCACATGCTGCCGGACATCGCCGATCCGACCGGCGCCGAAAGCAGCATCGGCAGCAGCTTCCTTCCGGCGCTGGCTTTTCTCATCGGCATCTTCCCGCAGCGCGCGCTGCAGTACCTGACCGATCGCCTCAACACCATTCTGGCGCCGGCCGATGGCAAGGCGCGCGAAGTACCGCTGGAGATGATCCAGGGCATCACCGTAAACGACCGCCTGCGCCTCGCCGAGGAGGGTATCGAGACCTGCTTCGACCTCGCCCATGCCGAGTTCGTGCAGCTCCTGTTCACGACGCCCTACCAGCCGCTCGAGCTGATCGACTGGCAGCTCCAGGCGCGCCTGGTGATGTACTTCGGCAAATCCGCCGAGACGATGCGCGAGCACGGCGTGCGCACCATCAGCGACCTGAAGATGCTGGACGATGCCACTGCTCTGGAGCTGGCCGAGAAGACCAGCGCCACCAAGTCGGCCGTGGAGATGGCGCGTCGCCGCTCCCGACAGGACGGCTCCGTCGAGTTCCTGGAATCCCTGCGCTGCACCCTGGTCGCCGGCCAGGCGCTCAAGAAGTGCCCCGAAGTTCGGGCCGAGCCGGCACGCACCCTGCCGACCGTGGTCGAAGGCAGCGAGGACGGCGTGGTGGTCGGTGTCCCCTTCAGTTCAGGCCGTCATCCCGGCCAAGAGAGCGTCAGCGAGCGCGAGCCGGGACCCATGGATGGGCCAGAGCCGGGTCGATCCATGGACCCCCGCCTTCGCGGGGGTGACGGGTAGGGACAAAGGCGCCGCCCCTGCGCAGACCGGCAGCCGGCACGGTATGCCCTGCCGGATTGGCTTGCTGCCGCAACGCGCCTGCGCTAATGGCGAGGCTGTTTCTCGTCGCGCAGGATTCCCATGGCCGCCTCTCCCGCCCCCTTCTCCCTCAACGCCGTGCCGGAGATCCATTTCGGCGCCGGCCGTGCCGGCGCGCTGGCCGATGATGTGAAGGCGGCCGCGCCCGATGCCGCGCGCGTGCTGCTGGTGGCCGACGCCGTGCTGGTGAGCCTGGGGCTGGTCGGGCCCATCCGGCAGGCGCTGGAGGC
>DATCXZ010000254.1:0-1540 GCA_036570545.1 Kiloniellaceae bacterium
GTGGTCGCCTTCGCGCGCCGGCCGGGCCGCTTCGCGCTCGCGTTCGACCCCCTGTCCGGCGAGCCCGCCACGCGCTTCGATGCCGCCGCCGGACGTCACTTCTACGGCCACGGCGTGTTCAGCCCCGACGGCCGTTGGCTCTACGCCTGTGAGAACGACTACGACAACGCCAGGGGCTGCATCGGGATCTACGACGCCACTGCGGGCTACCGGCGCGAGGCCGAACTGGAGGCCTACGCCATCGGCCCGCACGAGATGGTGCTGCTGTCGGACGGCCGCACGCTGGCGGTAGCGAACGGCGGCATCCAGACCCACCCGGCGCGGCGACGGGAAAAGCTCAACATCGACACCATGCAGCCGTCGCTGGCCTACATCGATGCCGAAAGCGGCGCTCTGCTGCACGACCATCGCTTGCCGCCGGCGCTGCACCAGGCCTCGATCCGCCACATCGCGGCGACGGCCGGCGATACCGTCGGCGTGGTCATGCAGTACGAAGGGCCGCGCGACAACCTGGTGCCGCTGGTCGGCTTCCACCGAGGCGAGGAGGTGGAGATCGCGCTGCCGGATCCCGGCGAGGCGGTGCTGCACAGCCTGCGCCAGTACTGCGGCAGCGCCGCCATGGACGCCGCCGGCCAGGTGCTCGCGGCCTCGGCGCCGCGTGGCGGCGCCATTACCTTCTGGTCGGTGGCCGAGCGCCGCTACCTCAGCAGCCTGCCGCTGGGCGACGGTTGCGGCGTTGCGCCCTCGGGCGAGCCCGGTGGCTTCCTCGCCTCCAGCGGCTACGGCCGGCTGGTGCACCATAACGCGTTGAGCGGGCAGACGACGCGCCTCGACGATCCGGGGGCCACTTCGGTCGCCTGGGACAATCACCTGCTGGCCATGACGCTGTAGGGGCGGGCCTCCAAGCCAGGCACGGTTTCAGGTGCTGGTTCCGGCGGGGCCCTTGAGATTGATGCAGGGGCCCTGGAACAGCACCGGCCCGGTCGGAGCGGTGGGGGCCGCGCCGGCGTCCTCCAGCGTGACGTTGAGAAACTCGGAGGACTTGATGAGGTCCCAGCCGTCTTCTCCGAGCGACTGGCGCAGCGCCTCGGCGCCGGTCACTTGCAGCAGCGGGCGCGTGGTGCCGCTGTTGCGCTCGACCGCCCAGACCTGGAACGCCTTGCCCTGGTCGGGAGTGAGATCGCGCAGCGGCTCGACGGTGACGCGCCAGGGGCCCTTGAAGGCGGTGACCACCAGCACCGGCTGGTTGGCCTCGTCCTCCAGCACAGCGACGTAGCTGGGTGCGATCTGCTGCGGCGCGACCTCGGCGACCTGCTGCTCGGTGCGGGGTTCCATGACCATATAGCCGGCATAGCCGGCCAGCAGCAGCGCGAGACAGGCGGCGACGGCACCGAAAGGACGCCAGAAGGCAAGGCTGCCCCAGAAGCCGGCGGCCGGTGCCGCTGCGGAGGGCGCCGCTGCGGAGGGCGCCGCTGCGGAGGATGCCGCTGGGCCGATGCGCTGCCGCACCGCCTGCCACACCCTGGCCGGCGGCGCCACC
>DATCXZ010000255.1:0-1833 GCA_036570545.1 Kiloniellaceae bacterium
TGCCGTCCGCGGGACGCCCATGGCTGCGGGTGATGTAGCCGCCCTTGAAGCGGCCGTTGGCGGCGTGGCTGTAGCCGAGCGGCTCGGCGTCCTTGGCCACCGCCGTCAGCAGGTCGAGCAGGCCGGGCGCCGCCGCGCTGCCGTCGCCGGTGCCGAGGTTGAGGTCCGGCAGGCGGCCCTCGAAGAAGCGCGGCAGCACGCTGCGGATCGAATGGGCATCCCACAGCAGCGCGAAGCCGTGGCGCGCCTTGATGGCGCCCAGCGCCGCCGCGACCTTGTCGTGGTAGGGCCGCCAGTAGCGCTCGCGCCGCTCGGCCACCTCGGCGTCGTCCGGGCGCTGGCCCTCACGATAGATCTCCGCCATGTCGAAGGTCTGCAGCGGGCAGAGCTCGGTGTTGCTGGCGCCGGCGTAGAGCGCGCGGCTGTCGGGCGCGCGGTTGAGGTCGATGACGTAGCGCGAGTGGGTCGCCTCGATGACCGAGACGTCGAGGTCCTGCAGGAAGTCGTAGAGCCGCGGCTTGTGCCAGTCGGTGTCCGGCACGGTCTTCGCCACCTCGGTCAGCCGCGCCTCGATCTCCGGCGGCACGTAGGTGCCGGGGTGCGGCATGGAGACCAGAAGAGGCAGGCTGCCTTGCCTGAAGCGGTAGAGCTCCATCCGGGCTTCCTAATTGCTTGAGTGCGCGGGGGCTGTGGGTTGTATATACAAGCCAAGGATATAGAGGACGGCGCGCTCCCCGCCAAGCCCGCCGCGCCGCCCACCGAGGAAAGTCCCGCCCCGTCATGTCCCGGGTCATGCCCCGCACCGCCGCAGACGCTCCGCCGCTCTATCAGCAGGTGAAGGACTACATCGTCACCCGCATCCTCGGCGGCGACTGGCCGGAAGGCAATCGCGTGCCCTCGGAGAACGAGCTGACCCGCGAGCTGTCGGTCAGCCGCATGACCGTGCACCGCGCGCTGAGGGAGCTCACCACCGAGGGCTGGCTGGAGCGCGTGCAGGGTGCCGGCACCTTCGTCGCGCCGCCCAAGCCGCAGTCCGAAGTGCTCGATATCCGCAACATCGCCGAGGAGATCGCCGCGCGCGGCCACCGGCACAGCGCCGTGGTCCGCTTCCTGCGGCGCGAGCGCGCCCGCGCGCTGGATGCCCGCCTGCTCGGCCTGCAGCGCGGCGATGCGGTGTTCCACTCGCTCATCGTACACCGCGAGGACGGCCAGCCGGTGCAGCTCGAGGACCGCTGGGTGAACCCCGCCGCCGCGCCCGACTACCTGAGCCAGGACTTCACGGCGATCACGCCGCACCAGTACCTGCAGGCGACGGCGCCGCTGAGCGAGGCCGAGCACGTGGTGATGGCCGCCATGCCCACGGCCGAGGAGCGCAAGCTGCTGGCCATGAAGCCGGGCGAGCCCTGCCTGCTGCTGCGCCGCCAGACCTGGTCGGCCGGCGTGCCGGTCACCTGGGCACGCCTGCTGCACCCCGGCGACCGCTATCGCCTCGGCGGGCGGTTCACCGCGCAGGGGCCGCGGGGGTAGGCTGCAAAGGCGTCGTGCGTCCTTCGAGACGCCCGCCCGGGCTGGCGCCCGGCCGTGCTCCTCAGGATGAGGTGAGATTTTTTATGGCACGAAGATTTATGGCACGAAGAAAAGCACCTCATGCTGAGGAGCCCGCGATAGCGGGCGTCTCGAAGCACGCAGGATCGCGATCCAGCGTCTCTCGCGCTTGCTCTGCTCAGCGCAGCGCGTCCGAGTCCACCACCAGGGCGAAGCGGTCGGCCAGGGCCGCGAGGCTGGCCTCGTGCAGGGCGGCCGCCGGCAGCGTGCCGCCGTTGCGATCGGGCA
>DATCXZ010000256.1:0-6067 GCA_036570545.1 Kiloniellaceae bacterium
GGCTGATAAGCTTCATGCAATACGATCTCGGCTACATCGACTTGGAGCAGAGAACCTTGCAAACCATCGACAACCCGTTCGGCTCGAGGGTGTCACCCATGTCTTAGGTACAGTCCGTTACCCATGTCTCCGGGTCGGACAGGAAGGGGCTGGTGACCCCGGCAGGATTCGAACCTGCGACCTACAGATTAGGAATCTGTCGCTCTATCCGACTGAGCTACGGGGCCCTCTTGCCGCCAACGCGCCCTTCTGCTGCGGGCTTGGCGGGCCTCGATTTTCCCTCGGCTGGGGAAGGCGCCCTAGAGATAGGCCAAAGCGCTGCGATAGGCAATGCGCGGGAGCGCCGGGAACCCGCCGATTTCAACCACGTTGACGTGCAATAGCTGCCGGCCGGAGGTCTTTGGAAGCCCCGGCAAAAGGGGAGATTGCGCATGCCGCTCAGGGCGGTCCGGTTCGTCGCCATCGTGCTCACCGCGCTCGTCCTCGTCGCGACCGGCGCGCATCTCTTCGAGTTTCCCGCGAAGATGGCTCTGGGCCGCGATGAATACTTCGTGGTGCAGGAGAGCTATCGCGGCTGGGCGTTTTTCGGCTTCGCGCTGGTCGGGGCGATCGCCGCGAATCTCATACTGACGGTAATGCTGTATGGGAGGGGCGTGCATTTTGCGCTCACCTGCATGGCCTTCCTTCTGGTGACAGCGGTCCTTGCAATCTTCTTTGCCGGCGCCTTTCCGGCGAACCAGGAAACGCAGAACTGGACCGTCATTCCTTCCGACTGGGAGGAACTGCGGCGCCAGTGGGAATACAGCCACGCCATCAACGCCCTGCTGATCTTGATCGCATTCTCTGCGCTGGCCTTGGAAGCTGTGTTGCCAGAAAGCTCGGCGCAGCGCCGGCCTGGCGCGGCCGCCCAGAGCATCGCGCAGGTGGAACAGGGAGAAGCCGAATAAACGCAGTAAAGTCAGTGCTCTAGGCCGTGTCATCGGTGTAACCTGTCGGCGGGAACGCGAACGAGGGGGCGCCGGAGGTGATGACATCGCGAGGGCTGCGGGCCGCCCTGATCGGCCTGCTGGCGGGTGCTGCCTGGGCACAGCCGGGTGCCGACGCGCAGGCGGCAACTGCGGAAGCAGGGCCGGAACGCCCCAACATCGTCGTGATCCTCTCCGATGACGAGGATCTCGTCAGCCACGCCTTCATGCCGAAGACGAAGGCGCTGATCGAGGAGCAGGGGGCGGCCTTCGACAACTACTTCGTCACCTATTCCTTCTGCTGCCCGTCACGGGCGACGATGCTGCGCGGCCAGTACGCGCACAACCACCGCATTCAGGGCAACGTGCTGCCCACCGGCGGCGCGCGCAAGTTCCGCGCCCTCGGCCACGACAGGTCGACCATCGCCACCTGGCTGCAGGCTGCCGGCTACCGCACCGGCCTCATCGGCAAGTACATGAACGATTATCGGCCGGAGCAGGGCTACGTCCCCCCCGGCTGGGACGAGTGGTATGCCTACAGCCACGGCTACTACAACTACGTGCTGAACGAGAACGGCACGCCGGTGCGCTACGGCGACACGGCGGCAGACTACTCGACCGACGTCTTCGCCGGTCACGCGGCGGCGGCGATCCGCCGCGCCGCCGCCGGGCGGGCGCCATTCTTCTTCATTGTCGCGCCCTTCGCGCCGCACTCGCCCGAGCGCCCCGCCCCGCGGCACACGGACCTTTTTGCCGATGCGGTCTACCCGCGGCCGGCCTCCTTCGACGAAGCCGACGTCAGCGACAAGCCGTCGCTGATCCACGAATTGGAGCGCCTCGAGCTCTGGCAACTCACCGCCATCGACAAGATCTACCGCCGCCGCCTCGCCATGCTGCAGTCGGTCGATGACCTCGTTGCCGGCGTGGTCGCGGCGCTGCGCGAGACCGGCGAGCTCGACCACACCTACGTCGTGTACACCTCCGACAACGGCTGGCACATGGGCGAGCATCGCCAGTTCGTCGGCAAGACAACGGCCTACGAGGAAGACATCCGGGTCCCCTTCGCGATCCGCGGCCCCGGCGTTCCGAAGGGCGCCAGGCTGACACCTTTCGTGCTCAATAACGATCTCGCCCCGACCATCGCAGCCATGGCGGACGTCGCGCCGCCCAGCTACGTCGATGGCCGCTCCTTCCTGCCTCTGCTGGAAGATCCGGAGCAATCCTGGCGCCAGAGCTTCGCCATCGAGAGGCGTCAGCGCGAAACCATGGAGATCGTGGGCCCGGCCAGCTTCAACGCGCTGCGCACCGCCGACTGGACCTATGTCGAGTATTTCAACGGGGAGCGCGAACTTTACGATCTGCAAGCCGATCCGCAGCAGCTTCAGAATGTGGTCACCGCCGCCGAGCCGCTGCTGCTCGACCAGCTCTCGCGGCGCCTGGCGGAGCTGGCGAACTGCGCGGCCGCCAACTGCCGTGAGATCGAAGACCTGCCGGTATCGCCGGCGGTTGCCTCGACCAGCGGGCAGCTCCCCGCTACCGCGAAGCAGTAACGCAGCGCTGCTCTACCCTTTTGAAGTAGATCGGATTCACGTGGTCAGATGGAACCGCGCCGCGGTTCCATCTGACCACGATCCGATCTAGCCGATCGCCTTGTAGCGCTCGGTGGCGGCAACCAAGGCGCGGCGGATCCCGGGCTCCATGGCCGAGTGGCCGGCGTCCGGCACCACCATGTAGTCGGCCTCCGGCCAGATCTGGTGCAGCCTGTCGGCGGTCTCGATCGGGCAGACGATGTCGAAACGACCCTGCACGATGGTGGCCGGAATGTTGCGGATCTGCTGCACCTCTGCCAGCAGCTGTCCTTCTTCCAGGAAGATGCCGTTGCGGAAATAGTGTGCCTCGATGCGCGACAGGCCGAGGGCGTGACGCTCCTCGCCGAAGGCGGCGACCGTCTGCGGCGACGGCAGCAGGGTGGAGCAGCTTCCCTCGTAGACGCTCCAGGCGCGCGCTGCGGGCAGGTGAACCTTGGGGTCGGGGTCGTTGAGGCGCTTCTCGAACGCGGTCATCAGGTCGTCGCGCTCATGCTCGGGAACGGCCGCCACGAAATTGCGCCAGTGTTCGGGATAGAGCCGGCCCATGCCGTAGAGAAACCACTCGATCTCGCGCTTGCTGCCGAGGAAGATGCCGCGCAGCACCAGGGCGCTCACCCGCTCGGGATGCGCCTGCGCATAGGCAAGCGCCAGGGTCGAGCCCCAGGAGCCGCCGAACACGTGCCAGCGCATGATGCCCAGGTGGTTGCGCAGGCGCTCCATGTCGGCGATCAGCAGCGGCGTGGTGTTGTCGGCGAGCTCGCCGAGCGGTGTCGAGCGGCCGGCGCCGCGCTGGTCGAAGACGACGATGCGATAATGGCGCGGGTCGAAGAAGCGGCGGTGGTCGGGGCCGGCCCCGGCACCCGGGCCGCCGTGCAGGAACACGACCGGGCGCCCTTCCGGATTGCCGGAAACTTCCCAGTACATGGTGTGGCGGCCGTCCAGGTCGAGCCGCCCCTGGCTGAAAGGCTCGATGGGCGGAAACAGGTCCTGTGCAAGCATCGAACGGGCTGGATCCATCGTCTTCTCCGCTCCCCCTTCTTCCGCTCTGGGGACCCTCCGTCATATCGCAGCGGGGCGGGTGGTGCCAACTCTTCTTCGGACGTAGTGGCTGCAAGGCTGCGCTGCTAGAATCGCAGGCATGTCCACCTTGCGTTCGCTGCTCCTGTTTTTCTGCCTGCTGCTTCCCGCGCCGCCTGCTGCACTCGCCCAGGCTGTGCCCGGGGCGGCGGCAGCCGAACGCGCGGGCGCGCTCGGCCTCGAAGTCGCCGCCGGCGCCGAGGCGGTGACGGTCATCGACGGCGACACCCTCGTTCTCGCCGACGAACGGGAGGTCCGCCTGGTCGGCATCCAGACGCCGAAGCTGCCGCTCGGGCGGGCCGGCTTCGAGGCCTGGCCGCTGGCCGGGGAAGCCAAGCGCAAGCTCGAGGAGATCGCGCTCGGACGCGTGCTCGACCTCGGCTTCGGTGGCCGGCGTGGCGACCGCCACGGCCGCGTGCTGGCACACCTCTTCGACGCCGAAGGGCGCTGGCTGCAGGGTGAGATGCTCAGCGCGGGTCTCGCCCGCGTCTACAGCTTTTCCGACAACCGCACCGCCGTCGCCGAAATGCTTGCTCTCGAGCGCGCGGCGCGTGCCCTCGGCCGCGGCATCTGGCGCGATCCCTTCTATGCCGTGCGCAGCGCGGAGACGGCCGGCGACTGGCTCGGCGGGTTCGAGCTGGTGGAGGGGCGGGTCCACGCGGTCGGCCGCGGCGGCGGCAAGGTCTATCTCAACTTCGCGGCGGACTGGCGACAGGACTTCACGGCCACGCTTGGCCGCCCTGCGCAGAAACTTTTCGCCGAGCAGGGCCTCGACCTCGATGGCCTCGCCGGAAAGCGGCTGCGCGTGCGCGGCTGGCTAAAATCCTATAATGGCCCGATGATCGAGGTCACCCATCCCGAACAGATCGAGGTGCTGGACGAGTGATGCCCTGCCTGCTTGCACGCCTGCGATTGCCATGGCGGCGCGGCCTTGCCGCCGCCGCGCTGCTGCTGCCCCTGCTGGCCGCCTGCGCCACGGCGCCCGGCACCGGCCGCACCTTCTTCACCGGGGGACTCTCCGAGGAGGGTGAGGCCGACCTTGGCCGCCAGGAGCATCCCAAGGTGCTGGCCGAGTTTGGCGGTGCCTACGAAGATCCCGAGCTGAGCCGCTACGTCAGCAGCATCGGCGACCTGCTGGCGCAGACCTCCGAGCGCTCGGACCTGGATTTCACCTTCACCGTTCTCGACACCCCGGTGGTGAATGCCTTCGCGCTGCCGGGCGGCTACGTCTACATCACCCGCGGCCTGCTCGCCCTTTCCGAGAACGAGGCTGAGGTGGCCGGCGTGCTGGGCCACGAGATCGGCCATGTGACGGCGCGCCACACGGCGGAGCGCTACGGCCAGACGATGGCCGCCAACATCGCCGGCCTCGGCCTTGGCGTGCTGCTTGGGGGCGAGGCGGCCCAACTCGGCGGCGTGCTCGGCAACCTCGTGCTGCGCAGCTACTCGCGCGACCAGGAATTCGAGGCGGACATGCTGGGTGGCCGCTACCTGGCGCGCGCCGGTTACGACACCCGCGCCATGGCTGGCTTCCTGTCGCAGCTTCAGGCGCACAGCCGTCTCGAGGCAGAGCTCGCGGGCCAGCCGGAGAAGGCGGACGAGTTCAGCATCATGCAGACACATCCACGCACCACGGATCGCATCGAGCGGGCGCTGGAGCAGGCCGGCGCCACGTCGGTGGCCGATCCCCTGGTGGCGCAAGACATCTACTACGACAAGATCGACGGCATGATCTATGGCGACAATGCCGACCAGGGCTACATCCGCGGGCGTAGCTTCGCCCACCCGAAGCTGCGGCTCAGTTTCTCGGTGCCCGCCGGCTTTCGCCTCTACAACCAGTCGCAGGCCGTGATCGCGCGCGACGCCGACGGCAAGGCGATCATCCAGTTCGACCGCGCGCCCAAGCCCTACGGCGGCGCGATGACGGACTATCTGACGAAGGTGTGGGGCGCTAACGTGCGGCTTCGTGGGGTGGAGGCGATCACGGTGAACGGCCTGCCGGCGGCGACTGCCGCGGTCTCGGGCAGCGGCAAGGACTTTCGCCTGGTCGCCCTGCGCTACGACGCGCAGACCATTTACCGCTTCATCTTCGTTTCCGCCAGCGAGCGCTCCGCTGCCCTCAACGTGCCCTTTCGGGAAACCACCTACAGCTTCCGCAAGCTGTCCGAAGCGGAGGCTGCCAAGCTGAAGCCGCGCCGCGTGCGCATTTACGAGGTGAAAGCCGGTGACACACCTGCGAAGATCGCGGCGCGCATGCCCTTCGCGGAGGAAAACCTGAAGCGCTTCCTGGTGCTGAACGGCTTCACCGAAACGGCCACGCTCACACCCGGCCAGCGGCTGAAGATCATCACCGAATAACCATCGGCCGGATAGCCAGCAGCCGGATAGCCATCAGCCGGGTAGCTTAAGGTAATGCCGCGATGACGCGGGAGATTG
>DATCXZ010000257.1:0-2690 GCA_036570545.1 Kiloniellaceae bacterium
CGCCGGCCGCGGGTTCAGCGGCCGGCCGGTGCAGCGCTCGACCGCGCGCAGCACCTCGCGCACCGAATAGCCGTGGCCGTAGCCGCAGTTCAGGCTGCAGCTCTCGCCGCCCTTCTCAAGGTGCTCGAGGGCGGCAAGGTGCGCCGCCGCCAGGTCCGACACATGGATGTAGTCGCGCACGCAGGTGCCGTCCGGCGTGTCGTAGTCGTCGCCGTAGATGGCGATGGAATCGCGGACCCCGGCGACCACCTGGCTGGCGATCTTCACGAGATGGGTGGCGGTCGGGCCGAGCTGGCCGCTGCGTCCTTGCGGATCGGCGCCGGCGACGTTGAAATAGCGCAGCGCGATGTAGCGCAGGCTGCTCGCCGCGGCGAGATCGCGCAGCATCCACTCGATCACCAGCTTGGAGCTGCCGTAGGGATTGATCGGCTGTGTCGGCGCGGACTCCGCGATCGGAACCTGGTCGGGGGCGCCGTAGACGGCAGCGGTGGACGAGAATATAAAGCGGCCGATGCCGGCGTCGCGACAGGTCTCCAGCAGATTGCGGCTGACCGCGACGTTGTTGGCGTAGTAGCGCAGCGGGTCGCTGACCGATTCCTCGACCAGAATGCTGCCGGCGAAGTGAATGACCGAATCGACGCCCTGCGCGGCGATCAGCGAGGCCACCAGGTCCCTGTCGCCGGCGTCTCCCGCGACGAAGGCCACGTCGTCCGGCACCACGCGACGATTGCCTGTCGAAAGGTCGTCCAAGACGACGACCCGCCGCCCCGCCTGGCGCAGCGCCAGGACCGTATGGCTGCCGATGTAGCCGGCGCCGCCGGTGATCAGGGTTGCATGCGGTAGTTCTGCCATGGCTGGACCCGCTCCGTTCGACACGACGACCTGACACGCCTGCGCTGCAACCCGACATTCACGCGCACGACGACCGCGCGATTACGGCAATGCCGAAATCGCAGCACGCTTCCTCCTCCCGTGAATATTGAGCTGGGGATCGTCGCCTGCCGTCCGACGACCAATTCGGAACGCCAAACTTCGGTCTGCGTTTCCAAGGTGCCGACTAACCCAGACCAACGGCCCGCCAGATCCCGCGCGCCGATTGACTTCGGGCGCTTGGTTCTTTTCCAGTTCCAATGGCGGAACAAGTCTTAACTGCTTTGGCTGCCGAGGCTTGTAGCAAATCTTGGTCAAGAAAAAGGGGTCAGAGATTCACGCGTAAGTATCCCTCCGCCGTGCAAGTTGCGCGGGCAGCGCCGGTCGTGGACAATTACCCTCAATGCGGGCAAGGGGGCGTGCGCTGGACAGCCCCTTCAAAGAGACACCCTCTTGCAAGGGAAATGCGAGTGCCCGAAGAGACGATGAATTTTGCCCAGCGCATTCGCACGAATGCCTTGCTGGTGCTGTACAACTATTGGAAGGAACTGCGCGGCAGCCGCCCGTATCCGACCCGGGCCGATATCGACCCCTCGATGATCCCGGCCGTGCTTCCGAACATCGGGCTGTTCGACGTGGAGGATGCGCCGCGGCGTTACCGAATCCGCCTGATGGGCACACAGATCGTGACCTGGTACGGCTGCGATATCACCGGGCGCTATCTCGATGAGATCGATTTCGGCGGCCGCACCGGCTTCACCTTCTCGCTGCTCGATCAGGTCGTCGACCGGTGCGTCCCGGGCCACATGACCGGCGAATACACCAAGCAGGACGCCCGGACCATTCGCTACGAGCGGCTGTTCATGCCGCTGTCAAGCGACGGCAGCAGCGTCGATATGGTGATCGGCGCCGCCTTCGAGCTGCCGCCGGAGACCCCGCTCACGGGTGACAGCCTCGACTTGGATTCGCTCCGGCAGGAGGGGGACTACTGAAAAGGGGACAGGCGGTCCGAAAGCGGCCGCGGTGCCCCGAACCGCTCAGCCGCTGGCGGTTCCGCGCTTGTGAGCAAAGCTCCAGGTTGCAGATGGCGCCTCATCCGCAAGCTGCTCGGTGCCGAATTCCGCCCCGCCCTCATCCGTGCAATCTGCACGCTCGCTCAAGACCTTATCGAGCGGGCGGAGCGGGCGGCGGAGGTAAGGACTGACAAAGGTCGCACGGCTACTAGAAGCAAGCTTTTTCAACAATTTACCCTAAATTTCGGCAATGGCTGGCGTCGAGGCGGATGCTCGCACCCCATCCGGGAGGCTGTCAATCGAACCTCCTGCGGCTGCGCTGTGGAACTTGGGGGTAACTCTAATTCAACTTGCGCTTCAACGGGTAAGCCAGCCATTCTCGCCGTCGCGCGCGGCGCAATAGGAGTAGGATTTACTACTTCCGCGCGTTTCTGACCTCCGGGGTCACCCGACTCGCATCCGCCGCTCCTCGGTCAGCTTGACGAGCAGCTCGTAGAGCTCCTGTCGGCCATCCAGGCGACCCGCCCGAAGCCCTGCGGAAAATGCCGCCAGCAGCTCCGAGTCGGACATCGCGGTGAGATCGGCGCCGCCCGGCAGCGACGCCGCGGCCAGGTCGCGCAGACGAGGCAGCCAGTCCGCCTCCTCCGCGGCGCCGCCTTCCAACTCATGTGTTGCGATCTTCAGGGCCTTGGCGACCAGCCGGGCCCGAAAGCGCGCCTCGCCCTGAAGCTGCGGCAGCAGCACCTCCAGCAGCTCACGCCGCGCCAACGCCAGCAGCCGGGCGCCGGCCGGCTCGCCGCCTCGCCG
>DATCXZ010000258.1:0-13167 GCA_036570545.1 Kiloniellaceae bacterium
CGGCGCGTCCCGAGCTGAAGCGGCCGACCGAGGTGCCCAAGCGCAAGATCAACCGCGGCACCGCCGGGCGCGGCGCGCTGCTGCACGCCCTCGCGCACATCGAGCTGAACGCCATCGATCTCGCCGCCGACATCGTCGCGCGCTTCACTGCCGAGGCGCTGCCGCGCGGGTTCTACGACGACTGGCTGACGGTCGCCGACGAGGAAGGCAAGCACTACCTGCTGCTGGCCGAGCGGCTGGCGGCGCTCGGCTTCGCCTACGGCGACCTGCCGGCCCACGACGGCCTCTGGCAGGCGGCCGAGGAGACGGCGCACGACCTGCTGGCGCGCCTCGCCGTGGTGCCGCTGGTGCTGGAGGCGCGCGGCCTTGACGTCACCCCCGCGATGATCGCCAAGCTGCGCCAGGTCGACGACCACGACAGCGCCGCGGTGCTCCAGGTGATCTACGCGGAGGAGGTCGGCCACGTCGCCATCGGCAAGCGCTGGTTCGACGCGCTCTGCGCGCGGCGCGGCCTCGAGCCGCAGGAAACCTGGCAGGCCCTGGTGCGCCGCCACTTCAAAGGCCGCCTGAAGCCGCCCTTCAACGAGCCGGCGCGCCGCGAGGCCGGCCTGCCCGCCGACTTCTACGCTGCGCTGGCGGAGGAATGACGGCTCGGCAGCGGCGGGCATGACGGTCGACAGCAAGACACGCGGCAAATGGCCCGGCCTCGATGAGCGCCGGCTCGCGCTCGTGCTGCTGTTGGTCGCGCCGGCGCTGTTCTGCTCCAACATGCTGGTGGCACGCGCGACCCACGACCTGTTTCCGCCGGTGGCGCTCGCCTTCTGGCGCTGGACGGCGACGCTCGCGCTGCTGCTGCCCTTCACGGCAGCGGCACTGTGGCGCCATCGCTACGACGTCCTGCGGGAATGGCGCGATATCCTGGTGCTCGGCGCGCTCGGCATGGGCGTCTGCGGCGCCTTCGTCTACATCGCCGCCGACACCACCTCGGCCACCAACATCGGGCTCATCTATGCCGCCTCGCCGATCCTCATCGTGGCGCTGGCACGCGTCTTCTATGGCGAGAGGGTCACGCTGCGGCAGGGCCTCGGCATCCTGCTGTCGCTTGCCGGCGTGCTGGCCATCGTCGCGCGCGGCGACCCCGGCGTGCTGACGGGCCTGCGCTTTGCCAGCGGCGACCTCTGGGCGGCCGCCGCCATGGCCGCCTGGGCCGTCTACTCGATCCTGCTGCGCCACCGCCCCTCGGCGCTGCCGATAATGGCGCGCTTCGCCGCCGTCGCGGCCGGCGGCATCCTCATCCTGCTGCCGTTCACGCTGGCCGAGGGGCTGGGCGGCGAGCGGCCGGTGTGGAACGCCACCAGCTTCCTCACCGTCGGCTTCCTCGCCGTCGTCGCCTCGTTCGGCGCCTACCAGGTCTATGCGCTGATCCAGCGCAGCCTCGGCGCCGGCCCGACCGGCCTGCTGATGTATCTGATCCCGGTCTACAACGGCCTGCTGGCCTGGCTGCTGCTCGGCGAGGTCTTGCAGAGCTACCACCTCATCGGCGCCGTCCTGGTGCTGCCGGGCATCTACCTGGCGACGCGCAAGGCGGGTTGAGAGGGGCCAGCCGCGGTCTTCAGACTGTGAGAGAGTCAGCAGCCACGGTCGCCGCGAGGCCGCGCGCATAGCCGGCTGCGAAGATACGGGCGGCCAGCGGATTCTGATTTTCCAAACTGAGTTCGGTCAGGCAGACCAACTCGTCGCCTTGATCATAGCCGGGATTGCGCTGCAGAAAGAACAGAACGTCGGGGCGGCGGCGATCCTTCTCCGGAATCTCCGCCCAGTCAGCCTTAAGGTGACCGCGCGAACGCGGAAAGTGAACGACGCCGGTCGCAGGATTGTAGAAGTCGCCGACCTTCTCGGCCGCGAGGTGATCCATCAGCGACTTGGTCTCGGGCGGCGTCTCGCGCTGGAGCGCCGGGTAGAAAACGCGGTAGAAGGCCCGAAGATAGCGATAGGTTCGATGGCCCTTCACCAGCAGCAGCCAGTAGAGCGGCAGCGCGGGCGCATCGGCTTTCAGGGCACCGGAGAAGTCGATCCAGGTGAACGCGAGCGCCTGCTGTCCCCAGTGGTCCTGGTGAACGATGGTGTCCCCGGAATACATCACGCGCAGCCGCCGGCCGGCGACGCACTCCTCCCACACCTTGATGGACGAGAAGCCTTGCAGCGTCCCGTGGCCGTCGCGCAGGATCACGGCATACTGCTTGTCCGCCAGATCGCCGAGGAAGAGCGCCTTGCTCGTGCCGCCATAGTAGCGCGCGTAAAGCGCGAACATATCGGCCTGCATGGATGCGTCGAGCGCCTCGACCCTCTCCACTCTTCCGCTCAGCTCGTTCATTGCCGGACCTCGCTTGCCCGCGAGATCAAGTCGTTACCTCGGAGATGAACTCTTCGTATTTTCCGCGCGGGCTGAGAGGAATCTCGTCGAAGTAGGTAAAAGTTATATGAAAGGGATGGCCGAGGCTGCGCTGCATCAGCGCGCGCGTCTGCTCCTCCTGCGCGGCCGTGAGCGGCGCAGAAACCACCATCCGCTTCTCGATTTCGTTCAGGCTGCGCTGGATGAACTGGAACCGCCTAACCTGTGGCGTGATCGCCTTGTAGTCGTCGTGATTGCCGAAGTAGGGAAACACCGTCGTGCCGTCCGGCAGCGCCAGGCGGTTGCGCTGGCGGCCGACGATCCGCCTGATCACCGGCAGGCCCCGGCCGCAGGCGCAGGGCGCGCCGACCTCGGCATAGTCGCCCAGCTCGTAGCGGATCAGCGGCGTCGCGAAGTTGTGCAGGCTGGTGATCAGCACCCGGCCGATCTCGCCAGGCCGGCAGGGCCTGCCGTCGTCGTCGACCACTTCCAGCAGCACGTTCTCCGACTGCGCGTGGTAGACCTCGTGCTCGGGACACTGGATCGCCAGGTAGCCCGCCTCCTCGCTGCTGTAGGAGTCTTTCACCGGCAGATCCCAGGCCTGCCGCACTGCTTGGCGCACGCTGTCGCCCACGGTCTCGCCGACCGTCATCACCTGCTTCAGGCTCGCAACGGCGATGCCACGTTCCCGACAATAGTCGGCCAGCGCAACGAGATTGGATGGGAAGGAGATCAGATAGTCTGGCTGCTCCCGCTGTAGCCAGTCCACCTGCTGCTGCAGGGAGCTCACGATGTTCAGAAGGACGGCCGGGCCGGTCGGATAGATCGAGCCGGACGCGGGTCCCCAGCTATCCCGCCTCATTCCGTCCGGCGCCATGGCGACGCCCTTGCGCGCCCAGCGGATCGCCGCCAGCTTGCCGCCGACATTCCGGCGGTGCCAGAAGTGCTCACGCATCACGCAGGCGCGCCAGAACACGCCGGTCATCTCGGTGCCCAGCATGCGCACGGCGCGCCCCGTGGACCCCGATGTCTCGATGTCGTGTCGCCTGCCGTGCGACTTCGGCAAGGCCGTGGTCTTGATCGCCTCGCCGGCGCCCTGCAAATCGCTGCGCTTCAGGATTGGCAGCCGCGCGATGCTGCCCCAGGTGACCGCGGCGGCCGGATCGACCCCTGCCTCGGCAAAGCGCTGACGATAGAAAGGCACCGTGCCGGCGGCGTGGCCGAACAGCACGCGGAGCTGGCGACCCTGGTGGAAGAACAGCTCATCGGGGCGCAGCCACTGGGTCTGCTCGAGCTGGTAGATCACCGACAGCAGCAGCGACGCCATGCGGCCGGGCACGGCGGGGCTGACGATTCCGGGAACTGCCGAACGTGGACTATGCATCACTGGCTCTCCCCCTTAGAGCACGGTCGGCTCAGTGTCGCCTCACACTAACCGGCAAGCTCTCCAAACCCCGAATCGAGCTGTTGGTCTGCCACCGCGGCATTGCGTCACGCGGCTCGAGCGCGCGGAAACGTTCCAGCAGGGCCGCGAAAGCCAGCCCACCCTCGAGAACGGCCAGGCGATAGCCGAGGCAGTGATGGATGCCCTTGCCGAAGGCGACGCCGTGTCCGGCCCGCCGCCCGACGTCGAGCCGATCGGGATCGGCAAAGCGCGCCGGGTCGCGATTGGCGGCGCCGAACAGGCCGACGACATAGCTGTCGGCTGAAATCTCAAGACCGCCCAGGGTGACCGGCACCCGCGTCCAGCGTCCGATCTTCTGGATCGGGCTCTCGTAGCGCAGGAACTCATCGACTGCGCTTTCCAGGAGCGTCGGATCGGCGGCCAACCGCGCAAGCTCGCCGGGATGGCGGATCAGCGACAGCGTGCCGTTGCCGATCAGGTTCTTGGTCGTTTCATGGCCCGCCCAGAGTAGGAAGACGCAGTTGGCTACCAGTTCCTCGTCACTCAATCCCGGGCCGCCGGCGCTGTCAGCCAGGAGGGCGGAAATCAGGTCGTCCGTGGGAGTGCGCCGGCGCGCTTCAATGAGGCCGGCCATGTAGTCGGAGATCTCCGCCGCCGCCGCATCGCCGGTCGCGAGTTGTTCCGGCTCGCCGGTGTCCAGGGCTCCCGTCAACCGGGCGGACCAGGCCTTCAGGCAGGCATGATCCTCCCGCGGCACCCCGAGGATGCGGGAAACCACGATGACCGGCAGGGGGTAGGCGAGGTCCGCGATCACGTCGAAGGTGTCGCCGCCCTCGAGCGCGCTGTCCAGCAGTCCATCGGCGCTGGCGCGAATGTCGGCCGCCAGGCCGGCAACCCGTTGCGGCGTGAAGGCCTGCCCGACGAGGCGGCGCAGGCGGGTGTGCGCCGGCGGATCGATGAAGACCATCCAGCGGCTCAACATGCGGTCGATGGCGGTGGGAGCGCGGCTGTGGCCGCTGATGGGAGCGGCACCGGCGGGAGACTGGCGCACGAAGCGCCCGTCACTCAGCACCGCCGTCACGTCGTCGAAGCGCGAGAGGTACCAGACGCCACCGGGCGCCAGGTAGACCGGGCTTTGCGACCTGAGGGCATGGAAGACCGGATAGGGATCGTCGAGATATCCAGGGGCCTCGGCATCGAGCCGGAAGCATCCCGACGCGGCCGGGGAAACCGCCGGCTCGCCCGCTTCCTCCGTCATGCGCCCGCTCCCCCCAAACCGCTCCCCCAACCGGCTGCCCCCAGCCGCTATCGTCTCATGCCTGCGCGGCGCGGGCGACGTTGCGGTCGAGCCGCGAGGCCAGCGAGGCTTCGAGGAAGTCGTCGATGTCGCCGTCCAGCACGCCCTGGGCGTTGCCCTTCTCCACTGCGGTGCGCAGGTCCTTCACCATCTGGTAGGGCTGCAGCACGTAGGAGCGAATCTGGTGACCCCAGCCGATATCGGTCTTCGAGTCGGCCTCGGCCTGGGCCGCCGCCTCGCGCTTCTGCAATTCGTGCTCGTAGAGGCGGGCGCGCAGCATGGACCAGGCCTGGGCGCGGTTCTTGTGCTGCGAGCGGTCGCTCTGGCAGGCGACCACGATGCCGGTCGGGACGTGGGTCAGACGCACCGCCGAATCGGTCTTGTTGATGTGCTGGCCACCGGCACCCGAGGCGCGGTAGGTGTCGACGCGCACGTCCTTGTCGAGGATCTCGACCTCGATG
Source organism: Kiloniellaceae bacterium (assembly GCA_036570545.1). Lineage (GTDB taxonomy): Bacteria > Pseudomonadota > Alphaproteobacteria > Kiloniellales > Kiloniellaceae > Pelagibius. The sequence continues at coordinate 5,556 of DATCXZ010000258.1, forward strand.
GCGTCGTCGACCACCGGGTAGACCCAGACCGAGGCGAAGGAAGTGTGGCGCCGCGCCTGGGAGTCGAAGGGCGAGATGCGCACCAGGCGATGCACCCCGGCCTCGGTCTTCAGCCAGCCGTAGGCGTTCGGCCCGAGCACCCTGATCGAGGCCGACTTCAGGCCGGCCTCCTCGCCCGGGCTCTCTTCCAGCCACTCGACCTTGTAGCCATGCGCCTCGGCCCAGCGCACGTACATGCGCAGCAGCATCTGCGCCCAGTCCTGCGCCTCGGTGCCGCCGGCGCCGGCGTTGACCTCGAGGTAGCAGTCGTTGGCGTCGGCCTCGCCCGACAGCAGGCTTTCGAGCTGGCGCTTGGCGGCGCGCGCCTGCAAGGCCTGGAGCTGGCTCTGCGCCTCGTCGACGCTGGCCTCGTCGCCCTCGGCCTCGCCCAGCTCGGCCAGCGTGAGGGCGTCATCCAGTTCGCTTTCGATGCCATGGAACTCCTTCAGCGAGTGCTCCAGATGGGTGCGCTCGCGCATCACCTTCTGGGCCCGCTCGGAATCGTTCCACAGCGCCGGGTTTTCCGCCTCGGCGTTCAGCTCATCGAGGCGCAGGGTGGCGGCATCGACGTCAAAGATGCCTCCTCAGCAGGGCCAACGACTGTCTGATCTCGTCGGCCACCGCTTCGATTTCGGCGCGCATTGCAGCTCCTCGTCACAGCTCGGTCATCCCCCGGCGCTCCGCCGGCGGGGATGCAGTTGCTTGACCTTGTATCGGTTCGGGGGCGTTTCGTACAGACCTAGCCCACCCTGCTGTCACCCCAGACAAGCGAGCGTGAGCGAGCGCGATCCGGGCCCATTGCGCCGCTTGGTGTCTGGCCCATCCATGGTTCCCGGCTCGCGCTCCCTGCGGTCGCTTGGCCGGGATGACGATAACAATCGGACAGGGGCGCCTAGTAGAGGCCGCCGGTGCCGCTGGCCCGGGTGCTGCCGGTCGAGGGATCGTAGCCGCCGTCCAGCACCACCTCGCGGCCGGTCGGCTCGGTGCCCGGCTTGAAGGCCTCCAGGAAGACCTTGGTGTCGCCAGGACGCGCGAGCTGCCCGGTTTCGGCGTTGAGCCGCACCATGCGGATGCCCGGCGGGATGCGGAAGGGCACCGCGTCCTCCTTGGTCAGCGCGTCGGCCATGAAGGCCTTGAACAGCGGCGCCGCCACGTTGGAGCCGGTATCGTGCGCCCCCAGCGTCTTCGGCTCGTCGAAGCCGACGTAGACGCCGACAGCGAGGTCGGCGCTGAAGCCGACGAACCAGGCATCGAAATTGTCGTTGGTGGTGCCGGTCTTGCCGGCGAGCGGCAGGCCGAGCTCGGCGATGCGCCGCCCGGTGCCGCGCTGCACCACGCCCTGCAGCATGCCGACCATCTGGAATGCCGTGGCCGGATCGACCACCTGCTCGCGCTCGTCGGGCAGCTCCGGCGGCGGCTGGTTCTGCCACGCCTCGACCTGACAGACTTCGCAGGCGCGCAGGTCGTGCCGGTAGATGGTGCGGCCGTGGCGATCCTGCACGCGGTCGATCAGCGTCGGCACGATGCGCTTGCCGCCGTTCACCATCATGGCATAGGCGGTGGTCATCTGCATGAGCGTGGTCTCGCCGGCGCCGAGCGCCATAGACAGCACCGGGTCCAGGTTGGCGACGACGCCAAAGCGCCGGGCGTAGTCGGCAACCTTCGCCATGCCAACGGTCTGCGCCAGGCGCACCGTCATCAGGTTGCGCGACTTCTCGAGGCCGACGCGCATCGGGGTAGGCCCGTAGAACTCCTTGCTGTAGTTCGACGGCTTCCACTTGCCGAGGCCGGGGCCCTGGTCGAGCACGAAGGGAGCATCGAGGATCATCGTCGCCGGCGTGAAGCCGCTGTCGAGGCCGGCCAGGTAGACGAAGGGCTTGAAGGCCGAGCCGGGCTGGCGCCGCGCCTGGGTCACGCGGTTGAACTCGCTGCGCTCATAGGAGAAGCCGCCGGCCATGGCCAGCACGCGCCCGGTGTGTGGGTCGAGCGCCACCAGGCCGCCGTTCACGTTGGGGATCTGGCGCAGGCCGTAGGCCGCCGCCTCGTAAGCCTTGCCGTCGGCGTCCTCGCTCACCGCCTCGACCAGCACCACCGCGCCCGACTCGAGCACATCGCCCGGCTGCTCAGGCGCGTAGCCGATACGCTGGCCTTCGATCCACTTGCGCGCCCAGGTCAGCTCGGCCATCGGGATGTGGCCGCTGCTGCCGTCGGCGAGGATGATGTCCGCCTGCCTGGCATCGGTCGCCAGCACGGCGGCAAGCTGCCAAGTGTCGCTAATGCCCGCCGGCCGCTCGATCTGCTGCAGCAGGGCGGCGACGTCGGCGCCCTCGCCCACCGGCACCGCCTGCAGGGGGCCGCGCCAGCCGTGGCGGCGGTCGTAGGCGATGAGACCCTCGCGCAGCACCCGCTTGGCGATGCCTTGCAGCCGCGGGTCCAGGGTCGTGCGCACCGAGAGGCCGCCGGCGTAGAGGCCGTCCTCGCCGTAAAGGCGGGCCAGCTCGCGGCGAATCTCCTCGGCGAAATACTGCGCCTCGACCGAGTCGGCGCCGTCGCGGCGGTAGACCACCAGCGGCTCGGCGCGGGCCGTCTCGGCCTCCGCGCGGTCGATGCGGCCGTCCTCGAGCATGCGGCCGATCACCCAGTCGCGCCGCGCCACCGCGGCCTCGTGCTTGTAGACGGGGTGGTAGTTGTTGGGCGCCTTCGGCAGCGCCGCCAGATAGGCGGCCTCGGCGATGGACAGCTCGTCGAGCGACTTGTTGAAGTAGTTCAGCGACGCCGCCGCCACGCCGTAGGAGCCGACGCCGAGGTAGATCTCGTTGAGATAGAGCTCGAGGATGGTGTCCTTGGTGAAGGCCTGCTCGATGCGGAAGGCCAGGATGGCCTCCTTGATCTTGCGCTCGATGGAGACCTCGTTGGTCAGCAGGAAGTTCTTGGCTACCTGCTGGGTGATGGTGGAGGCACCGACCGGCCGGCGGTTGGTGCCGAAGTTGGCGATGTTGGTGACCACGGCGCGCAACACCGAAATGGGGTCGACGCCCGGGTGGTCGTAGAAGTTCTGGTCCTCGGCCGAGAGGAAGGCGTTGACCACGCGCCGCGGGATCGCCTCCATCGGCACGAAGACGCGCTTCTCGGTCGCATACTCGGCCAGCAGGCGGCCGTCGCCGGCGTGCACGCGGGTCACCGTGGGCGGCTCGTAGTCGGCGAGCTGGCCATAGTCGGGCAGCCCGCGGCCGTACTCGTAGAAGATGTAGAGCACGCCGCCAGCGCCGGCGATCGCGAGGATCACCGCCAAGCCGGCCAGCGCCGCCAAAATCTTCAAGCTTCGTCTCAAGCGCTCAACTCCGCCCGCTCAACTCCGCCGTCGTGCCCCCGGGGCCTCTTGGGCCGCCCTTGCGGCAGCCGGCATCCACGGCCGGCTCGCAGCCAAGCCGGCAGGCTATGCGAAGAGGCTTTAAGGAACCTCAACTTTGAAGACAACCTTGACCTTCCCCAAGAGACGGAATCCCTAGCATCCAATTGTGGCGGTCCTGTGGTTGGACTCCGGCCCCGCCAACGCCCGCATCGCCTGGCAGTTCCCCGGCCGCCTAGGAGCGGCTGGCCGCCTTCTGCCGCTCGAAATACTCGTCGATCGCCCGGATAATCGACTGGACTATCTTAGTCCGGTGCTCCCCGCTGCGCATCAGCCGTTCCTCCTGGCGGTTGGAAAGATAACCGATCTCGAACAGGATCGACGGCACCACCGGGGACTTCAGGACGGCGAAGCCGGCGAATCGGTGGGTGTTGCGCAGCAACTTGGTCTCGCGGCCGACCTCCTGCACCAGGTCGTTGGCGAACTTCTTGGACAGATTCATGGTCTCGCGCTGGGCCAGATCGATGAGTATATTCCTAACGTCGCCGGTCTGGTCGGTGAGGTCGACCCCGGCCAGCACGTCGGCCGCGTTCTCCGCCGCCGCCAGCGCCGCCGCCTCCTTATCCGAGGCGGTCTCCGAGAGGGTGTAGATCGAGGCGCCGCGCACGCTGCCGGAGCTGTGCACATTGGCGTGCAGCGAGATGAAGAGGTCGCCTTCGGCCCGCTGGGCGAGGGCGATGCGCTCGCGCAGCTTCAGAAAGACGTCGCGCTCGCGGGTCATGACTGCCCGGTAGCGACCGGTCGCCTCCAGGGCCTGCTGCAGCGCCCGGCCGTAGTCCAGGGTGAGGTTCTTCTCATAGATGCCGGAAACACCGATGGCCCCAGGGTCGACGCCGCCATGGCCGGGGTCGATGACCACCACCGGCCGCCGGTCGGCCGGCTTGGCGGGGGGCAGCGGCGGCAGCGCCGCTTCGCCCAGCGGGCGCAGCGGCTCCTCGGAGATCGCCGCATCGCCGGTGGCGCTGTTCTCGGCGGCAAAATACTGCTCGCGGCTCACCGCCTCGATGTCGACGACCAGGCGCCACGGCTTGCCGTCGCGCGGCGGGATGACGAAGACCTTCTGCAGCAGCACAGGCCGGCTGACGTCCAGCACCACCCGGCTGGTCCCCGGCGCGAAGAGGCCAAAGCGCAGGGCGCCGATCAGGCCTGTCGGGCGCGGCTCCTCGCCGCCCGAGAGGCTCCAGGCAACCTCCGGCAGGTCGAGCACCACACGGAAGGGGTCCGGCAGGGTGAACACCCGATAGGGCAGGTCCTCGTTCATCTCCAGCACGAAGCGGGTGCGCTCGGGGGTCTCGCCGATGCGCGCGGCGGTCACCTCGGGCCGCGCCGAGGCCGACCCGGAAGGCGCCACCCCGACTGCCGCAAGGCAAGCGAGCACCAGCAGAAAGAGCCGAATCCTCAAGGCCTTCTTCCACATCTTGCGTGTGCCGTGGCTGTCCGCCACGAGATATACGCGAAGGGCGCCCCACGGGCCAAGCCCTTCCGCGTCCCCCGGCCGAGCGGCAAAATGGGCCAGGAGTGCTGCCGGCGCAACCTCGGCGACCGCGGCGCCCGCTTTTGCCCGCCGCCGGGAGGGTGAATTTCCAGGGTGGTATGCCATCGGGAGGCCTGTTAATATCGTCTCCGTGATTCCTTTTGCCTCCCGAGCCTTTCCCTGAAAGTGGCGTGGCAACGGGGCTGCGGCGCTCCCTTCGTGGTAGCCGCGCAGTTCCTCGGGGCCCGGTACCCGTTCAGGGACAAGCAGCCGAGTCGGGCCAGGGAATCGCAAGCACTGGGCCGCGCGCCGCTCTCGATAGCCTTATATCTACGATTGCGAAGGCGTGGCCTCCCCAAATTCACGGCCTGGCGCTTTCTTGCATTGTGCGACCAGACCGTCGAGGCGCTGGCGTCGGCTTCCTTTCAGGCCGCACCGTCCACCACCTCGGAAATGAGAGCATGCTCGTTCCGATGACGGTCAAGACACCGACACTGTCGACCCAACGAGTTCCCAGAACTTTCGCGCCGCGGCCGGGAGGCAGGAAAGCTGTCCCCCCTGGGCCCGCGCAGCGCGTTCCGGAGTTGCCCCTTTATGGCCAAATGTATGCTTATCGATTCCAGCCACCCGGAAGAGACCAGGGTGGTGGTGCAGTCTGGCAACCGACTTGAAGATTTCGACTACGAGACCAGTTCCCGAAAGCAGCTTAAAGGCAATATCTACCTCGCCAAGGTGACGCGGGTCGAACCGTCGCTCCAGGCTGCTTTCGTCGAGTACGGCGGCAACCGTCACGGGTTCCTGCCGTTCAGCGAAATCCACCCCGACTACTATCGCATCCCCATCGCCGACCGCGAGGCGCTGCTGGCCGAGGAGGCCGCCCTCAGGTCGGAGCCGGCGGACGAGCTTCCGCACGACAGCGAGGACGACGACGGCGAGCTGCCCGCCCACGAGGCTCCGGAGGATGCCGGCGCCGCCGGGTACCAAGGCGAGGCCCCCGAAGAGGATGGGGACCACGACGACGAGGACCACGACGACGGGGACCACGACGACGGGGACCACGGCGGCGACGGCGACGACCGGGAGAACGGCGAGGCCGAGACCCTTGCTGCCGCCGGTAGTGACGAGAACGCCGGGAACGGCGCGGCCGCCGAGAACGGCAACGGCGCCGGGGCGCCCGCCCCCGAGCCGGTGCAGTTGGAAACCGAGGAGAGCGTCGACACCGTTGGCGGTGACGACGTCGAGGAGGCTGCCCGCCGCCGCGCGCAGCTTCTGCGCCGCTACAAGATCCAGGAAGTGATCAAGCGCCGCCAGGTCATGCTGGTGCAGGTCACCAAGGAGGAGCGCGGCAACAAGGGCGCGGCCCTCACCACCTACCTGTCCCTGCCCGGCCGCTACTGCGTCCTGATGCCCAACACCAACAAGGGCGGCGGCATCAGCCGCAAGATCAGCAACGCCAGCGACCGCCGGCGTTTGAAGGGCATCCTCTCCGAGCTCGAGATTCCCGAAGGCATCGCCGTCATCGTGCGCACCGCCGGCAGCCAGCGCACCAAGGTCGAGATCCGCCGCGACTACGAGTATCTGCTGCGGCTGTGGGACTCGATCCGCCAGAGCACGCTGCAGTCAGCTGCGCCGGCGCTGATCTACGAGGAAGCCAACCTCATCAAGCGCGCCATCCGCGATCTTTACTCGCGCGACATGGAAGAGGTTCTGGTCGACGGCGAGGAAGGCTACAAGGCGGCCAAGGACTTCATGAAGTCGCTGACGCCGAGCCACGCCAAGAAGGTGCAGCTCTACAAGGACAGCAACGTTCCGCTGTTCCAGCGCCACCAGGTCGAAAGCCAGCTCGACGCCATGCACTCCAACACGGTGCAGCTCCGCTCGGGCGGCTACCTGGTGTTCAACCAGACCGAGGCGCTGGTCGCCGTCGACGTGAACTCCGGCCGCGCCACGCGCGAGCGGCATATCGAGGAGACCGCGCTCAAGACGAACCTCGAGGCCGCCGAGGAGATCGGCCGCCAGCTACGCCTGCGCGATCTCGCCGGCCTCATCGTCATCGACTTCATCGACATGGAGGAGTCGCGGCGCAACCGCGAGGTCGAGCGGCGCCTCAAAGAGGCACTGAAGAACGACCGTGCGCGCATCCAGCTCGGCCGCATCTCACCCTTCGGCCTGCTGGAGATGTCACGCCAGCGCATGCGGCCGAGCCTGTTCGAGAGCTCGACCGAGCTGTGCCCGCACTGCGCCGGCTCCGGCCGGACCCGCACCGTCGAATCGCTGGCCCTGCAGGTGCTGCGCCGCCTGGAGGAGGAAGGCATCCGCGACGCCGGCGGCGAGATGTCGGTGACCGTGCCGACCCAGGTCGCGCTCTACCTGCTGAACAAGAAGCGCCACCACGTGGTGGCCGTCGAGCAGCGCTACGACTTCCGCATCTCGGTCGAGACCGACGATCACCTGGCGAACGACGCCTTCACCATCGAGCGCGACGGCGTGGTGGTCGAACGCAAGGTGGCACCGAGCGAGGCACGGCGCGAGGAGCGCCGGGAAGAGCGCCGTGACGACCGGGGCGATGGCCGGCGCGATGGCCGGCGGGCCGGGAAGCGCGATGGGCGTCGGGACGAGCCTCGGGACGAGCAGCGGGACGAGCAGCGAGACGAGCGTCGCGAGGCCGACAGCGAGGACGGCGACCGCAA
>DATCXZ010000259.1:0-16899 GCA_036570545.1 Kiloniellaceae bacterium
TGCGGCATCGAGTCGGCGACCGTGCCGGAGCTGCGCGAGACCGACTTCTACACCAGCCACGAGGCGCTGCTGCTGTGGTACGAGCAGGCGCTGACCCGCACCGACAGCCTGACCGGCAAGTGGTACGACTGCTCGGCCCACATGCTGTGGATCGGCGACCGCACGCGCGAGCCGGAGGAGGCTCACGTCGAGTTCATGCGCGGCATCCACAACCCGATCGGCATGAAGTGCGGGCCGACCACCAAGCCCGACGTGCTGCTGCGGCTGATCGACGCCCTCAATCCGAAGAACGAGCCGGGCCGCCTCACCCTCATCGCCCGCATGGGTCACGACAAGGTGGGCGACCACCTGCCGGCGCTCATCCGCGCCGTGCAGCGCGAGGGCCGCAAGGTGGTATGGTCCTGCGACCCGATGCACGGCAACACCATCAAGTCGCCGAGCGGCTACAAGACGCGGCCCTTCGACCGCGTGCTGGCCGAGGTGAAGAACTTCTTCGCTGTGCACCGCGCCGAGGGCAGCTACGCCGGCGGCGTCCACTTCGAGATGACCGGGCAGGACGTCACCGAGTGCATCGGCGGCGCCCAGGCGATCAGCGACGAGACGCTGGGCGACCGCTACCACACCCACTGCGACCCCCGGCTCAACGCCAAGCAGTCGCTGGAGCTCGCCTTCCTCATCTCCGAGGCCCTGAAGGACGAGCGCCTGGCACGTCAGAACGGCGAGCGCGACAGGGTGGCGGCGGTTTCCTGAGGCCGCCACTGCGCTGTCGTCGCGGGGCTTGTTGCTACTGGATTCACACGTCGTTTGCAGCCGTCGCACCAGCGCAGCCCGCCCCTCCTGTCGCCCTCGGGCTTGACCCGAGGGCCCATTCTGCCGCGGCACCGAGCCTCTCAAGAAAGGTCAGGAACTTGATGCGGACATGGATTGCCGGGACAAGCCCGGCAATGACAGTTTGGGTAAGACGCTTGGCCGAGATGACGACCGAGTAGGAAAGGCGGGAAACATGTGGAAACGTGTAAATGTCGCCTCTGGCGGCCTCTGAGGGGCCTGCGCTAGAGTCCCGCCGAAAGCGGCGTGGAAGGAAGAGCGATGCCTGAAGGCCCGAGCGGATCCAAGAAAACCCACGACAAGACGGGCGATCAGGCGGCGACCGCCTGCGGCGTCGGCTGGCCGACCGCCGAGGCCGACATCGCCGCCTGGACCGACGTCTATTTCAAGCGCACGCGCAAGGCGGTGGAGCGCTTCGGCGACATCCGGGTCACCTATGCCGTCTTCATGCGCCGCCCGGTCGTCTCGGCGCCGCGGCTGGCGCTCGACTGGGTGGCGGAGATCGGCCGGCAGCGCGGCGTGACCTTCGAGGTCGACCTGCGCTACCCCGAAGGCAAGTGGGTCGGCGCCGGCGAGCCGATGTTCTACCTCAGCGGTCCGCTGTCGCAGCTTGCCGAGCTGGAGACCCTGATGCTGCAGAAGCTGGGGCCGAGCTGCGTGGCCGCCTACAACGCCTACACCATGTGCGCCGACCTGCCGAAGGTCGCCTTCCTGGCGATGGACGCGCGCCACTGCGCCGGCACCGAGATGGCCGAGCTGATGGCCTACGCCGCCTCGGTCGGCTCCGAGCGGGCACGCCGCAAGGTCGGCGCCGTCGGCTTCATCGGCAACGCTACCGACGCGACGGCCCACTACTTCGGGGTCGACGCCGGCAAGGGCACCATGCCGCACGCTTTCATCGGCTATGCCGGCAGCACCCTGCGCGCGGCGGAGATGTACGACGAGACCTTCCCCAACGAGCCGATGACGGTGCTGGTCGATTACTTCGCGCGCGAGGTGACCGACGCCCTCACCTGCTGCCGGCGCTTTCCGCGACGCGCCGCCGAGGGCAGCCTGTCGGTGCGCATCGACACCCCGGGCGGCCGCTTCATCGAGGGGCTCGACCCGCCGCAGTCCTATGCGGTGCTGGAACGCAACGTGCCGCGCGCGCTGCGCGGCTACCGCTCCGACGATGAGCTGCGCTACCTGGTGGGGCCGGGCGTCTCCGCCGCGGCGATCTGGCGCATGCGCGAATGCCTCGACCGCGAGGGCTTCCACAAGGTGAAGATCATCGTCTCCTCCGGCTTCGGGCCGGCCAAGTGCCGCCTGATGGCCGAGGCCGACGCGCCGGTCGATGTGATCGGCACCGGCTCCTACCTGCCGACCAAGTGGACCGAGACCTATGCCACCGCCGACGTGGTGGAGTACGACGGCGTGCCGCGCGTGAAGGTCGGCCGAGAGTTCCTGTTGCGCCGCTAGCCCGCCTCGCCGATAACCTGGGTCATGACTGCAGCCCCTGACAGCCGCGTCGAGGAACTGGTCGACAACTTCGCCCTGTTCGACGACTGGGAAGACCGCTTCCGCTACCTGATCGACCTCGGCCGCAGGCTGGCGCCCATGGACCCGGCCCTGAAGACCGAGGAAAGCAAGGTGCGCGGCTGCACCAGCCAGGTCTGGATCGTCGACCGGGTCGAACCGGGCGTGGCGCCGGGGTCACCGGCGACCCTGCACTTCATCGCCGACAGCGACGCGCACATCGTGAAGGGCCTGATCGCCGTGCTGCTGTCGCTCTACGACGGCCGCACGCCCGAAGAGATCCTGGCGATCGACATCAAGGACGCCATCGCCCGCCTCGGCTTCGCCCAGGCGCTGAGCCCCAACCGCGCCAACGGCCTGTTCTCCATGGTCGAGCGCATCCGCGCGCTGGCGGCAAGGGAGGCGATCGAATTCCCCTCTCCCCTTGCGGGAGGGTGAGGGGTCGCCGCTTGCCGCTCCCGGGTGGCGAGAGTAAGTATTCCTCATGGCCGATACGCTGAAGATCGCTCTGGCGCAGCTCAACCCCATCATGGGCGACATCGCCGGCAACCTTGCCCTGCTGCGCCGGGCGCGGGCGCAGGCCGCCGCCGCCGGAGCGGACCTGGTGGTGGCGACCGAGCTGGCGATCACCGGCTATCCGCCCGAGGACCTGGTGCTGAAGCCGATGTTCCTGGAAGCGGCGCAGGATGCTCTCGAGGCGCTGGCGGCGGATACCGCCGACGGCGGGCCCGGCCTGATCGTCGGCGGCCCCTGGCGCCGCGATGCCGAGGCACGGCCGCCGCTGTTCGGCAAGGTGTTCAACACCGCCTACGTGATCGACGGCGGCGGCGTCACCACCCACCGCGCCAAGCACAACCTGCCGAACTACGGCGTGTTCGACGAGAAGCGCGTGTTCAGCGCAGGGCCGCTGCCCGGCCCGGTGAACTTTCGCGGCGTGCGTCTCGGCGTCATGATCTGCGAGGACATGTGGGCGCCCGACGTGAGCGAGTGCCTGGAGGAGTCCGGCGCCGAGATCCTCATCGTCATCAACGGCTCGCCCTACGAGCTGAACAAGACCGAGGAGCGCATCCAGCTCGCGGTGCAGCGCAGCGGCGAGACCGGCCTGCCGCTCATCTACGTGAACCAGGTAGGCGGCCAGGACGAGCTGGTGTTCGACGGCGCCTCCTTCGTGCTGAACGCCGACCACAGCCTCGCCGCGCAGCTTCCCGCCTTCGAGGAGGCGGTCGAGATCACCGAGTGGCGGCGCGGCGGAACCGGGTGGAACTGCGCGCCCGCGCGGCGCGAGGTGCCGGACGACGGCATGGAGCCGATCTATCGCGCGCTCATGCTGGGCTTGCGCGACTATGTGAACAAGAACCGCTTCCCCGGGGTCATCCTGGGTCTGTCGGGCGGCATCGATTCCGCGCTCACCGCGGCGGTGGCGGCCGATGCGCTGGGGCCCGAGCGCGTGCACTGCGTGATGATGCCCTCGCCCTACACCAGCCAGGAGAGCCTGGACGACGCCGCCGAGGCGGCGCGGCTTCTGGGCATCGCGCTCGAATCGGTCAGCATCGAGCCGGCGATGCACGCCTTCGGCGAGATGCTCGAGCCGCTGCTGAACGGCTACGGCGCGAACACGCCCGGCGACACCACGGAAGAGAACATCCAGGCGCGCTCGCGCGGCATCACGCTGATGGCGATCTCCAACAGGCTCGGCTACATGGTGCTGTCGACCGGCAACAAGTCCGAGGTGTCGGTCGGCTACGCCACGCTCTATGGCGACATGGTCGGCGGCTTCAACGTGCTGAAGGACCTCTACAAGACGCTGGTCTTCGACCTCTCGCGCTGGCGCAACCAGGTGCTGCCGAAGGGCGCGCTGGGTCCGGCCGGGCGGGTCATCCCGGAGCGCATCATCACCAAGCCGCCGACGGCCGAGCTGAAGCCGGACCAGAAGGACGAGGACAGCCTGCCGCCCTATCCGGTGCTCGACGACATCCTGAAGGGCCTCATCGAGGGCGAGGAGAGCGTCGACATCATCGTCGCGCGCGGCCACGACCGCGACCTGGTGAACCGCGTCTGGCGCATGCTGGAGCTGGCGGAGTACAAGCGCCGCCAGGCTTGCCCGGGCGTGAAGATCACCCGCCGCGCCTTCGGCCGCGACCGCCGCTACCCCATCACCAACGCCTTCCGCGGCCCGGCCTGAGCCGGATGTGCCCGCTGCCTGGCTCAGCCCGATGAAAGTCCGCTTCGCCCCCAGCCCGACGGGCCTGCTGCACGTCGGCAACGCGCGTCAGGCAGTGATCAACTGGCTGTTCGCCCGCGCCCACGGCGGGCGCTATCTGCTGCGCATCGACGACACCGACACCGAGCGCTCGACGCCTGAATTCGCCAGGGCCATCGAGGACGACCTGCGCTGGCTCGGCCTCGAGTGGGACGAGAAGGCGGTGCAGTCCGAGCGGCTCGACCGCTACGCCGCCGCCGCCGCGCGCCTGAAGGCGGCGGGACGTCTCTATCCCTGCTACGAGACGCCGGAGGAGCTGAGTCTGAAGCGCAAGGTGGCGCTGACCGCCGGACGGCCGCCGATCTACGACCGCGCCGCCCTCGCCCTCTCCGAGGCCGAGCGGGCGCGCCTCGAGGCCGAGGGCCGCCGGCCGCACTGGCGCTTCAAGCTGTTGGCGGGCGAGATCGCGTGGGACGACCTGGTGCGCGGGCCGGTCGCCTTCCAGGGCGAGAACCTCAGCGACCCGGTGCTGCTGCGCGAGGACGGCCGGCCGCTCTACACCCTCACCTCGGTGGTCGACGACATCGAGCTCGGCATCACCCACGTGATCCGCGGCGAGGACCACGTCGCCAACACCGCCGTGCAGGTGCAGCTCTTCGAGGCGCTGGCTGGAACCGGTCCGGGCGGCGTGCCCGCCTTCGGCCACCTGTCGCTGATCGCCGGTGCCGGCGGCGAGGCGCTGTCCAAGCGCCTCGGCAGCCTCTCCCTCGCCAGCCTGCGCGCGAGCGGGCTGGAGGCCATGACGGTGAACGGCTATCTGGCGCGGCTCGGCACGCCGGACCCTATCGAGCCGCTGCCCGACCTGGCCGCGCTTGCCGCCGGCTTCGACCTCGCGCGCTTCGGCCGCGCGACGCCGAAGTTCGATCCCGCCGAACTGGAGTTGCTGAACGCGCGCCTGCTGCACGCCCTGCCCTTCGAGACGGTGGCCGGGCGCCTGCCGGCCGGCTTCGATCCCGCGCTCTGGGAAGCGGTGCGTCCCAACCTCACGCGGCTTGCCGAGGCGGAGGGATGGCTCGCCATCTGCCGCGGCCCGGTGGTGCCGGTCATCGCCGACGCTGGCTTTGCGGCGCAGGCCGCCGAGCTGCTGCCGCCGGAGCCCTGGGACGAGGCCACCTGGGTCAGCTGGACGGCGGCGGTGAAGGCGGCCACCGGCCGCAAGGGCAAGGAACTCTTCCTGCCGCTGCGCCTGGCGCTCACCGGGCTCGACCACGGGCCGGAGCTGAAGGCCCTGCTGCCGCTCATCGGCCACGAGCGCGCCGCGGCGCGGCTCTCCGGCAAGGCGGCCTGAACCGCAAGAAACTTGACCTCGCCGCCGCGCTCCCTAAAGTCCCGGCCACCATGGACCTGCAGTTTCACAACACGCTGACGCGCCGCAAGGAGCGTTTCGCCCCCCTCGACCCGCAGCACGTGCGCATGTACGTCTGCGGCCCGACGGTCTACGACTTCGCCCACATCGGCAACGCGCGGCCGGTCGTCGTCTTCGACGTGCTGTTCCGCCTGCTGCGCCATGTCTATGGCGAGGCGCAGGTGACCTATGCGCGCAACATCACCGACGTCGACGACAAGATTCTCCAGGCGGCCAAAGACACGGGCCAGATGATCGAGGCGATCACCCGGCGCACCACGCAGGCCTACCATGACGACATGGCGGCCCTGTGCGCCCTGCCGCCGACGGTGGAGCCGCGCGCGACCCAGCACATCTTCCAGATGGTGGCGATGATCGAGGCGCTGATCGACAAGGGCCACGCCTATGCGGCCGACGGCCACGTGCTGTTCTCGGTGCCCTCGATGGCGGACTATGGCGAACTGTCGCGGCTCGACCGCGAGGCGCTGATCGCCGGCGCGCGCATCGACGTCGCGCCCTACAAGAAGGACCCCGCCGACTTCGTGCTGTGGAAGCCGAGCACGGCGGAGCAGCCGGGCTGGGAGAGCCCCTGGGGCCGCGGCCGCCCGGGCTGGCACATCGAATGCTCCGCGATGGCGCTGGAACACCTGGGCGAGGTCTTCGACATCCACGGCGGCGGCCTCGATCTCGTCTTCCCGCACCACGAGAACGAGATCGCGCAGAGCCGCTGCGCCCACGGCACCGCGGAGATGGCGCGCCTGTGGATGCACAACGGCTACGTAGTGGTGAACGGCGAGAAGATGTCGAAGTCGCTCGGCAACTTCTTCACCGTGCGGCAACTGCTGGAGGAAGGCCTGCGCGGCGAAGCGATCCGCCTCGCGCTGCTCTCCGGCCACTACCGCGCGCCGCTCGACATTACGCGGGAGAAGATCGCCGAGTGCAAGGGGCAGTTGGATCGCTTGTATGGGGCGCTGCGCGGCGTGAGCGCTGAAGTCGCCGAACCGCCGGCGGAGATCCTGGCAGCGGTCGCCGACGACCTCAACACGCCGCTGGCGCTGGCCGAGCTGCACGAGATCGCGAGCGCGATGAACAAGGCGAAAGACGAGCGCAAGCGCGGGACTTTGGCCGGCAGCCTGCTGGCGGGCGGCGCCCTGCTCGGCCTACTGCAGGACGATCCCGATGCCTGGTTCAAGGGCTCCGCGGCCGAAGGGGCGCTTCAGGCAGAAGCGATCGAGGCAATGATCGCGGCACGCATTGAAGCCCGCAGGGCGAAGAACTTCGCTGAGGCCGACCGTATCCGCGACGACCTGCTGGCCCAGGGCATCTCCCTGGAAGACGGCGCCGGCGGCACGACATGGAGAAGGGCGAACTGAGCGCGCGGCGACGGCACCATGGACCCGCGGGTGACAATTTTTTTGGGGGCGGCACGCACCGGCTTTTGGGGTGACGGATACCGACACCACGCCCCCCCAACTGTCATTGCCGGGCTTGACCCGGCAACCCATCGTGCCGCCGACTCCGTCGGTGACCTGACAGAAATACGAGGGAGCCCCTACTCCGCCGCCTTGGCCTGGTCGCCGGGGAGCGGCTCGCGCATGGTGACGAACTCTTCGGCAGCGGTCGGGTGGATGCCGACGGTGGCGTCGAAGACCTGCTTGGTGGCGCCGGCCTTCAAGGCGACGGCCATGCCCTGGATGATCTCCGGCGCGTCGAGGCCGACCATGTGGATGCCGACCACGCGCTGGCTGTCCTGCGCCACGATCAGCTTCATCATGGTCTTCTCGTCGCGGCCGGAAAGCGTGTGCTTCAGCGGGCGGAAGATCGAGCGGTAGATGTCGAGGGCGCCGTGCTTCTCGCGCGCCTGAAGCTCCGTCAGGCCGACCGTGGAGACCGGCGGGTGACTGAACACGGCCGAGGGCACGTCGGCGTGGTCCATGGCGCGGGGATGCCCACGGAACACGGTGTCGACGAAGGCCATGGCCTCCTGGATCGCCACCGGGGTCAGGTTGATGCGGTCGGTCACGTCGCCGACGGCGTAGATGTTCTCGACCGAGGTGCGCGAGTATTCGTCGACGCGCACGGCGCCGTCCTTGTCGGTCGCCACGCCGACCTGCTCGAGGCCCAGGTTCTCGACGTTGGGCTTCCTGCCGGTCGCCGCCATGGCGGCGTCGGCCTCGATCACCGAGCCGTCGGAGAGATGCAGGTGCAACGCCTCGCCCCGCTTCTCGATGCGGTCGATGGTGGTCTCGACGACGACCTTGATGCCCTTCTTCACCATCTCGCCGGCCAGCGTGTTGCGCACGTCGTCGTCGAAGCCGCGCAGGATCTGCGGGCCGCGGTAGACCAGCGTCACCTCGCTGCCGAGGCCGTTGAAGATGCCGGCGAACTCGACGGCGATGTAGCCGCCGCCTGCAACCACCACGCGCTTCGGCAGTTCTTTCAGGTGGAAGGCCTCGTTGGAGGAGATGCCGTGCTCCCAGCCCGGCTCCAGCGGAAAGGTCGGCCGCCCGCCGGTGGCGATGAGGACGGTCTTCGCCGTGAAGCGCTGATCGCCGACCTCCACCGTGTGGGGGTCGAGGAGGCGGGCATGGCCGTGATAGGCCTTGACCCCGGCATTGGCGAGCAGCTTCTCGTAGATGCCCTCCAGCCGGTCGATCTCCTTGTCCTTGTTGGCGATGAGGGTGGCCCAGTCGAAGCGCGCGCCCTCCACCGTCCAGCCGAAGCCGGCCGCGTCCTCGAAATCCTCGTGGAAATGGGCGGCATAGGAGAGCAGCTTCTTCGGCACGCAGCCGCGGATGACGCAGGTGCCGCCGTAGCGGTAGGATTCGGCGATCGCCACCCTGGCGCCGGTGGCCGCGGCCATGCGGGCCCCCCGCACACCGCCGGAGCCGCCGCCGATGACGAAGAGGTCGTAGTCGAATCCGGCCATTTTTTACCCTTCGGAGCACGCGCGGTGGATGATTAACATGGGGCCGTCGGAATCTCGGGCCAAATCCCGAGCCAAATCTAGGGAGTGCCACCCGCCGCCGCAACCTCGGGCGCCCCGGCAAAGCGCCCCAACCCACGGAAGAGCAAGGCGCGCCGCCCGACACTTGCATGATTCAAAAAACCGGGCCAAGATACTGATAGGGATGCAAGAATTAAAGGCTTAAGAACCAGAGAAACCCAGGGAGCAAGGGGAAAGACATCCGGAGTTGAGCCATGTTGTTCCAGAAGCTTTTGCAGAAAGTCATCCACGACGGCAACGTCCGCCTCATCGATTCCCGAGGCCGCATCTACGACTACGGTAACGGGACGGGGCGCCGCTGCACCTTAAAGTTGCACAACCGTCGCCTCGAATGGAAGCTGGTGCTGAACCCGCCGCTGTACCTCGGCGAGGCCTACATGGACGGGGAGATCACCCTCGAGGAGGGCACGCTGCGCGACTTCATCGCGCTGCTGGCCCGCAACTACCCCTACCTCGAGAGCAATCCCCTGGTGAAGCTCGGCTTCGCCCTGGGCGGCCACGTCCGCCGCCTGAAGCAGTATAATCCGATCGGCAAGGCGCAGAAGAACGTCGCCCACCACTACGACCTTTCCGGCCAGCTCTACGACCTCTTCCTCGACGCCGACCGCCAGTATTCCTGCGCCTACTTCCGCAGCGGCGAGGAGAGCCTGGATCAGGCGCAGTCGGACAAGAAGCGGCACCTGGCGGCCAAGCTGCTGTTCGACCGGCCGGGCCTGAAGCTGCTCGACATCGGCTCCGGCTGGGGCGGCCTCGGCCTCTACCTCGCACAGGCCGGCAACTGCGAGGTGACCGGCGTCACCCTCTCGACCGAGCAGCACAAGGTGAGCCAGGAGCGGGCGAAGAAGGCCAGCCTGGAAGATCGCGTGCGCTTCCACCTGCGCGACTACCGCGAGGACGACAACAGGTACGACCGCATCGTCTCGGTCGGTATGTTCGAGCACGTCGGCAAGAAGAACTATCCCGAGTTCTTCCGCAAGGTCGGCGAACTGCTCGACGACGACGGCGTCTTCGTGCTGCATTCGGTCGGCCGCGTGAACGAGCCCGGCCCGGTGAACCCCTTCATCCGCAAGTACATCTTCCCGGGCACCGACGTGCCGACCCTGGGCGAGGTACTGCCGGTGATCGAAGACGCCATGCTGATCGTCAACGACGTCGAGGTGCTGCGGCTGCACTACGCCGAAACGCTGCGCCACTGGGAGCAGCGCTTCCAGGCCAACCGCGCGAAGATTGCCGAGCTCTACGACGAGCGCTTCTGCCGCATGTGGGAGGCCTACCTGATCGGCTGCGAGATGGGCTTCCGCTATCAGGGCCTTGTGGTGTTCCAGATCCAGATCACCAAGAAGATCGACGCGGTGCCCCTCACCCGCGACTACATCTACGAGTGGGAGCACAAGCGCGCCGACGACGCCGGCAGCGTGGCGGCGGAGTAGGCGAAGGGCCGGCGCCAGCCTTGCCACCGAAACAACCCGTCATGCTCGGGCTTGAGCCGAGCATCCAGGGCTACCGCTTCGTCGCTTGCCCTGGACCCTCGGCTCAAGGCCGAGGGTGACGAGCGGAGTAACTGGAAGCGGGCATGGCAGTTGGCAGTATCACACGCCGCCCATGCAGAGGTACTTCACCTCGAGGAATTCCTCGATGCCGTACTTGGAGCCTTCGCGGCCGATGCCGGATTCCTTCACGCCGCCGAAGGGCGCGACCTCGGTGGAGATGAGGCCGGTGTTGATGCCGACCATGCCGGTCTCCAGCGCCTCGCCGACGCGCCAGATGCGGCCCATGTCGCGGGCGTAGAAGTAGGAGGCGAGGCCGAACTCGGTGTCGTTGGCGAGCGCGACGGCCTCCTCCTCGGTCTTGAAGCGGAACAGCGGCGCGACCGGGCCGAAGGTTTCCTCGCGGGTCACCTTCATCTGCGTGGTCACGTCGGTCAGCACGGTCGGCTGGTAGAAGGTCCCGCCACGCTCGTGGCGGGCGCCGCCGAGCATCACCTTCGCGCCCTTCGACTTGGCATCGGCGACGTGCTCTTCGACCTTGTCGAGCGCCGCCGTGTCGATCAGCGGGCCCTGGCTGACGCCGTCTTCCAGGCCGGGGCCGACCTTCAGCTTCTTCACCGCCACGGCGAGCTTTTCGGCGAAGGCGTCGTAGACCCCTTCCTGCACCAGGATGCGGTTGGCACAGACGCAGGTCTGGCCGGTGTTGCGGAACTTGGAGATCATGGCACCCTCGACGGCGGCATCGAGGTCGGCGTCGTCGAACACCAGGAAGGGCGCGTTGCCACCGAGCTCCAGCGAGATCTTCTTCACCGTGGAGGCGCACTGCTGCATCAGCAGCTTGCCGACCTCCGTCGAGCCGGTGAAGGAGAGCTTGCGCACGATCGGGCTGGAGGTCATCTCGCCGCCGATCTCCTTGGCCGAGCCGGTGACGATGTTGACGATGCCGGCGGGGATGCCGGCGCGCTCGGCGAGCTCGGCCAGCGCGAAGGCCGAATAAGGTGTCTGGGTCGCCGGCTTGATGACCACCGGGCAGCCGGCCGCCAGCGCCGGCGCGCACTTGCGGGTGATCATGGCGTTGGGGAAGTTCCACGGCGTGATCGCCGCTACCACGCCGACAGGCTGCTTCACCACCACGATGCGCTTGTCGGCCTGGTGCTGCGGGATGGTGTCGCCGTAGACGCGCTTGGCCTCCTCGGCGAACCACTCGATGAAGCTCGCGCCGTAGACGACTTCGCCCTTGGCCTCGGCCAGCGGCTTGCCCTGCTCCAGGGTCATCAGGCGGGCGAGATCCTCCTGGTTCTCCAGGATGAGGTTGAACCACTTGCGCAGGATGTTGGCGCGCTCCTTGGCCAGCAGCTTGCGCCAGGCCGGCCAGGCCTTCTCGGCCGCGGCGATGGCGCGGCGGGTCTCGGCGGCGCCCATCTTCGGAATGGTCCCCAGCACCTCGCCGCTGGCCGGATTGGTCACCTCGATGACGGCGCCGCTGTCGGCGTCGGTCCAGCGGCCATCGATGTAGCACTGTTCCCGGAACAGCCGGGGGTCGGCGAGCTGCGGGGTCGCCGCAGCGATTTTCTGGGCTTGCGCGGTCATTCTGAACTCCTCCAAGGGAACCGGGCATGGGAAGTAGGCACGGGGACCGGCTTTCGCGGCCCGGGATTGTCAGCTGCTGGGCGGAAGTATAGACCTGGGGGCCAAACGGGCGAAAGGCCAGCCGGTTCCCGTCCATGGGGCCACCGCCTGCCGGGCCCGGGAGCGCCGCAACCTGGGCCGCAATCTGGGCCACAACCTGAAGAGTCCTCGCCATGCCCCTGGCCATGCTTCGCCGCCGTCCCGCCGCTTTCCGCACCGGTCTGCCCGTCCTCGCGGCGGCCGTCCTGGCGACCGTCCTGGCGACAATGGCATCGGCGCCGGCGACGGCGCAGCCCGACACCCGACTGTGCAACGCGGAAGTCGAATCCAAGCTGCGCGAGCTGCCGCTGGCCGAGGGCGACATCAAGAGCGTGCGCGTCGTCGAGGAGACCAACCTCGACGAATTCGGGCCGCCGATCCTGGGGGTCGAGGGGTGGGTGCGGCTGAATAGCTGCAGCGGATGGCTGGTCATCAATATGCGGCCGACCTGCTATATCCTGCAGACCTACACGCGCGGCGATTGCCGGATCGAGGGCGTGCCGAGCTACTGACGCCGAGCAGGCTGGACAGCGCCAGCACATCGCGCCATCGTGCGAAGCTGCAGACCCTGCAAGAGGCCTTCCGCTATGCGCGCTGCCCTGCTCCTGCCAACCGTCCTTGGCCTTTTCGCGGCACCTGCCGCGCTGGCGCTCGACTGCAGCGAGTCGGCCGAGCGGGAGCTGGCGCGCCTCGGCATCGCCGGCGACGAGATCGGCGAGGTCCGCTATGTCGAGAAGATCAACCCGACCGAGCGCGGCCCCGACGTGCTCGGCGTTCGCGCCTGGATCCGCCTGCAGGCCTGCGACAGCGGGCACCTGGTGATCGACATGACGCGGACATGCTTTGTGCGCCAGAGCTACACCCGCGGCGACTGCCGCCGGGACGGCGTCACCGCCTACTGAACTCTTGCTACTAAGCTCTTGGTGGCAGCCCGCCGCCACAGCCATTAGATTTCTGCATTGCTGCCGCGCGGCGCTTTGATCGCGCCGGCAGCATGACTATGTCATCTTACCAGCGATCACAGGAGGCGTGACCCGTGCCTTTCCGATCCTTTCTCCCTGCGGCGCTCGCCGCGGCCGTTATCTCCCTTTCCCTCGTTGCCGGCACGACTGCGGCCGGCGCCTATGACTGCGAAGCAGAGGTCAACAGCACGCTGCAGGAGCACGGCATCGCTCAGAGCGATGTCGAGTCGGCAAAGCTCCTGCGACGGTCCCCCGGGAAGTCGCCCAGCAGCTACACCTATGATGTCCAGGTCAGGCTGAAGTCCTGCACCGCGGGTGCCGTGGTCGTCCACATGACCAAGTACTGCATGGTGCAGGACGTCTACACCACCGGCGACTGCCGCGTCGGCGATCTGCCCAACTACTGAGGGCCGCACGACTGAAGACATTCAGGCCACGCGGCGCTTGGATCGCGCCGGCAGCATGACTATGTCATCTTACCAGCGATCACAGGAGGCGTGACCCATGCCTTTCCGGCCCTTGCGCCCTGCGGCGCTCGCCGCAGCCGTTGTCTCTCTTTCCCTCGTTGCCGGCACGACCGCAGCCGGCGCCTATGACTGCGAAGCAGAGGTCAACAGGACGCTGCAGGAACAGGGCGTCCGTCAGGACAATGTCGAGTCGGTGAAGTTGGTGCGACGGTCGGCCGGCGCCAATCCGTCGTCAAACTATACTTTGGACGCCTGGTCCCGGCTGAAATCGTGCAGCAGTGGCGCCCTGGTGGTTCACATGACGCGCTACTGCTTTGTGCAGGACGTCTACACCACCGGCGAGTGCAGCGTGGGCAGCCTGCCCGACTACTGAGTTCGGGCGGCGCGCCGCTCGCCTACTCCACCGTCACCGCCTTGGCGAGGTTGCGTGGCTGGTCCACGTCGGTGCCCTTCAGGACGGCGGTGTGGTAGGCGAGAAGCTGCACCGGCAGGCTGTAGAGGATCGGCGCGACGAAGGGATCGGCAGCGGGCAGTTCCACCGTGTGGGCGGCCTGCTCGCCGGCGCGCGCGAGACCATCGGCGTCCGACAGCAGGATCACCTTGCCGCCGCGCGCCGTCACCTCCTGCACGTTGGCGGCGGTCTTCTCGAACAGCGGCCCAGAGGGGGCGCAGACGACGATCGGCACGTCCTCGTCGATGAGGGCGATGGGGCCGTGCTTCATCTCGCCGGCGGCGTAGCCCTCGGCGTGGATGTAGCTGATCTCCTTCAGCTTCAGCGCGCCCTCCAGGGCGATCGGATAGAGCAGGCCGCGGCCGAGGTAGAGCACGTCGCGCGCCTCCACCATGTCGGCGGCGATGACGCGGATCGAGGCGTCGTGGTTCAGCACCTCGGAGACGCGCGCCGGCAGTTCCATAAGCGCCTGCGAGAGCGCCGCCTCGCGCTTGGCGTCGATGGCGCCGCGCGCCCGCGCCGTTGCCAGCGCGAGGCAGGCCAGCACCGTGAGCTGGGTGGTGAAGGCCTTGGTGGAGGCGACGCCGATCTCGGGGCCGGCCAGGGTCTGCAGGATGGCGTGCGATTCGCGCGCGATGGCGCTCTCGGCGACGTTCACCAGCGAGAGGATCTTCTGGCCGCTCCGCTTGGCGTAGCGCAGCGCCTCGAGGGTGTCTATGGTCTCGCCGGACTGCGAGATGAACAGGCCGAGGCCGCCTGACGGCATCGGCGCCTCGCGGTAGCGGAACTCCGAGGCGATGTCGACCTCGACCGGCTGGCGGGCGACCTGCTCGAACCAGTACTTGGCCACCAGCCCGGCGAAGTAGGCGGTGCCGCAGGCCGAGATGGTGATGCGCGGGATGGCGGCGAGGTCGATGCCGAGATCCGGCAGCTCGACGGTGCGGTTCAGCGGATGGAGGAAGCTCTGCAGCGTGTCGCCGATGACCGTCGGCTGCTCGAAGATCTCTTTCTGCATGAAGTGGCGGTACTCGCCCTTGCCGATCAGCGCGCCGGACAGCGCGGTCTGCCTCACCTCGCGCTCGACCGGCCGGTCCTCGGCGTCGTGCACCGTCGCGCCCGATTTGGTGAGCTCGACCCAGTCGCCCTCCTCCAGGTAGCAGATGCGGTCGGTGAGCGGCGCCAGCGCCAGGGCGTCGGAGCCGAGGAACATCGCGCCCTCGCCGTAGCCGACCGCAAGCGGCGAGCCGCGGCGCGCGCCGATCATGAGGTCGTGGCGCCCGGCGAAGATGATGGCCAGCGCGAAGGCGCCTTCCAGGCGCTTCAATGCCGCCGCCACGGCCTGCTGCGGCGTCATCTGGCGGTCGAGATAGCTGGAGATCAGATGCACCACGGTTTCGGTGTCGGTCTCGGTCTCGAACTTGTGGCCGACGGCCTCCAGTTCGCCGCGGAGCTGCTTGAAGTTCTCGATGATGCCGTTGTGCACCAGGGCGACCCGCCCGTTGGCGTGCGGGTGGGCGTTCACCTCGGTCGGGCGCCCGTGCGTCGCCCAGCGGGTGTGGCCGATGCCGATGGTGCCGTCGAGCGGGTTATGCTCGACCACGCCGGCGAGGTTGGCGAGCTTGCCCTCGGCGCGGCGGCGGTCGATCGCCCCGTTGCGCAGCGTGGCAATGCCCGCGGAATCGTAGCCGCGATACTCCAGACGCTTCAGGCCGTCGAGCAGCAGGGGCGCCACAGGCGCCTCGCCGAGAATACCGATAATGCCACACATGCGCCGGGAATCCCCTCTCGCTCGTCTTGTGATCAGGAAGCCTTGTGCCTGCTCTTGCTCTGCGCCGCCGCCTTCTGCTTGCCGCGCTCGCTGCGAAAGCGGGCCGCCGCGCCCTCGCGGTTCTGCTGCGGACTGCGCTCGACCGCCAGAGCGTCGGCCGGCACGTCCTCCGTGATGGTGCTGCCAGCAGCGACGATCGCGCCGTCGCCGACGCTGACCGGCGCCACCAGCGCGGTGTTGCTGCCGATGAAGGCGCCGGCGCCGATGCTGGTGCGGTGCTTCAGGAAGCCGTCGTAGTTGCAGGTGATGGTGCCGGCGCCGACGTTGGCGGCCGCGCCGACCGTGGCATCGCCGAGATAGGTGAGGTGGTTCGCCTTGGCGCCCTCGCCGAGCTCGGCGTTCTTGATCTCGACGAAGTTGCCGACGTGGGCGGCGCGACCGATGCGCGCGCCCGGGCGCAGGCGCGCGAAGGGACCGAGCACCACATCGTCGCCGACCTCGGCGCCCTCCAGATGGCAGAAGCTGCGGATCTCGACGCGGTCGCCGACGCTGACGCCGGGGCCGAAAAAGACGGAAGGCTGCACAGTGACGTCGCGCCCGAGACGGGTGTCCGCCGAGAGCCAGACCGTCGCGGGGTCGATGAGAGTGGCGCCGGCGGCCATGGCAGCGCGGCGCAGGCGCTGCTGCATGACGCTCTCGACCAGCGCCAGGTCGGCGCGCGAATTCACGCCGAGCACCTCCTCGGCCGGGCACTCGACGACGCCGGCCGGCCGGCCCTCGGCGTGGGCCAGGGCGAAGATGTCGGTGAGGTAGTACTCGCCCTGCGCATTGTGGCTGCCAAGCCGCTCGACGAGCGCGAAGAGACGCTGCGCCTCGCCCAGCACGATGCCGGCGTTGCAGAGATCGATCTGACGCTGCGCGCTGTCGGCGTCGGCAAACTCGACGATCTTCTCGATGCGCCCTTCCTCATCGAGGATGACGCGCCCGTAAGCGGCCGGGTCGGCTGGCCGGAAGGCGAGGCCGACGAGGTCGGGTCCGTCCGGCGCGCGCCGCGCCTCCGCCAGGCGCCGCAGCGTGTCGGCGGTCATCAGCGGGCAGTCGCCGAATACCACCAGCAGCTCGGCAGCGCCCTCGGCCAGCA
>DATCXZ010000260.1:0-6757 GCA_036570545.1 Kiloniellaceae bacterium
GCGCGTGCTGGAGCGGCTCGGGCGCGGCGACGACCCCCGCGCGCTCAGCCTCATCACGCTGCACGAGCACGGCCTGCTCAGCGAATTCCCGCAAAAGGCCATCGACGAGGCCGAGGCTGCCGCCGCGGCACCGCTCGGCAGCCGCCAGGACCTGTGCGATGTCCCGCTGGTCACCATCGACGGCGCCGACGCGCGCGACTTCGACGACGCCGTCTTCGCCGAGCCCGACGACGACCCCAAGAACCCCGGCGGCTGGCACCTCCTGATCGCCATCGCCGATGTCGCCCATTATGTGCGGCCCGACAGCGCCCTAGACCGCGCCGCCTACGCGCGCGGCAACTCCACCTACTTCCCCGACCGCGTGCTGCCGATGCTGCCGACGGCGCTGTCCAATGGCTGGTGCTCGCTGAACCCGCGCGAGGACCGGCCGTGCATGGCGGTTCACCTGTGGATCGACGCCAAAGGCAAGGAGCTGAGGCACCGCTTCGTGCGCGGCCTCATGCGCTCGGCCGCGCGCCTCACCTACGAGGAGGTCCAGGCCGCCCGCGACGCCCTCGCCTCTGGCGACAACGAAACGGGCGCCAGCGACAATGCCGCCGTCATCGAGGCGGTGCTGCCCGGACTCTACGGCGCCTTCCAGGCGCTGCTCGCCGCGCGCCAGGCCCGGGGCACCCTCGAGCTCGATCTGCCGGAGCGCAAGATCCGCCTCGACGCGGAAGGCCGGGTCGCGGCCATCGAGGCGCGCACCCGCCTCGACAGCCACCGCCTCATCGAGGAGTTCATGATCGCCGCCAACGTCGCGGCGGCCAAGGAGCTGGAGCGCCTGCGCCAGCCCTGCATGTACCGCGTGCACGACAAGCCGGACCCGGTGCGCCTCGCCGCCCTGGCCGAGGTGCTGGCCGGGCTCGGGCTGCGCATCGATGCTTCCCAAGTGGTGCGTCCGCGCAACCTGACCCAGCTCCTCGTCAAGGTCGAGGGCCGGCCGGAGGCGCCGCTGGTGAACGATCTCATCCTGCGCGCGCAGAGCCAGGCAGTGTACAGCCCCGACAATCTGGGTCACTTCGGCCTCGCGCTCACCCACTACGCCCACTTCACCTCGCCGATCCGGCGCTACGCGGACCTGCTGGTGCATCGCGCCCTGGTCAGCGGACTGAAGCTCGGCGACGACGGATTGCCGCCGGGCGCCGAGCCGCTCTTCGAGGAGATGGGCGCCCATATCAGCGCCACCGAGCGCAGCTCCGCCGCCGCCGAGCGCGATGCCGTCGACCGTTTCACCGCCGCCTTCCTGCAGGACCGGGTTGGCGCCAACTTCCATGGCCGGGTCAACGGGGTCACCCGCTTCGGCCTCTTCGTCACCCTCGACGACAGCGGCGCCGACGGCCTCATCCCCATCAGCACGCTGCCCGACGACTTCTACCATCATGTGGAATCGCGCCACAGCCTCGAGGGCCAGCGCTGGGGCCGCGTCTATCGGCTGGGCGACCGCC
This sequence comes from Kiloniellaceae bacterium, assembly GCA_036570545.1. Taxonomy (GTDB): domain Bacteria; phylum Pseudomonadota; class Alphaproteobacteria; order Kiloniellales; family Kiloniellaceae; genus Pelagibius. The sequence continues at coordinate 1,488 of DATCXZ010000260.1, forward strand.
TGCGCGTGCGCCTTGTCGAGGCCACGCCGATGACCGGCGGCCTGATCCTGGCGCTCGACGAGGCGGAAGGCGACGCCCCTGCCCGCGACGCCGGCTCAAGGGCCGGCTCAAGAGAAGGCGGCGCCGACCGCCGTCCCAGGGGAACCGCCCGGAAAAAGGCACAAGGCCCCGCTTCATCTAAAAAAGCGGATGAAAGTCGAGCGAAATCAGAGGGATCGACCCGCACCCCCGGTGCCAGGAGCAAGCCTTCCAGGGCCGGCAAGCGGCGCAGCCCCCGGCGCGGATAGCGCCGCCAAATATTACCCATGCATTAACGAATCTTTGACTCCGCGGGGTGTGTACTGCAGCCGTGAGCAAAGCTGAAAGTCACGCGCCGCATGCATTTGCGCTTTGCACGGCGTTAACGAGTTCGTTTATTGTGGCTTTCGCAGGGAGCGCAAGGGGTTGCACAGGTTGCACAGGTTTCTCGGTCTGATCCGCCAGCACCGGCCGCCGGTTGTCGAGTGCCAGGGCCTGCTGCACCGTGCCGGGCCGCTTTGCCTTGCCTTCCTCATGGTTGCCTGCGCCTCGCAGGACAGCACCGCCCCGCTCGGCTACGACGAAGCCCGCGCCAAGCACCTGTTCAGCGAAGGCTACCAGGATGTCAGCGACATCTACATCGAGGAGGTCGCGGTGTCGGATCTCGCGGTGGCTGGCCTCAGCAGCCTGGCGAGCATCGACCCGGCCATCGGCATCCGCAGCGGCGGCGACCGCCTCTCGGTCAGCATCGACGGGCGCCTGATGGCCAGCTATCCGGAGCCCGACACCATGGACGCGCAGGGCTGGGGCGCGCTCACCGCGTCGGTCATCTCCGCCGCCCGCTATCACTCCGCCGAGCTCGACACCGCCGACTCGGAGCGCCTCTACGAGACGGTGTTCGACGGCCTGCTGAGCCAGCTCGACGGTTTCTCGCGCTACGCCGGCCGGGATGCCGCGCGCGAGAACCGCGCCAGCCGCGACGGCTTCGGCGGCATCGGCGTGCGCATCCGCCTGATCGAGGAAGGCGTGCTGGTGTTGTCGGTCATGGAGGGCACGCCGGCCGAAACCGCCGGCCTGCGCCAGGATGACGTCATCGTCGGCATCGACGGCAGCACCATCGAAGGCCTCTCCCAGGAGGACGTCGTGAGCCAGCTGCGCGGCCGCCCCGGCTCGGAGGTCCGCCTCTCCATCGACCGCGAGGAAGCAGCCGCCCCTCTGGTGCTGACCGTGGAGCGGTCCCACATCGTGCCTCAGACGGTGTCTTATCACCGCGAAGGGAACCTGGCCTACATCCGCGTCAGCGGCTTCAACAACCGCACCGCCGACAGCCTGCGCCAGAAGATCGGCCAGGCCCGGAGCGAGTTCGGCAGCGAGCTGCGCGGCTACATCCTGGATCTGCGCGGCAACCCGGGCGGCCTGCTGGAGCAGGCCGTCGAAGTGTCCGACATCTTCGTGACCAGCGGGCGTATCGTCTCCACCCACGGCCGCCACAACGACAGCCATCAATACTTTCCGGCCGAGCAGCTCCAGCGCGGCGATCTCACTGAAAACGCGCCCGTCGTGGTGCTGATCGATGGCGGCTCGGCCTCCGCCTCGGAGATCGTCGCCGCCGCGCTACAGGACAGTGGACGCGCCGTTCTGGTCGGCAGCGCCTCCTATGGCAAGGGCACGGTGCAGACCGTGCTGCCGCTGCCCAACAGCGGCGAGTTCATCCTGACCTGGGCGCGCTTCCATGCCCCCTCCGGCTATGCCCTGCATCGGCGCGGCGTGCTGCCCGACATCTGCACCACCGGGGAGGTGACGAGCCCGGCCGACGTGATGGCGCGCATCCAGACCGGCGCCCTGCCGATCTCCGCCGACCTGCGCCGCCTGGAGGTCGACACCGAAGACGACGAGGCCGTCGAGGCCCTGCGGGCCCATTGCCCGACCCGCGAGGGCGACGAGGAAATCGACATGACGGTCGCGCGCAATCTGCTGGAAGACCCGGTCCTCTACGCGCGGGCGCTGCACAGCGTGGCCGATACGGCGGCCTCCGCCGCCTTGCCGCCCACCGGTTCGGGCTCTTGAATAACCAGGCAATAATTCCTATAAGGCTCGCGCCGCTCTCTTCCGAGCACCGGTCCGAGCACCGGGCTTGACAGTGCGGCCGGGCGCAGTATTTTCCCGGCAACCTCGACGCGTTTCAGGCAAAGGACAGCGGACATGGCGAAGCCAGCCACGCAACTGATCAAGATGGTGAGCACCGCGGACACCGGCTATTTCTACGTGGCCAAGAAGAACCCGCGCACCATGACCGAGAAACTGGAGATGCGGAAGTACGACCCGGTGGCGCGCAAGCACGTCGTCTTCAAGGAATCGAAGATGAAGTGAGCCGGGCCTTCCCCGCTCCCGAAATGCCGAACGGCCGTCCCTTGGGGGCGGCCGTTTCGCTTTGGCGGCTCTAGATCGGATCGTGGTCGGATGGAACCGCGCCGCGTTTCCATCCGACCACGTGAATCCGATCTACTTCAAAAGGGTAAAGCAGATTCACAGGGTCGGTGGATCGCCTCCGGCGATTCCACCCGACCCTGTGAATCTGCTCTAGCGGCCGCTCGCGTTGCGATTACCGCGCAGATCGACCTCGACGGCGGCGACGCAGTTGCGGCCGCGGCCCTTGGCCTGGTAGAGCGCCTCGTCGGCGCGCCCGATCAGCGCTTCCGTCGTCTCGGTAGGATCGCGCGTCGTCGCCACGCCGATGGAGATGGTGACCGGCAGCTTGTCGGCAGCGCCCGAGACGGCGAAGCCCTGATCCGCCACCAGGCCGCGCACGCGCTCGGCAACGGCGACGGCGACCTCGATATCGGCGTCCGGCATCACGATGACGAATTCCTCGCCGCCGTAGCGCGACACCAGGTCGATGTCGCGCACGCCCCTCGATACCCGCTTGGCCAGCTCGATCAGCACCTCGTCGCCGCCCTTGTGGCCGTAGCTGTCGTTGATGCTCTTGAACTTGTCGATGTCGAACATCAGCACCGAGACCGGCTTCACCGTCTCTGCGATCTCCATGATCTTGCGGTCGAGATGGGCATTCATGTAGCGCCGGTTGTAAACCCCGGTGAGCGTGTCGGTATAGGCCAGGGCCACCGAGCGCTGCAGCATGTCGCGCAGCTTGTCGTGGTAGCGGCGGCGGCGGATCTGGGTGCGCGTGCGGGCGCGCAACTCGTTGCGGTCGATCGGCTTGATCAGATAGTCGGTGACGCCGATCTCCAGCCCCTTGGGCAGCCGCGGCAGGTCTTCCTCGTCGAGCAGCAGCAGGATCGGCACATGGCGGGTCTCGTCGTGCGAGCGGAACTGCGAGCACAGGCGCAGGCCGTCTTCATTGCCGAGGTGGAGGCTCACGATCAGCAGGTCGAAGGGCTCCGACTGGGCCAGCGCCAGCGCCTCGCCGCCGGACTTCACATGCTGCGTCTGATGGCCGTCCTCGCCGAGGTAGCTCCGCACCTTGCCGGCCAGGGTGTCGCTCGGATCCGCCAGCAGCACACGGGCGTCGGTGAGGCTGCCGGCCATCTCCAGCTCCGCCTCGGCCAGCAGGGTGCCATCGCCGCTGGCCGCCTGGCGCACGCGCAGCTCGTCCATCATCTGCTTGAGGCGCGCCAGCGAGCGCACACGCGCGAACAGCGCGATGTCGTTCACCGGCTTGGTGAGGAAGTCGTCGGCGCCGGCCTCCAGCCCGCGCACGCGGTCGGCAACGTCGCTCAGCGCAGTCACCATCACCAGGGGGATGTGGCTGGTCTCGGGATCGGCCTTCAGCAGGCGGCAGAGCTCGAAGCCGTCCATGCCCGGCATCATGACGTCGGCGAGAATGAGGTCGGGGGCATCGCTGCGCGCGCGCTCGATCGCCGCCGGCCCGTCGGGCGCGGTCACCACGTCGAAGTACTCGGCGGTCAGCTTGACCTCGAGCAGCTTCACGTTCGCAGGAATGTCGTCGACGACCAGAATCCGCGCGGTCATGCCGGAGATGCCCCGCGGCTAGTTAAGGAAACGCTCGACGGTCTCCAGGAAGTTGGTGACGGAGATCGGCTTGGCGATATAGGCCTCGCAACCGCCCTCGCGGATCTTCTCCTCGTCCCCCTTCATCGCGAAGGCAGTGACGGCAATGACAGGGATCGACTTCAGATTATCGTCTTCCTTGATCCACTTGGTGACTTCCAGCCCGGAGACTTCCGGTAGCTGGATGTCCATCAGGATCAGGTCGGGATGATGCTCGCGCGCCAGGCGCAGCGCCTCCATGCCGTCCTTGGTCTGCAGGATGTTGTAGCCGTGCGCTTCCAGCAGATCGTGGAAGAGCTTCATGTTCAGCTCGTTGTCCTCCACAATCAGCACGGTCTTCGCCGCGCCTGCCTCTTTGAGGGTCTTCGTTGCATTCATCATGTTGCTTGCCCTGCCCGATGGGGAACCCGTTATATGAAGGCACAGTCCTCTAAAAGACGGCACCGCCAGCTCCTGAACGACGGCACAATCGACCTGCTGCGCAGGAGACTGTCACCGGCATCCATTCCTTGATAAAGCGATAAAGTTAATTTTCGGTAAGCTTTGGCCAAGGCATCTCTTTTCTGCGCTGCTTATGGGGGCTGAAATCGACAGCGGAATCATAAGGATCGGGGTGGATCTCGGCGGCACCAAGATCGAGGCTGCCGCCCTCGCGCCCGACGGCGCGGTCCTCGCTCGCCGACGCCTGGCGACGCCGCGCGGGGACTATCCCGCTACCATAGGCGCAATAGCTGACCTCGTCCAACAGGTCGAGGTTGAGACCGGCCGGCGCGGCAGCGTCGGCGTCGGCATTCCGGGCGCGCTTTCCACAACCACAGGTACGATCAAGAATGCCAACTCTACCTGGCTGCTCGGCAGGCCGCTCGATCGCGACCTCACGGCCGCGCTCGGCCGTCCGGTGCGCCTGATGAACGACGCCAACTGCCTTGCCCTCTCCGAAGCGGCCGACGGCGCCGCCGCGGGCCTCGAGGTGGTCTTCGGCGTCATCCTGGGCACCGGCGTGGGCGGCGGCATCGCGATTGCCGGGAGGCCGCTGGTCGGCTGCAACGCCATCAGCGGCGAATGGGGACACAATCCCCTGCCCTGGCCGCGGTCGGACGAACTGCCGGGACCCGCCTGCTACTGCGGCAAGCACGGCTGCATCGAGACCTTCCTCTCCGGCCCGAGCCTGGCACGCGACTATCGCGAGGCCGGCGGCGCGGCGGTCGACGCCCGGGGACTGG
>DATCXZ010000261.1:0-13677 GCA_036570545.1 Kiloniellaceae bacterium
GCAGCGCGCCGCCTTGCAGAGCGGCGGCAGCCACGGCCAGATCTACGACGCCGTCGGCGCCGATATCGAACGCGAGCTAGCCGCAGGCCGCCGCGTCGTGCTCAGCGCGTTCAGCGCCGGCGCGCTCGACCGCCTGGCGAACCTGCTGCAGGAGCATGCCGGCATTGCCGGCGAGACGCTGGAAGGCTGGGACGCGCTCGCCACGCTGCCGAAGGACCGGGTCGGGCTCGCCGCGCTCGCGGTGGAGAAGGGCTTCCGCTTCGACGGCGCACTGTTCCTCACCGAGCAGGACATCCTCGGCGAGCGCATCGCGCGTCCGGCGCAGCGCCGGCGCCGTGCCGAGAACTTCCTCACCGAGATCTCCGACCTGCAGGAGAAGGACCTGGTGGTCCACGTCGACCACGGCGTCGGCCGCTACGAGGGGCTGGAGACCCTGGACGCCACCGGTGCGCCGCACGATTTCCTCAAGGTGATCTACCAGGGCGGCGACAAGCTCTACGTGCCGGTGGAGAACATCGAGGTGCTGTCGCGCTTCGGCTCGGAGAGCGAAGGGGTCGAGCTCGACCGCCTCGGCGGCGCCGCCTGGCAGGCGCGCAAGGCGCGGGTGAAGGAGCGCATCAAGGAGATGGCGGACGCCCTCATCAAGGTGGCCGCCGCCCGTGCCCTCAGATCGGCCGAGTCGATGGAGCGGCCGGAAGGCCTCTACGACGAGTTCTGCGCGCGCTTTCCCTTTCCCGAGACCGAGGACCAGCTCCGCGCCATCGAGGACACCCTGGGCGACCTCTCGGCCGGCAAGCCGATGGACCGGCTGGTCTGCGGCGACGTCGGCTTCGGCAAGACCGAGGTGGCGCTGCGCGCCGCCTTCCTGGCGGTGATGGCCGGCAAGCAGGCCGCTGTGGTGGTGCCGACCACGCTGCTGGCGCGTCAGCACTACCGCACCTTCAAGGAGCGCTTCGCCGGCCTGCCGGTGCGCATCGCCCAGCTCTCGCGCCTGGTCGGCACCAAGGAGGCGGCCGAGGCGAAGGCGGACCTCGCCAAGGGCAGGGTGGAGATTGTCGTCGGCACCCACGCCATCCTCAGCAAGTCGATTGCGTTCAGGGATCTCGGCCTGCTGATCGTCGACGAGGAGCAGCACTTCGGCGTGAAGCAGAAGGAACGCCTGAAGGCGCTGCGCGAGGACGTCCACGTGCTGACCCTGACGGCGACGCCGATCCCGCGCACCCTGCAGCTCGCCATGTCCGGCGTGAAGGAGATGAGCCTGATCGCCACGCCGCCGGTGGATCGCCTGGCGGTGCGCACCTTCGTGCTGCCCTACGATCCGGTGATCGTGCGCGAGGCGATCCTGCGCGAGCACTACCGCGGCGGCCAGACCTTCTACGTCTGCCCGCGCGTGGCCGACATCGCCGAGCTGCAGGAGCGCCTCGCCAAGCTGGTGCCGGAGGTGAAGGTGGCGGTGGCGCACGGCCAGCTCGCTTCGACCCAACTCGAAGCGGTGATGACCGACTTCTACGACCGCAAGCACGACGTCCTGCTGTCGACCAACATCGTCGAGTCGGGCCTCGACATCCCGACCGCCAACACCATGGTGATCCACCGTGCCGACATGTTCGGCCTGGCGCAGCTTTACCAGCTCCGCGGCCGCATCGGCCGTGCCAAGCAGCGCGGCTATGCCTACTTCACGCTGCCGCCGGGGCGTATCCTCAGCGCGGCGGCGGAGAAGCGCCTGCACGTGATGCAGACGCTGGACAGCCTCGGTGCCGGCTTCCAGCTCGCCAGCCACGACCTCGACATCCGCGGTGCCGGCAACCTGCTGGGCGAGGAGCAGTCCGGCCACATCCGCGAGGTCGGCATCGAGCTCTACCAGCAGATGCTGGAGGAGGCGGTGGCGGCCGCGCGGGCCGGCGGCGAGGCGGCCGAGGCGGCGGCGGAGGGCTTCACGCCGCAGATCAACATCGGCATGCCGGTGTTGATCCCGGACAGCTACGTCGCCGACCTCAACCTGCGCCTCGGCCTCTACCGGCGGCTCTCGACCCTGGTCGACCGGGGGGAGATCGACGCCTTCGCCGCCGAGCTGGTCGACCGCTTCGGCCCGCTGCCGCCCGAGGTGGACAACCTGCTGCAGATCATGGCGATCAAGCGGCTGTGCCGCGAGGCGGGAGTCGAGCGCCTGGACGCCGGCCCCAAGGGCGCCACCGTGGCCTTCCACAACAACGCCTTCGCCAATCCGGTCGGCCTCATCGCCTTCATCCAGAAGCAGGCCGGCGAGGTGAAGCTGAGGCCCGACCACACCCTGGTCTACCGCCGCGCTTGGGAAACGGAGCCGGCGCGGGTGAAGGGCGTGCGGCAGATGCTGGACGAGCTGGTGAAGATTGCCGCGTGAGGCGGCATTTCCCCCTCATCCAGCTCCGTCTAAGCTCGCTGCGCTCGCTAAGACTGCGCAACCTTCTCCCGCCAGGGGAGAAGGTTTTTCTTTTCCCTCTCCCCTCTGTGGGTGAGGGGGCCGGCGCTCGTGCGCTGGGCATCATCCTCGCCGCTACGCCGCCCTTAAGCGCCTATCCACAGCCCGACTCGGTTGATACGCCTATCATGCTGATACATATCAGCTATCTATCTTAACGCTCCGCTATGGACGAAGCGATGGGAGCGGCTACAATGCCCGAATCCCGCGAAGCGAGGCCGCGACAGCTTGCAGGCCTCCAAGGGGGCGACAGACAGGGAGACCTAAAGTGAGGAAGCTATTCGCCTGCGTCGTGGCCGCCGTAATGGCCACCACCGCCGTTCCATCGCAGGCCGAGACCCCGCGCGACACGCTGGTCATGGCCTGGACCTTCGACGACATCATCACGCTCGATCCCGCTGAGATCTTCGAGTTCAGCGCCGCCGAGTTCGCCGGCAACACCTACGACCGCCTGATCGCCTACGATCTCGAGGACGTGTCGAAGATCTACGGCGAGGCAGCGGAGTCCTGGACCGTCTCCGACGACGGCAAGACCTTCACCTTCAAGATGCGCGAGGGTGTCGTCTTCCCCTCCGGCAACCCGATGACTGCCGAGGACGCCGCCTTCTCGCTGCAGCGCGCGGTCATTCTCGACAAGTCGCCGGCCTTCATCCTGACGCAGTTCGGCTTCACCGCCGACAACGTGCGCGACAAGATCAAGGCGGTCGACGACACGACGCTGGTCATCGAGACCGACCAGGCCTATGCGACGACTTTGGTGCTGTACTGCCTGACCTCCACCGTCGCCTCCATCGTCGACAAGAAGCTGGTGATGGAGCACGAGAAGGACGGCGACCTCGGCTACAACTGGCTGAAGACCAACTATGCCGGCGTCGGCCCGTTCAAGTTCGGCCAGTGGCGTCCCAACGAACTCCTGACTCTGGAGCGCAATGACGGCTACTGGGGCGGCGCCCCCGCCATGAAGCGGGTCGTCATCCGCCACATCGCCGAGCCGGCGACCCAGCAGCTCCTGCTCGAGAAGGGCGACATCGACATCGCCCGCAACCTGGGCCCCGACCAGCTCGCGAGCCTGCGTGACAATCCCGACATCACGATCGACAGCAACGTCAAGGGTACGGTCTACTACCTCGGCCTGAACCAGAAGAACGAGATCCTGTCCAAGCCGAAGGTGCGCCAGGCGCTGAAGTACCTGGTCGACTACAAGGGCATGGAAGGCACGGTCGTCCAGGACCTGATGACGGTCCACCAGGCCTTCCTGCCGAAGGGCTTTCTCGGCGCCCTGGAAGCCACGCCCTTCACCCTCGATGTGGACCGGGCCAAGACGCTTCTGGCCGAGGCGGGCTATCCCGATGGCTTCAAGATCACCATGGACACCCGCAACACCTCGCCGATCATGGAGATGGCGCAGGCGATCCAGGCGACCTTCGCCCAGGCCGGCATCGAGCTGGAGATCATCCCCGGTGACGGCGGCCAGACCCTGACCAAGTACCGCGCGCGCAACCACGACATCTACATCGGCCAATGGGGTCCGGACTACCAGGACCCGCACACCAACGCCGACACCTTCGCGCGCAATCCGGACAACTCGGACGATGCCCAGTCCAAGCCGCTGGCCTGGCGCAACGCCTGGGACATTCCGGAGATGACGAAGATGGCGGATGCCGCCGCCCTGGAGCGCGACTCGGCCAAGCGCGCGGAGATGTACCTGGAACTCCAGAAGGTCCACCAGGCCACGTCGCCCTTCGTCATCATGTTCCAGCAGATCGAGGTGGCGGCGGTGCGCGCCGACACCAAGGGCTTCATCATCGGCCCCTCCTTCGATGACAACCTCTATGCGAAAGTGACGAAGGAGTAGGCGCTGCCGAAGGGCACGATTCGTCGTGACCACTCCTGCGGACAACCTGTCGACGGCAGGGGCCGGCTTCAAAAGCCTGTCCCTGCCGTCGCCGCTGCGGACGGCCCTCAACCTCGTCGTCTCGCTGCTCCTCACCTTTCTCGGGCTGCTGTTCGTCACCTTCATCATTGGACGCGTGGTGCCGATCGACCCGGTGCTCGCCATCGTCGGCGACCGGGCGCCGGGCCACGTGGTCGAGCGGGTACGCGAGGAACTGGGGCTCAACCGGCCGCTCTACGAGCAGTTCGCCATCTATGTCTGGGACGTGCTGCAGGGCGACCTCGGAACCTCCGTGCTGACCGCCAACCCGGTGATCGAGGACATCAAGCGCGTCTTCCCGGCGACCCTGGAACTCGCCACCGTGGCGACCCTCTTCGGTGTGCTGCTCGGCGTGCCCATGGGGGTGCTGGCGGGGGTCTATGCCGGCCGCTGGCCGGACCAGGCGATCCGCGTTATCGGCCTGCTCGGCTACTCGATCCCGGTGTTCTGGCTCGGCCTCATGGGCCTGCTGCTGTTCTACGCCAGGCTCGACTGGGTGCCGGGGCCCGGCCGCCTCGACTTCTTCTATGACGGCCTCGTCGAGCCGGTCACCGGCGTCCTGCTGATCGATTCGGCCATGGCCGGCGAGTGGGACGTGTTCTGGAACGCCGCCAGCCACATCGTCCTGCCGGCCGCCATCCTCGGCTACTTCAGTCTCGCTTACATCAGCCGCATGACGCGCTCCTTCATGCTGGAGCAGCTCAGCCAGGAGTACATCACCACCGCGCGGGTCAAGGGCGTGAAGGAGTGGCGCGTCATCTGGGTGCACGCGCTCGGCAACGTCTGGGTGCCGCTGGTGACGGTGATCGCGCTCAGCTACGCCAACCTGCTGGAGGGCTCGGTGCTGACGGAGATCGTCTTCGCCTGGCCGGGGCTCGGCTTCTACCTCACGCAGTCGCTGCTGAACGCCGACATGAACGCGGTGCTCGGCGCCACCATGGTGGTGGGCGCCGTCTTCATCGGCATCAACCTGCTGTCCGACCTGCTCTACAAGCTGCTCGACCCGAGGGCGCGATGAGCAGCCAGGCACAGAACCCCGCCGCCTCCGGCTGGCGCGCCTGGCTGCTCAGCGCCTCGCCGGCCTCGCGCCGGCAGGCCCGGCTCGGGCGCCTCTACATCGCCTGGCTGGCCTTCCAGTCCAACCCGCTGGCGATGCTCGGGCTCGGCATCGTGCTGGCGCTGATCCTGGTGGCGGTCTTCGCGCCGCTCATCGCGCCCTACAATCCCAATGCCCAGGTTCTGGCCGACCGCCTGCAGTATTTCTCCGCCGCGCATCCCTTCGGCACCGACGAGCTCGGCCGCGATATCTTCTCGCGCATCGTCTATGGCAGCCGCCTCACGCTCTACATCGTCGTCCTGGTGGCGATCATCGCCGCGCCCGTCGGCCTGCTGGTCGGCACCACCGCCGGCTATCTCGGCGGCTGGGTCGACAGGGTGCTGATGCGCATCACCGACATCTTCCTCGCCTTCCCGAAGCTGGTCCTCGCCCTGGCGCTGGTCTCCGCCCTCGGGCCGGGCATCGAGAACGCCATCATCGCCATCGCCATCACCTCCTGGCCGCCCTACGCGCGCATCGCCCGCGCGGAGACACTGACCATCCGCAACTCCGACTTCATCTCGGCGGTGCGCCTGCAGGGCGCCGGGCGCCTGCGTATCATCTGGTCGCACATCATGCCGCTCTGCACCTCCTCGCTCATCGTGCGGGTGACCCTCGACATGGCGGGCATCATCCTGATCGCCGCCGGCCTCGGCTTCCTCGGCCTCGGCGCGCAGCCGCCGCTGCCGGAGTGGGGCGCCATGATCTCCAGCGGACGCAATGTGCTGATCAACCAGTGGTGGGTCGCCACCGTGCCCGGCATCGCCATCTTCATCGTGAGCCTGGGATTCAACCTGCTGGGCGACGGCCTGCGCGACGTGCTCGATCCCAAGAGCGGCGGCCAGGGATGAGCGAAGGGCAGGGGACAGCAAAGCCGCTGCTCGCCGTCGAGGACCTGCAGGTCTCCTTCCCGTCGCGCAAGGGACTGGTCGAGGCGGTGCGCGGCGTCTCCTTCTCGCTCGGCCGCGAGAAGCTCGGCATCGTCGGCGAGTCGGGCTCGGGCAAGTCGATGACCGGCCGCGCCATCCTGCGCCTCGTCAGTAAGCCGGGCATCGTCAGGGCGAAGCGCCTAGAGTTCGACGGCATCGACCTGCAACGCGCCAGCGAGGCGCAGATGCGCCGCATCCGCGGCCAGCGCATCTCCATGGTCATGCAGGACCCGAAGTTCTCGCTGAACCCGGTGATGCGGGTGGGCGAGCAGATCGCCGAGGCCTACCGCACGCATCAGAAGGTGTCCCACGCGGAGGCCAGGCGCCGTGCGCTCGAGATGCTGAAGGCGGTGCGCATCCGCGACCCGGAGCGCGTCGCCCGCGCCTATCCGCACGAGGTTTCCGGCGGCATGGGACAGCGCATCATGATCGCCATGATGCTGATCCCCGATCCCGACCTGCTGATCGCCGACGAGCCGACCTCTGCGCTCGACGTCACCGTGCAGCTCCAGGTGCTGGCGATCCTCGACGACCTGGTGACCCAGCGCGGCATGGGCCTCATCTTCATCAGCCACGACCTCAACCTGGTGGCCTCGTTCTGCGACCGCGTGGTCATCATGTACGCTGGCCGCATCATGGAGATCTGCGACGCCAAAAACCTCGCGGCGGCGCAGCACCCCTACACCCGCGGATTGCTGAACTGCCTGCCGACCATCGACGGCGACGGCCGCGACCTGCCGGTGCTGCGCCGCGATCCGAAGTGGTTGGACGAGGGACTGGAGCACGGCCTGTGAGCGCGATGCCCGTGACAGCGATGCCCGTGACAGCGATGATCGAGGTCGAGGGACTGAACGTGGTGTTCGGCCACGGCGCCGACCGCGTCCACGCGGTGCGCGACGTGAGCTTTCGCGTGCCGGAGGGGGCGACCTTCGGCCTGGTCGGTGAGTCGGGTTCGGGCAAGTCCACCGTGCTGCGCGCGCTGAGCGGCCTCAATCCCGACTGGACCGGCCGGGTCGTCATCGCCGGTGGCCAGCAGGGGCCGCGCCGCGACAAGGCCTTCTACAAGCTGGTGCAGATGGTGTTCCAGGACCCCTATGGCTCGCTGCACCCGCGCCATACGGTCGACCGCATCCTCATGGAGCCGCTGGCGATCCACCGGCTCGACAACCCGGACCGCCGCATCGATCAGGTGCTGGGCGAGGTCGGCCTCGGATCCGCCTTCCGCTTCCGCTACCCGCACCAGCTCTCCGGCGGCCAGCGCCAGCGCGTCGCCATCGCGCGGGCGCTGATCCTGGAGCCGCGCATCCTGCTGCTGGACGAACCCACCTCGGCGCTCGACGTTTCGGTGCAGGCGGAGGTGCTGAACCTGCTGCAGCGCCTGAAGCAGGAGCGGGGGCTGACCTACGTGCTGGTCAGCCACAACCTCGCCGTCATCGCCCACATGTGCGACGCCCTCGCGGTGATGAACCACGGCGCCGTGGTCGAGGAGCTGGATGTGGCGCAGCTCAAGCGCCACCAGCCCGAGAACCCCTACACCCGCCAGCTCATGGTGGCGAGTTTGGGCTACGACCGCGCCGCCATCGACCGCTTCGAGGATTTTGGGCGCGAGGGGTGAGTGGGGCCATCCGTCGAGACGGCCGCTCACGCGGCCGCCTCAGGATGAGGATCGTTGTAAGTTTGCTCTTATATCAGAACCCAAATTCAAGCCTCATCCTGAGGAGCGATCCGCAGGATCGCGTCTCGAAGGACGAGGCGTCTCTCCGCTCACTCCGCCGCCGCTTCCTGCTGCGCGAGGTCCAGCATCTGCACCAGCACCTTGGGCGGCTGCGCGCCGGCGAGGGCGTGGCGGCCGTTGAAGACGAAGCAGGGCACGCCGTCGATGCCGAGGCCGCGTGCCTGGCGGTCTTCCTCGCCAATCTCGGCGGCGAGCGCCTCGCTCTCCAGGAAAGCCTGCGCCTCGCCGGCATCGAGGCCGACGCTTGCCGCGGCGGCGGTCAGCACCTCGAGCGAGCCGATGTCCTGGCCGCGGAAGAAGTAAGCCTGGAACAGCGCTTCCAGGGTCTCGCTGTCGCGGTCCTGGCCGGCGGCCCAGCGTATCAGGCGGTGGGAGTCGGTGGTGTTCGGCGTGCGCGGGATGTCATCGAAGGCGAAGTCGATGCCGTCCTCGGCGCCGGCCCGGCGGATGCGGTCGTAGACCGTGGCGGCGTTGTCGGCGCCGCCGAACTTCATGGTCAGGTAGGCCTGCCGCTGCATGCCGCCCTTCGGCATCGTCGGGTTGAGCTGGAACACCCGCCAACGGATGGCCGGCTTCAGGCCCGGGCGTTCGGCGAGGGCTTTCTCCAGCCGGCGCTTTCCGATCAGGCACCAGGGGCAGACGGTGTCGGAGAAGATGTCGATGTGGATCATGGCCTCTGGCTTTCCTCGGCTACTTCCCGGGCCGCTCCTGCTGCGCCCGTTGGGGCGCTGCAGGCTTGACCTGCCGGCCCTTCGCCACCCACCATACCTCGGTCTGGCCCCGAGGCAAAAAGGGTTGGGCCGGACGAGGTTGCAAAAGCAAGACGCGGGGATGGAGATGGACGGCGCCGGGGCGGGACTCTACGAGGTGGGACTTGAGCGCAATGCCGCCAACACCGCCCCTCTGACGCCGGTAACCTTTCTGCGCCGCGCTGCCGCGGTCTATCCGAACAAGCCGGCGGTGGTCCATGGCGCGCAGCGCTTTACCTATGCGCAGTTCAGCGAGCGCGCCTGCCGGCTGGCCTCGGCGCTGAGGCGGCGCGGGCTGAAGCGCGGCGACTGCGTCGCCGTCATGGCGCCCAACACGCCGCCGATGCTGGAGGCGCACTACGGCGTGCCGATGATGGGCGGCGTGCTGAACTCCCTCAACATCCGCCTCGACGCCCGCAACCTCGCTTTCATCCTGGAGCACGGCGAGGCGAAGGTGCTGCTCACCGATCGCGAGTTCTCGCCGGTCATCAAGGAGGCGCTTGCCCTCGTGCAGCCTCCCGGGGCGCGCCCCCTGGTGGTCGACATCGACGACCCGCTCGCGGATGGCGGCGAGCTGCTGGGCGCGCTCGACTACGAAGCGCTGCTGGCCGAGGGCGATCCCGCCGAGCGCTTCGACGATCCCGCCGACGAATGGCGGTCGATCTCGCTGCTCTACACCTCGGGCACCACCGGCAACCCCAAGGGCGTCGTCTACCATCACCGCGGCGCCTATCTGAATGCCGTCGGCAACATGCTGACCTTTGGACTCGGCCGCGATTCGGTCTATCTCTGGACCCTGCCGATGTTCCACTGCGACGGCTGGACCTACACCTGGGCGGTGACTGCGGCCTGCGGCACCCACGTCTGCCTGCGCCGCGTCGATCCGGCCGTGATCTACCCACTGATCCGTGACGAGGGCGTCACCCATCTGTGCGGCGCGCCCATCGTGCTGACCCTGCTGGCCCACGCGCCGGCTGCAGTGAAAGTGAAGTTCCCGCAGACGGTCGACTGCGCGACGGGCGGCGCCGCGCCGCCGAGCGCGGTGATCGAGGCGATGGAAGCCAACGGCTTTCGCGTCATCCACCTCTACGGCCTCACCGAGAGCTACGGGCCGTCGACGGTCTGCGCCTGGCAGGAGACGTGGGGCGAACTCGGCCTGCAGGACCGTTCGGCGAAGATGGCGCGCCAGGGGGTGAACTACCTGACACTGGAAGCCGCGGAGGTGATCGACGCCGGCACGATGGTCCCGGTGCCGCGCGACGGCGCGACCATGGGCGAGCTCATGCTGCGCGGCAACACCGTGATGAAGGGCTATCTCAAGAACCCTGCGGCGACCGAGGAAGCCTTCCGCGGCGGCTGGTTTCACACCGGCGACCTCGCGGTCCGCCATCCCGATGGCTACATCGAGGTGAAGGATCGTTCCAAGGACATCATCATCTCCGGCGGCGAGAATATCTCCAGCCTCGAGGTGGAGGAGGCGCTCTACCGCCATCCCAAGGTGCTGGAGGCCGCCGTGGTGGCGCGCCCGGATGAGAAGTGGGGCGAGTCACCCTGCGCCTTCGTCACCCTGCGCGACGGCGAGAGCGCGACGGCCGAGGAGATCGTCGCCTTCTGCCGCGGCATGCTCGCGCGCTACAAGGTGCCGCAGACCATCGTGTTCGGGCCGTTGCCGAAGACCTCCACCGGCAAGATCCAGAAGTTCGTGCTGCGGGAGCGGGCGGCGGGGCTGTGAGCGGACCCTTCGAGAGCTTCGATCTCGGCGGCAGGACCGCCCTCGTCACCGGCGCCTCCAGCGGCCTCGGCCGCCATGCCGCGCGCACGCTCGCAGCGGCCGGCGCCCAGGTCGTTCTGGCCGCGCGCCGTCTCGAGTCGCTGGCGGAGCTGCAAGCCGAGATCGTGGCGCAGGGCGGCCGCGCGATCCCGCTTCCCCTCGATGTCGGCGATGCGGCCTCGGTGGCGGCCTGCGTGAGGACGGCGGAAACCGAGCTGGGAGCCATCTCGATCCTGGTGAACAACGCCGGCGTCGCCACCACCAAGTCCGCGCTCGATGTCTCCGAGACCGAGTGGGATCAGGTCGTCGACACCAACCTGAAAGGCGCCTGGCTGATGGCCCAGGCCGTCGCCGGGCACATGGTGCGCCTCGGCCACGGCGGCTCGATCGTGAACATGGCCTCGGTCCTCGGGCTCGCCGCCGCCGCGCAGATCCCGGCCTACTGCGCCTCCAAGGGTGGCCTCGTGACCCTGACGCGCGCGCTGGCCGTCGAGTGGGCCCGCCACGGCATCCGCGTGAACGCCCTGGCGCCGGGCTACGTGGAGACCGAGATCAACCGCGATTTCCTCGCCAGCGACGCCGGCCAGGGCCTGCGCAAGCGCGTGCCACTGCGCCGCTTCGGCACTCCCGCCGATCTCGATGGCGCGCTCCTGCTGCTGGCCTCCGACGCCGGGCGCTACATCACCGGCAGCGTCATCGTCATCGACGGCGGCCAGTCGGCGGCTCTATAAGACTGTCCCCTTTCCGAGGATCTGACATGGACTTCTCCCTGGCGCCCGAGGTCGAGAGCCTGCGACAGCGGTTGCGTGACTTCGTCGAGGCAGAGATCATCCCGCTGGAAGCCGACGCCACGGCCTACGACGAGCATGAGAACATCGCCCCGGACCGGCTGGAGGGACTGCGCGCCAAGGCGAGGCAGGCGGGCCTCTGGGCGCTGCAGATGCCGAAGGCGCGCGGCGGGCAGGGGCTCGACGTTGCCGGCATGGCAGCCTGCTACGAGGAGATGGGGCGCTCGATCTTCGGGCCGGTGGTGTTCAACTGCGCCGCCCCCGACGACGGCAACATGATGCTGCTGGAGAAGGTGGCGACGGAAGCGCAGAAGGCACGCTGGCTGCAGCCGATCGTCGACGGCAAGCTGCGCTCGGCCTTTGCAATGACCGAGCCCGCGCCCGGCGCCGGCTCCGACCCCGGGCTCATGCTGAGCCGCGCCGAGCGCGACGGCGATGCCTGGGTGCTGAACGGCCACAAGTGGTTCATCACCGGCGCCGGCGTCGCCGAGCACTTCATCGCGGTGGTGCGCACTTCCGACGATGCCCGCAAGGGCCTGACCGCCTTCCTGTTCCACCGCGACACGCCGGGTCTCGAGATCGTCAGGCGCATCCCGATCATGGGACCGGAAGAGCACGGCGGCCACTGCGAGCTGCGCTTCGACGGCCTGCGCGTGCCGGATGCCGACCGCCTGATGAACGTCGGCGACGGTCTCAAGGTGACCCAGATCCGCCTCGGCACCGCGCGGCTCACCCACTGCATGCGCTGGCTCGGCATGGCGCGTCGCGCCCTGGAGATCGCGCGACCCTATGTGGCCGAGCGGCAGAGCTTCGGCGTGCCGCTGGCCGAGCATGAAGGGGTGCAGTGGCTGCTGGGGGAGGCCGCCATGGCGATCGAGGTGGGCCGGCTGCTCACCATGCGAGCGGCGGTGAAGCTCGACGGCGGCGACTTCGCCCGCAAGGAAATCTCCATGGCCAAGATCCAGGTCGCCGACACCCTGCACAAGGCGGTGGACACCGCGATCCAGCTCCTCGGCGCGCGGGGTTACTCCAAGGACACGCCGCTGGAGTGGATGTACCGCTACGCCCGCCAGGCACGCCTCGTCGACGGCGCCTCGGAGGTGCACAAGATGGTGCTGGCCCGCGCTTTCCTGGAACAGGGCCGTGACTTCTGGGGCTGGCGATGATGGCCGATCCCGCCCAATCGCGCCTGGCCGCCAGCCAGGCGGCCCTGGAAGGTTTCCTTGCCGCGGCTGCCGCTGCCGAGGCGGTGGAAGTCCTCGCCGCCCGCCCGCTCACCGACGGCGC
Source organism: Kiloniellaceae bacterium (assembly GCA_036570545.1). Lineage (GTDB taxonomy): Bacteria > Pseudomonadota > Alphaproteobacteria > Kiloniellales > Kiloniellaceae > Pelagibius. The sequence continues at coordinate 12,747 of DATCXZ010000261.1, forward strand.
CATTCAGGAGAACTGGCTGCTCGATTTGGAGATACGGGGTGGCGCCTTCGCGGGAACGCTCGAAGCGGTGCTGCGCACCGACGCGCCGTCCGGGGTGGCGGTGAGTCGCAGCCGCGCGGAGGAGTTCGCGGTGCTCTCGGCGGCCTACCGTGCCGGCGTCACCGTGCCGGAGCCGCTCTGGCTCTGCGAGGATCTCGGCGTGCTGGGCAAGGCCTTCTACGTCATGCGGCGGGTCGGCGGCACGGCCGCGCCGCAGCGCCTGATGAAGGAGGCGGCGCTGGGCGGCGACCGCGACGCGCTGGCTGGGCGACTGGGGGCGGAACTGGCGCGCATTCATTCCATCGTGCCGCCGCGCGCCGAGCTCGCCTTCCTCGGTGCGCCGCCCGACGACCCCGCGCGGGCGGCCATCGCGCGCTATCGCGGCTATCTCGACGACCTCGGCGGCAGCTTCCTGGCTCTGGAGTGGGGGCTGCGCTGGTGCGAGCTGCACGCCCCGCTGTCGCAGGGGCCGGTGCTGCTGCACCAGGATTTCCGCACCGGCAACTACATGGTCGACGGGCAGGGGCTGACCGGCGTTCTGGACTGGGAGTTCGCTGACTGGGGCGACCCGATGAGCGACATCGGATGGTTCTGCGCCGCCTGCTGGCGCTATGCCCACCCGGAGCTGGAGGCCGGCGGCATCGCGCCGCGCGACCCCTTCTATCGGGGCTATGAGGCGGTCTCCGGCCAGCGCATCGACCCGGAAGTGGTCGCGTTCTGGGAAATCATGGCGCACCTGCGCTGGGCCGTCATCGCCCTGCAGCAGGGCGAGCGCACGCTCTCCGGCGGCGAGGATTCGCTCGAGCTGGCGCTGACCGGGCGCGTCTACCCGCCCGCGCTCGAGGCCGAGATCCTGCGCCAGACGGCGCCCGCGCGCTGGCGGCGGACGGCA
>DATCXZ010000262.1:0-16532 GCA_036570545.1 Kiloniellaceae bacterium
CCCGCCGCGGCCGAGATCCTGCGCCAGCGGCAGGGCGTCCTCGAGCAGGCCGCTCACCCGATCATCCTGAGCGATGCCGAAGGACGCATCACCGGCTGCAACAGTGCCGCCGAGAGCCTTTTCGGCAGCGGCTGGGCCGACGCCGGCGGCAGCGACCTCGCCACGGCGGTCCTGGCGCCCGCCGACCGCGCCGCCTACCGCGACATCGTCGCCGGACTCCTGGCTCAGACGGATGAATCCGCCGCGCCGGTGCCGCTGCGTGCCGTGATCAGGCGTTGCGACGGCAGCAGCCTGCCGGTCGAGATCATGGTCAGCGTGCTGAGCCTCGGCGTCGGGCGCGCGGTGGTCACGGAGCTTCGCGATATCACCGAGCGGGTGAACGCCGAGGCCGAGCTCAGCCGCGTCTGGCGCATGCTGCGCGACGCCGTCGACAACATCCCCAACGGCTTTGCCATCTACGGCGAGGATCAGCGGCTGATCCTCTGCAATGCCGCCTATGCCGCGCTCTACGACCGCACGCCGGACGAGATGATCGGCTCGACGTCCGGCGAGAACTATCTGCGCGCGCGCCCGAAGCTGAAGATCTTCGATGGCCACGAGGTCGGCAGCGACGCCGCCACCGACGCCTGGCTGAGCGACGACCGGCTGTGGCTCCAGAAGGTGGAGGCGTCCGAGCGCGAGCCGGTGGCGTTCCAGCTCAAGGACGGGAGCTGGATGCAGATCTCGACCCATCCGATCCACGGCGGCGGCCGCGTCTACCTGCGCACCGACATCACCAAGCTGAAGCGCATCGAGGAGTCGCTGCGCGAGAACGAGCTGCAGTTCCGCACCTTGGTCGAGAACAATCCCCTGCCCCTGTGGCTCACCGACACCTACAGCGGCGTCGTGCTCTATCACAGCCCGGCGGCGGCCGCATTGCTCGGCTATAGCTGGCCGGTCACCGAGCACTACAAGTCGGCGCGCTCCTACGCATCGCCGGAGGAGCGCGAGGCCTGCACCAACGAGCTGATCGAGAAGGGCCGCCTCGACGGCCGGGTCACCCGCTTCAGGAAAGCCGACGGCACCGAGTTCTGGGGCGCCGTGTCCTCGCGGCTGGCCAACATCGGCGGGCGCACCTACTCGATCGGCACCGTGGTCGACCTCACCGAGCAGATGGCCAAGGAAGCCGAGCTGCGCGAGGCACGCGAGACCCTGCAGGATGCGGTCGAGTCCCTGACCGAGGGCTTCGCGCTCTACGACACCGAAGACCGCCTGATGATGTGCAACCAGCGCTACCGCGAGTTCAACTTCATGAGCGCCGACATGCTGGTGCCCGGCACGCGCTGGATCGACTTCATTCGCACCGGCGCCGAGCGCGGCCAATACCTCGGCGCCGAGGGGCGCGTCGAGGCCTGGCTGGCCGAGCGCAGGGAACTGCGCCAGCAGTTCTGCAGCGACATGGAGTTCCAGCAGGCCGATGGGCGCTGGTTCCAGTTCTCCAACCAGCCGACCCGCCAGGGCGGCATCGTGGTGACCCGCACCGATATCACCAATCGCAAGGAGATGGAGCGCGCGCTGCGGGAAAGCGAGAACCTGGTGCGCTCGATCCTCGAGGCCGCGCCGGTGCCGGTCGCCATGGTGCGCTCCCAGGACGGTCTCGTCGTCTACGAGAGTCCGGCCTCGCGCAAGATCTTCGGCCGGCTGCTGCACTCCGGCGAGCCGTCGTACATCAGCGATCTCTACGTCGACCCCGAGGACCGCCGACGCTACCTGGCGCTGCTGCGCGAGAAAGGCTCGGTCGAGGGCTACGAGGTGCAGCTCCGCCGCTATGACGGCCAGCCGATCTGGGTGGCGATTACCGCCAGCCTGATCGAATACCAGGGCGAGGAGATGATCGTCGCCGCCGCCCATGACCTGACTCAGCAGCGCGCCGCAGAGGAGCAGATGGCGCGCCAGCGCGACGCGCTTTATCAGAGCGAGAAGCTGAGCGCCCTCGGCGCGCTGCTGGCCGGGGTGGCGCACGAGTTGAACAACCCGCTCTCGGTGGTGGTCGGCCACGCCCAGCTCATGAAGGAGACTGCCGGCGATCCACGCATCGTCGAGCGTGCCACCAAGATCGGCAACGCCGCCGACCGCTGCTCGCGGATCGTGAAGTCCTTCCTCGCGATGGCGCGCCAGCGCCCGCCGGAGCGGCGCGCCGTCGATCTGTGCGACATCGTCCAGGCCACCCTCGACGTCACCGGCTATTCGCTGCGCACCGCCAACATCGAGGTCCGCCTGGAGCTCGATCCGGCACCGCCGCCGGTGTGGGGCGACTCCGACCAGCTCAATCAGGTCGTCACCAACATCATCGTGAACGCCCAGCAGGCGATGATGGATGTGACGACACCGCGCGTGCTCACCATCCGCAGCGCCTACGACGACGCCGCGAAGGAGGTGACCCTGACAATCGCCGACAGCGGCCCGGGCATCCCCGAAGAGATCCAAAGCCGTATCTTCGAGCCCTTCTTCACCACCAAGGACATCGGCGAGGGCACCGGGGTCGGCCTCGCCGTCAGCCACCGCATCGTCGAGGCGCACGAGGGCCGCATCCGTGTCGACAGCGCCCTCGGCAAGGGCTCGGCCTTCACCGTGACCCTGCCCGTCGGCACCGCCGCCGCTGTGCAGGCGCCGCAGGCCCGCGCCGCCGACAACGCCGGCCCGGCGGCCAGCATTCTCATCATCGACGACGAGCCGGAGGTGGCTCAGATGCTGGCGGACATCCTCGCCTCCCAGGGTCACCGCGTGGTGACGGCCGGCTCGGGCCAGAAGGCGCTCCGGCTCATCGAGGGCGAGCGCTTCGACGTCATCCTCAGCGACGTGCGCATGCCGGAACTCGACGGTCCCAGCCTCTACGCGACGCTGGAGCGCACCGCGCCCGACCTGCTGAAGCGCACCTGCTTCATCTCCGGCGACACCCTGAGCCCCTCGGCGCGGGTGTTCCTGCAGCGTGTGCAGCGGCCGTTCATCGAGAAGCCCTTCACCCTGGAGGAGGTGCGCGCTCTGGTCGGGCGGGTCCTGAACGAGACCCGGCAGCCGGGTGTCGCGCGCCGGGCGCGCGGAAAGTAGGACTGTGAGGGGAGGAACCATGGACATGCAGTGTCAGAAGCACATTGTCGTCGTCGACGACGAGCCGGGCATCCGCGAGACGATCCAGGAGTACCTGGAACTGCACGCCTTCCGGGTCACTGCCGCAGGCGGTGGCGAGGAGCTGCGCCGGGCGATCGAGGCGAACGACGTCGATCTGGTGCTGCTCGATATCCGCATGCCGGGCGAGGACGGGCTCTCGCTGGCGCGTTTCCTGCGCGCGGAAAAGCAGGTCGGCATCATCATGCTGACAGCAGCCGGCGAGGTGGTCGACCGCATCGTCGGGCTGGAGATGGGCGCCGACGACTATCTGGCCAAGCCCGTCGATCTGCGCGAGCTGCTGGCCCGTATCAAGGCGGTGCTGCGGCGGACGGAGCGGGCCACGGCAGAAACCGAAGCGGATCGGCCGCAGGCCGCCCACCTGGCACGCTTCGGGCGCTTCACGCTCAACCTCGACTCGCACAAGCTGCTCGACGGCAACGGCGGCGACATTCCCTTGACCGGCATGGAGTTCGACCTGCTGAAGGCCTTCGCGGACAACCCCAACCGCGTGCTGACCCGCGACCAGCTCCTGAACCTCGCGCACAATCGCGACTGGGAGCCCTTCGACCGCAGCATCGACATCCGCATCGCCCGCATCCGCCGCAAGATCGAGAGCGATCCGGCCAAGCCGCAGGTCATCAAGACCGTGCGCGGCGCCGGCTACATCTACGCGACCGCGAAGGGCTGAACAGTCTCGGCAGCCCGCTTGTAAGCAATTCGGACAGGAAACCGGCCGGGATCGATCGTTCCGTCACCGGACCAAAAAAGCGTGACGAGTCATAAACTTAATCTCAACCTTCGCTTACTAGCTTGCCACGGATTCCCCCGCCGGATTTGCGCCGGCGCGGTCGAACGCGACGCTAGAGTGAAAAGGAATTTCGCACCGTGGCTCCCTTGCCCTTCAGCTCAGGTATGACGATCAAGCTCACCCTGGCGACCATTCTCGGCGCCCTCGCGCTGATGCTCGTCGGCACCTCCAGCTTCTCCCTGTTGCAGGCCTGGCAGGCGCATAGCCTCGCCAGCTACATCGAGGCCGTCAGCACCGCGGACGGACTGATCCTCGAGGCCACCAATGCCGCGCGCTCGGAGCGCGGCGGCATGCGGCGCGCTCTCCGAGGCGCGGCCCCTGGCGACCAGGACGCCCTGGCGGAGATCGCCGAGAACCGCGCCACCTTCGACGCCACCATGCCAGGGGTGATCGAAGGCATCGCCGGCGCGCCGGTTGCCGACAGCGAGCGCTGGGCCGGCGATCTGCGCCGCGCCGTCGACGCCCTCGTCGCTCTGCGGCCGGCGGTGGACGCCGCGATGCGCCTGGCGCCCGAAGCGCGCGACCCGAACCTGCTCAAGCTGTGGAACAAGGCCGGCACCGAGCTGGTCGACATGATCGCCGAGGCCGCCACCCGTTTTTCCGGCGACATCCGCCTGGTCGATCCGGTGATCGAGCAGATGATCGCGGTCCGCGAGCTCAGCTATGCTCTCCGCGACGCCAACTCCGACGTCCGCCGCGTGATCGGTAACGGCGCGCGGGAAGGCTCGTACACCGAGAAGATGCACAAGGACATCGCCCGCAGCGCCGGCGAGCTCAAGGCCGCCTGGGACGGGATGAAGATGGCTGCCTCGGCGCCCGGCACAATCCCTCAGCTCAAGGCCGCCTTCGCCGCCATGGAAAACGATTACTTCGACAACTATCAAGCCAAGCGACAAGCCTTCTATGAGGCGCTGGCCGCCGGCGAGACGCCCGCTTTGACCTGGGATGAGGTGGAGGGGCTGTGGCCCGCCGCTTCCGACAGCCTGCGGTCGCTCATGGCGACTGCCGTGGAGTCGATCGGCCGCCGCGCCGCCGACAACACTGCCGAGCTGCGGACCGTGCTCATCCTCGACAGCCTCATCCTGCTGGCCGCCCTGGCGCTCAGCGTCTGCGGCCTGATCGCCGTCAGCCGGCGCGTCGTGAAGCCGATCCACCAGCTCACCGAGGCGATGACCGGCCTGGCCCAGGGCGACGTCTCCGTGCAGATTTCGGCGAACGGGCGCAAGGACGAGATCGCCGCAATGGCCTCCGCCGTCGAGGTATTCCGGGGCAACGCGATCGAGCGCAAGCGCCTGGAAGCCAAGCAGGAAGCCGACCTCGCCGAGAAGGAGCAGCGCGTCAAGGCCATGGACAAGCTGATCCGCGGCTTTGACGAGCAGATCACCGCCGTGCTGAACACGGTCTCTTCGGCCGCCACCCAGCTCGACGGCATGGCCAAGGAGATGAACGACGTCGCCAGCAAGACCAACCAGCTCTCGACCGACGCCTCCGGGGCAGTCAATGTCGCCAGCGCCAACGTGGAGACCGTGGCGGCAGCCGCCGAAGAGCTGTCGAAGTCGATCCAGGAGATCGGCCAGAAGGTCGACAGCTCTCAAGGCATCGCCCGTCAAGCGGTCACCGAGGCGGAGCGCACCAACGCGACGGTGCAGGGCCTGGTGAACGCGACCACGAAGGTGGGCGAAGTCGTCGAGCTCATCAACTCCATCGCCGAGCAGACCAACCTGCTGGCGCTCAACGCGACCATCGAGGCGGCGCGCGCCGGCGAGGCCGGCAAGGGCTTTGCCGTCGTCGCCTCCGAGGTGAAGGTGCTGGCCAACCAGACGGCCAAGGCCACCGAGGACATCGCGGCGCAGATGCAGGCGATGCAGGCGATCAGCGACGAGGCCGCGGAAGCGATCCGCAGCATCGGCGGCACGATCGGCCGCGTCGACGACATCGCGGTGGCGATCGCCGCAGCGGTCGAGGAGCAGAACGCGGCCACGGCGGAGATTGCGCGCAACGTGCAGGAGGCCGCCGACGGCACGCGCAACGTGACCGGCAGCATCGACGGCGTGATGAAAGCGGCCAGCCGGACGGGCTCGGCGGTCAGTCAGGTGATGACCGCCGCCGAGGCTCTGTCGGCGCAGGCGGCGACCATGCGCCAGCAGGTCGAGCAGTTCCTCACCGACGTCCGCGCAGCCTGATCGCGGTCGACGATCAAGCGACTCTCGTCACCCTCGGTCTTGAGCCGAGGGTCCAGGGAGACCGTAGAAGCGCGCGCCCTGGATGCTCGGGTCAAGCCCGAGCATGACGAAGAGTGTTGTCGCCTCTACTGAATGCCCAGGATCTCCTTCGCCTCGGCCAGGGCATCGACGGAGGCTTGGTGCTGGCCGCTGCTGTGCAGTTGCTCACCCTCTTCGCGCAGCTCCATGACCCGGGCCTTCTGCTCGTCCGTTAGCTCCGCGGTCTGCAGGGCGGCGTCGATGGCAGCCATGTCCGTCGGGCATTGGAAGGCAAAGGCCGGGCTGGCCAGTGTGAAAGAAAGAACGACGGCGGAAATCAGCGCTTTCATCTCGAAACTTCCTCCTGATGCAGGCGTGAAGGTCGAGGCAGAGCGGCGGCAATAGTCAAACCCAAGACGCTCCTTCGGCGCCAGGACGATTTTAATCACTTCCCCGTGATCGCCCTAGAGCAGATCAGGGCCGGATGGAATCGCCGAAGGCGGCTCAGCCGTCGCCGCCCAAACCGTCACCCTCGGCCTTGAGCCGAGAGTCCAGGGCGATCTTGGAAGCGCCTGCCCTGGATGCGCGGGCCTGCCTGCGCATGACAGTTGGGGTGACTAAGCCACCCGCTCGCCGGCCGCATAGACCGTGCGCACCACCGGCTGGCCGTCGACCAGGCGCACGCGAATGAGGTCGGCGCGCTTGCCCGGCGCGATCTCGCCACGGTCCTCCAGGCCCGCCGCGCGGGCGGGATGGAGGCTCGTCATCTTCATCGCCTCCGGCAGGGAGATCCCGACGCCCAACTCGGCGAGACGCAGGGCAGCAGCTAACATCGAGACCGGCACGTAGTCGGAAGCCAACACGTCGAGCAGCCCGACACGCGCCAGTTCGATGGCCGAGAGATTGCCGGAGTGCGAACCGCCCTTCACCACGTTGGGCGCGCCCATCACCGTCACCATGCCGCGGTCGCGGGCTGCCTCTGCGGCAAGCAGCGTGGTCGGGAACTCGGAGATGGTCATGCCGAGGCGCGCCGCTTCCTCGACGTGCTCCAGAGTCTCGTCGTCATGGGCAGCGACGGCGATGCCGCGCTCGGCTGCCATGCGGCAGACCGCTTCACGATAGGTCGGCGCAAAGGTGCGCGAGGCCTCGGCGTCGCGGTGGAAGCGTTCCTCCACCTTGTCCTCCGGCACATGGAACAGCTTGACGAGAATCTCCTTATACTTCTCTGCGTCGGGAAACTGGCGCTGGCCGACGGTGTGCTCCATGACCGAGACGAGCTGCAGCAGCGGATGGTCCATGTGCGGAGCGATCTGATCGAGCAGCGTCGGATCGGTGACCTCGCAGCGCAGATGCAGCAGGTGCTGCGCGCGGAACAGGCCGAGCGCCTCGCCCTTTTCCACCGCCGCCATCATGCGGCCGAGCAGGTCGCGGCGCGTCTGGTCGGCATCGCGCAGGCCGACGACCAGCGAATCGAAGACTGTGGTGATACCGGCCGCCGCCACCTGGGCGTCGTGGGCGATGGCCGCCTGCAGCGGGTCCCAGTGGACACCTGGGCGCGGCACCGCGTGGCGTTCGCAGTGGTCGGTGTGCAGGTCGACGAGGCCGGGCAGCAGCAACTCGCCCCGGCAGTCGAGCGCACCGGCGGGCACGCTGCCGCCTTCCTCCACCGCCACGATGACGCCGTCCTCGACGGTGACCGCGCCACGAAAGCGCGCCTCCGCCGTCACCACCTCGGCATTGGCGAGGCGCAGCGGGATGCCCGCTTCCGCCGCCGCCTGTCGATCCAGAAGCTCTTCCTGCAGCATCACATCACCCGTTCCGCTTCACGCCATACTGTCTTCACGAAAGGCTGCCCCTCGACCACCGCCACGCGCACCAGATCGGCGCGCAGCCCCGGCGCGATGCGCCCGCGGTCCGTCAGTCGCGCCGTCTCCGCCGGCCGCGATGCCACCGCGGCAACCGCTTGTGGCAGCGTCAGGCCGTGCGGCGCCTCCGTCAGGCGGAAGGCCGCGTGCAGGAGGCTTCCCGGCACGTAGTCGGAGGCAAGATTGTCGAGCAGTCCTTCGGCGGCCAGTTCCGCCGCCGAGACATTACCCGAATGGGAGCCGCCACGCAGCAGATTCGGCGCCCCCATGATAACCTTCATATCATTGTCACGTGCCGCCCGGGCCGCCGCCAGCGTGGTCGGGAATTCCGTCACAGAGATACCGAGCGCCGCTGCATCCGCAACATGCTCCGCGGTCTCGTCGTCGTGGCTCGCGATCGCCAGGCCACGCGCCTTGCCGCGCTCGGCGAGCGCGGCGCGGTTCTGCGGCACCACGCGCTCCTGGGCCGACAGCAGGCGGTCGATGTGCGCGTCGGCCTCCGCCTCGCTGAGCCGCAGGGTCCTCATGGTGCGCTCGCGAAAGCGCTTCACGTCGGGGTACTGGCGGTGGCCGGGCGCATGGTCCATCAGCGACATCATGCCGACGGCGGCGTGATCGGCGACCGCGTCGAACAGCTCCACCACCTCCTCGTCGGTCACCTCGCAGCGCAGGTGCACGATATGGTCGGCGCGCAACATGCCCTTGGTGCTGGCCTCGCGCACCGCGTCGATCATCGGGCGGAAGATCTCGCGCCGTTCCGGGTGCTTGATGCTGACGCCGACGCAGACGCAGTCGAAGCTGGTGGTGATGCCGCCGGCCGCCATCTGGGCGTCGTGCGCCATGACGGCGGAGACCATGTCCCAGCGCGTGCCGGGGCGGGGCAGCACGTGCTTCTCGAAGTGGTCGGTGTGCAGGTCGATGAGGCCGGGCAGCAGGGTGTCGCCGCCCAGGTCCTCGGCGGCGGGAACCGCGGTCGCGCCGGGATTCACCTCGGCGATCCTGCCGTCACGCAGCAACACGCTGCCGTGGACGACCTCATCCACCAGCACTAGGCGCGCGTTTCCCAGAACCTGCTCGGCCATTACGCGGTGCTCCGCTCGCGCGCGAGATCGAAGACGCGGTCGGCCACCGCTTCGCGCACCTCGTCGTCATGGAAGATTCCGACGATGGCCGCGCCGCGCGCCTTGGCCTCGCGCATAAGCTCGACCACGACGGCACGGTTGCCGGCGTCGAGCGATGCGGTCGGCTCGTCGAGCAGCAGGATAGGAAAGTTCGCCACGAAGCCGCGGGCGATGTTCACCCGCTGCTGCTCGCCGCCGGAGAAGGTGGCCGGCGCCAGCTCCCACATCGCCGCCGGAATGTTGAGCCGCGCCAACAGCGCCTCGCCGCGGCCGCGTGCCTCTTCCAGCGGCACGCCGAGGGCGTGCAGCGGCTCGGCGACGATGTCGCGCGCCGACACCCGCGGGATGACGCGCAGGAACTGGCTGACGTAGCCGACGGTCCTGCGCCGCACCTCCAGTACCTGGTGCGGCGGCGCGCCGGCCATGTCGACCCAATCGCTCCCCGAGTCGTCGGCATGGCGCACCCAGACATGGCCGCTGCCGGGCTTGTAGTTGGCGTAGAGCGAGCGCAGCAGCGTCGACTTGCCGCTACCCGAAGGGCCGTAGAGCGCCACGCACTCCCCGGCCGCCACCTCGAGGCTGAGACGAGAGAAGACCGGCAGGCGGGTGCCGCCCTGGACGTGCAGCACGAAGGTCTTGGAAAGATTCTCGACGCGGATCGCCGCGCCGCCCTCGTCGCTTTTCTGGCTGGGATTGCTCATGTCACATCATACCTGCAGCACCGAGGAGACGAGAAGCTGGGTGTAGGAGTGGTGCGGATCGTCCAGCACCTGGTCGGTGAGCCCGCTTTCCACCACCTTGCCGTCCTTCATCACCATCAGGCGGTCGGCCAGCAGGCGCGCGACCGCCAGATCGTGGGTGACGATGATGGCGGAGAGCCGAAGCTCGCGCACCAGGCCGCGCAGCAGGTCGAGGAGGCGGGCCTGGACGGAAACGTCGAGGCCGCCGGTCGGCTCGTCCATGAATATGAGGCGCGGCTTGGTCACCAGGTTGCGCGCGATCTGCAGGCGTTGCTGCATGCCGCCCGAGAAGTGTTTCGGCCGGTCGTCGATGCGGCCGAGGTCGAGCTCCACCTTGGTCAGCCAGTCCTCCGCCTCGTGCCGGATGGCACCGTAGTGGCGGGCGCCGACGGCCATGAGGCGCTCGCCGACGTTGCCGCCGGCGCTCACGTTCATGCGCAGGCCGTCGCGCGGGTTCTGCATCACCACGCCCCAGTCGGTGCGCAGCAGCAGGCGGCGCTCCGGCTCGGAGAGCGTGTAGATGTCGGTGAGACCGCGGCCGCGCAGGTCGTACTCGACGATGCCGTTGGTCGGTGTCAGGCGTGCCGAGAGACAGTTCAGCAGGGTGGTCTTGCCGGAGCCCGACTCACCGACCACGCCGAGCACCTCGCCACTGTGCAGCTCGAAGGAGATGTCGTCGCAGGCCAGCAGGTGGCCGAAGGCGTGGGTCAGGTTGCGCACCCGCAGCAGGGGCGTTTGCGATTCCATGGCTCAGGCCTCCTCGTCGGCGTTGGCGCCGCCCGCATCGGCGCCCACGGCGGCGGCATAGGCCTCGGCGGCACCTTCGGAGAGGTAACCGCGGTGGCCTTCGGCGCGGCGGCGGGCGCAGTAGTGCGAGTCCGAGCAGACGTACATCTTGCCGCCCTTGTCATCGAGGATGACCTCGTCGAGGAAGGTCTCTTCCGCGCCGCAGAGCGCGCAGTCCTCCTCCCACTGCTGCACGGCAAAGGGATGGTCGTCGAAGTCGAGGCTCTTCACCTTGGTATAGGGCGGCACCGCGTAGATGCGCTTCTCGCGCCCGGCGCCGAAGAGCTGCAGGGCCGGAAAGTCGTCCATCTTCGGATTGTCGAACTTCGGAATCGGCGTCGGCGACATCAGGAAGCGGTCGTTCACCATGACGGGGTAGGAATAGGAGGTGGCGATCTCGCCGAAGCGGGCGATGTCCTCGTAGAGCGAGACCTGCATGAGGCCGTACTCCTTGTAGGCGTGCATCTTGCGGCACTCGATCTCGCGCGGCTCCAGCGGGCGCAGCGGCTCCGGCTGCGGCACCTGGTAGACGATGATCTGGCCCTCGCGCAGCGGATCCTCGGGCACCCGGTGGCGGGTCTGCACGATGGAGGCTTCCGCCGTCGCCTCGGTGGTCGGCGCCCCGGCGACGCGCGCGAAGAAACGGCGAATGTTCACCGCGTTGGTGGTGTCGTCGGCGCCCTGGTCGATCACCTTCAGGGTGTCGTCGCGGCCGATGATGCTCGCGGTCACCTGCATGCCGCCGGTGCCCCAGCCGTAGGGCAGCGGCATCTCGCGCCCGCCGAACGGCACCTGGTAGCCCGGCACCGCCACCGCTTTCAGGATGCAGCGGCGGATCATCCGCTTGGTCTGCTCGTCGAGATAGGCGAAGCTGTAGCCTTCCTCGTCCGCAATCTCCTGCTTCGGCATGGCACCCATCACTCGGCAGCCTCCTTGCGGTCCCGGTCATGGCGCCGGCGCAGCGAGCGGATGAGCTGCAGCTCAGACTGGAAGTCGACGTAGTGCGGCAGCTTCAGGTGCTGCACGAAGCCGGAGGCCTCGACGCTGTCGGAGTGGTAGAGCACGAACTCCTCGTCCTGCGCCGGATACTCGATGCTTTCATCCAGCTCGCGCGCCCGCAGCGCGCGGTCGACCAGGGCCATCGCCATGGTCTTGCGCTCGCAGTGGCCGAAGGAGAGGCCGTAGCCGCGGGTGAACTGCGGCGGCCGCTCGGCGGAGCCGGCGAACTGGTTGATCATCTGGCATTCGGTCACGGTGATCTCGCCGATCTCGATGGCGAAGCCGAGTTCCTCCGGCACGAACTCCACCGCCACCTCGCCGAGGCGGATCTCTCCGGCGAAGGGATGGTTGCGCCCGTAGCCGCGCTGCGTCGAGTAGCCGAGCGCCAGAAGGAAGCCCTCGTCACCGCGCGCGAGGTTCTGCAGGCGCAGGTCGCGCCCGGCCGGGAAGCGCAGTGGCTCGCGCGTCAGGTCGCCGACCGGCACCTCGTCGTTCAGTGCGATCTCCTCCTCGATGAGGCCCTCGTGGTTGAGGATGTCGGTGACCCGCGGGACCGCCGCCTCGACCGGCCGCTCGGCGCAGGCCGCCTGCGGCTCGCCGACCCCGTCCTCGGCGGCGAGGGCGAAGTCGAGCAGGCGGTGGGTATAGTCGTAGCTCGGCCCCAACACCTGGCCGCCAGGTAGGTCCTTGTAGGTCGCCGAGATGCGCCGGCGCACCGCCATCGCCGCGCTGTCGATCGGCAGCGTCTCACCGAAACGCGTCAGCGTGGTGCGGTAGGCGCGCAGCAGGAAGATCGCTTCCATGAGATCGCCCTGGGCCTGCTTGATGGCGAGCGCGGCGAGGTCACGGTCGTAGAGCGAGCCCTCGGTCATCACCCGGTCGACGGCGAGCTGCATCTGCTCCTTGATCTGTGCCATGCTCAGCTCCGGCACCGCGGGGTCGCCGCGGCGCTCCTCGGCAACGAGCTTGTGCGAGTTGAGGATGGCCTGCTCGCCGCCCTTCACGGCCACGTACATGGCTTCAGTCCTCCGCCAGGATGCTGCGCGGCAGGCCGATGACGGCCTCGCCGCAGGTCAGGAAGATGTCGACCCCGAGCGGGAACTGCGCGGCGTTGAGTCGCCAGTCGTTCCAGAACCACTCGGGAAGCCCAAAGGGAGCGATGACCGCGGTGTCGCGGATGCCGGGGCCGCGCAGCGTCACTGCCGGGCCGCCCTCCAGGCTCGGCACCTGCAGCAGCAGGGTGGCGGCGCGGTCGGGGTACTGGTCGACGCCCTGGGCGAAGAGCGCGAGGCGCGGCATGTTCGCCGGGTCGGTGACCAGGGCGAAGGCGGCGACCTGGCTGCGCTCGACCAGCGGGCAACCGCAGTGGAACTTCAGGTAGGTGCGCAGCGGCGGCGTGTCGGCGATCCAGTCGATCCACAGCGGCGTCTCGCCGTCGAGCAGCGTCAGCGCCGCCGCCGTGGTCGCCGGGTCCAGCGGCAGCGGCCCCTCCGGCGCGCCGCTGAGGGTGACGGCGCGGCCGGGATGCGCCAGGGCCGTCAGCAGGCCGCGAAAGAGACGCTGCGAGTCGTGCACGGGATCGGCGAGACCCGGTTGCAAGCCGGCCGTGTCGATGGCGACAGTGGAAGCCAAACTCATTTCTCGTCCTCCCCACGCACCAGGGTGAAGAAGTTGACCTTCGTGCTGGCGGCCTTACGGCTGCGCGCGTCGCGCCTGAGGGCATGGGCGGCCTCCAGCGGCGCGATCACGCCCTGCTCCAGCGCCGGCCGACGCCCCTGATCCTGCAGCAGCGCGTCGAACACCGCGGCCAGCTCGGCATGACGTTTGGAGCGCCCCTGCACGTAGCCCAGTCCGACGCAGCTGGGCGTGGCGTCACCACCGGCGAGCTTCAGCGCGCAGCGCGTTACCGTCATCTGGCCGAGGTTGAACTGCTCACCGGTGCCGCCGGCGCGGGCGCGCACCATGACCATGCCGATCTCCGGCCGGCGCAGCCACTCGTAGTCGAGCCGCTCGCCGAGGCCCGCCCAGGCGGCTTCCAGCTCGTCGAGCCCGGCCTTCGCGAGCACCGACAGCCAGCGCCGGCGCGCCGCGTTCGAGCTGTCCTGTCCGCCCGCTTCGCTCAGAAATTCATCCATAGACAACTTCCATATTTGTCTAGACGTCGATACATTTAGAGGTTATAAGAGAGGCTCACGGGATGTAAAGCGCATCTTCATGAACTTTGCATGACGGCCCGGCGACCGGGGCGTGAGGAGGCGCGATGATGACACTGCAGCGGCGGGCCGGGGTGGCGCTCTGGCGTCAGATCGCCGAGACCCTGGAGAAGGACATCCGCGAGCAGGTGTACGAGCCGGGCCAGCGGCTGCCGACCGAGGCCGAGCTTGCCGAGCGCTTCTCCGTGAACCGCCACACCGTGCGCCGCGGCATCGCCTTCCTGGAGCAGGAGGGCGTGCTGCGCGTCGAGCAGGGCCGCGGCACCTTCGTGCAGGAGCGCATGGTCGACTACAGGCTCGGCAAGCGCACCCGCTTCACCGAGAATATCCAGAAGCAGTCGCGCATACCCTCCGGCGAGCTGGTGCGCGCCATGGTGCTTCCGGCCGACGCCAACGTCGCCAAGCACCTGCACATCCGCAAGGGTGCGGCAGTCGTGCTCATCGAGAGCATCGGCAAGGTCGACGGCCGGCCGATCTCCATCGTCGCCCACCACTTCCCGGCCAAGCGCTTTCCCGACATGATCGAGATCTACAAGCGTGAGCGCTCGGTGACCAAGGCCTTCGCGCACTACGGCATCGGCGACTACACCCGCAAGGAGACGCGCATCACCGCGCGCCTGCCCAACACCAACGAGGCGCGCCTGCTGGAGCTGCCGCGCAGCCAGCCGCTGCTGGTCACCGAGTCGGTGAACATCGACGCCGAGAGCCGCGCCATCGAGTACGGCTGGGGCCGCATGGCCGCCGAGCGCGCGCAGTTGATCGTGCAGCCGTAAGAAACGCGCGCATCACCCCCCAGCGCATCCTCTAACCAGGCCGAGGGAGTGACCGTCGTCATGAGCATGCAAGAAGACGCCCGTAAGGGCGGGGCGCAATTGGAAACCGCCCATCGGGCCTGGAACGACCAGTGGCAGAGCGACGCCGGGCGGGCCGACTGGCTGGAACCCGATCTCGACGTCGCTGCCGTGGTGCCGCTGCTGAGGAGCCGCGGTGCGCGCAGCGTCCTCGACCTCGGTTGTGGCGTCGGTCGCCATGCCTGCTTCCTCGCCGGCGCCGGCTTCGAGGTGCAGGCGATGGATGCCAGCGCCTCCGGCCTCGACTACGCCGCCCGCCGCGCCCGTGATCTCGGCCTCACCGTCACCTTCGGCGACGGCCTGATGACCGAGCTGCCCTATGCCGACGCCAGCTTCGACTACGTGCTGTCGTTCAACGTCATCTACCACGGCGACGCCGGCGTCGTCGGCCGCGCGGTGGCGGAGATCTATCGCGTGCTGAAGCCGGGCGGCCTGTTCCACGGCACCCTGCTGTCCAAGCGCAACCGCAACTACGGCCTCGGCAGGGAGATCGCGCCCGATACCTTCGTCATCGACGGCGCCGCCGGCGACAAGGGCCATCCGCACTTCTATTGCGACGCCGCCGGGGTGGTGAAGCTGGTCGAGGACTTCGAGCTCCTCAGCCTGTTCGACCGCGAGCACGAGAGCCCCGGCACCTACCACTGGCACCTGCTGGCGGAGCGGCGGTAGCACAGCGACGCAAGGCACGCGCACTCTCTCCACCACAACAACCGCCATGCTCGGGCTTGACCCCGCGCATTCGGGGCTACCGCTCCATCAACTGTCCCCTGCCCCGGCTCAAGGCCGAGGGCGACGGGGGGAGCGCAGCCTGCAGCGCCGCATAGGCCGTCGCGATCTCCGCCGCCAGGCGCGCGTTGTTCAGCACCAGGGCGACGTTGGCGTCCAGGCTGGCGCCGCCGGTCAGCCCTTCGAGGCGTGCCAGCAGGAAGGGCGTCACCGCCTTGCCCTGCACGCCCTCGGCCACCGCCTCGGCCAGCGCCGTCTCGATGTGGGCGGCGATCTTCTGCGCCGGGATCTCCGCCTCGGCCGGGATCGGGTTGGCGATCACCAGGCCGCCGCCGAGCTCCAGGTCCCACTTGGCGGCCATGACCGCGGCGATCCCCGCCGCACTGTCGCGGCGCAGCGGCGCCGCAAGGCCCGACGACCGGCTATAGAACGCCGGCAGCTCGTCGCAACCGTAGCCGATCACCGGCACGCCCAGGCTCTCCAGCACCTCCAGCGTCTTCGCCAGGTCGAGGATCGCCTTGGCGCCGGCGCAGACCACGGCCACCGGTGTGCTTGCCAGCTCCTGCAGGTCGGCGGAGACGTCGAAGCTGGTTTCGGCGCCCCGGTGAACGCCGCCGATGCCGCCGGTGGCGAAGACGCGGATGCCGGCGAGGTCAGCGCAGATCATGGTGGCGGCCACCGTGGTCGAGCCGGCGCCGCCGGAGGCCAGCACTGCCGGAAGGTCGGCGCGGCTCGCCTTGGCAACCTCCTTCTCGCCGGCCAGGCGCTCCAGGTCGTCCGCCGTGAGGCCGACGCGAATCCTGCCGTCGAGAACAGCAATGGTCGCCGGCACGGCGCCGCCCGCGCGCACCGCCGCCTCGACCCGGCGCGCCGTCTCCAGGTTGCGCGGCGCCGGCATGCCGTGGGTGATGATGGTCGATTCCAGCGCCACGACGGGCCGCCCAGTAGCGAGCGCATCGCGCACCTCTGGCAGAACGCCCAGGCGGTGTTTCATGGCATCACCAGGCGATCGAGCGCCTGCGGCGACAGCGCCGGGCTGACGCTGTCCGCGCAAGCCACGGTGAGCTGCGCTGCC
>DATCXZ010000263.1:0-2436 GCA_036570545.1 Kiloniellaceae bacterium
GCTGCCGGGCGCGGCGCGCCTGCCCGGTCGGCCGTGCCTGGCACTATCCCGCCGCCCAGGCGCGCCTGCACATGACGGCGTTCGTCGCCGGGCGTGCTGCCGGGCGCACTGTTTCCAGCCCGGAGCCGTCATGAAGCCGACCGTTCTGCTGATCGACCACCCGGTCGGGCAGCGCGACGACCGCGCCTCGGCCCAGCTTCAGGAGATGGGCTACCGCCTGGAGTGGTGCTCGCCGGGGCGCGGCGACAGGCTGCCGCCGCCCGACAGCGACTATGCCGCGGTGGTCTGCTATGGCGGCGCCGAGAGCGTGAACGACGCCGCGACCAAGCCCTACATCCGCGACGAGATCGAGTGGATCGGGCACTGGGCGGACGGCGGGCGTCCCTATCTCGGCATCTGCCTCGGCGCCCAGCTCCTGGCCAGCGCGCTCGGCGGCCGCGTCGCGCGTCACCGCGCGGGCCTGCACGAGATCGGCTATGTGGAGATCGCGCCGACCGCCGCCGCCGACGGCTTCCTCGGCGCGCCGCTGCACGTCTACCACTGGCACAACGAGGGCTTCGAGGTGCCCGCCTCGGCCGAGCTGCTGGCGGCCGGGCCGGTGTTCCCCAACCAGGCCTTCCGCTACGGCGACAGGGCCTACGGCATCCAGTTCCACCCGGAAGTCGGGCGCACGGTCATGCAGCGCTGGATCGCCGAGGCGGCGCACATGCTGTCGGAGCCGGGCGCCCAGTCCGTCGAGGAGCAGCTCGCCGGCTGCGCGCGCCACGACGCCGCGATGGCGGCGTGGCTGCGCCGGTTCCTCATCCGCTGGCTGGCGCCACGAGGCATGACCTCATCTTGAGGGGACCGTTCGGGCGCCAGCCCGAGCGATCGTCTCGAAGGACGCCCAGCGGCGGCCCCAGCCGCTGAGCGTCTCGCCCAGGCCCATGAGGGCCCGGCCGCTGCGCCGGCGCAGGCGGGCCAGCCGGCCGTAACCCCTGGACTGACTCCCGGGCTGACCCCGGGGCTGCCGCAGCAGCGGGTGGCCCGGCGGATGCGCGTAGGATTCCAGGCTGAGCAGGAGGTCAAGGCCGCCGGCCCGGGCGATCGAGCTGTAGAGCACATATGACATAGTTCTACTCATCCTCATTGGAGTGTGAGACCATGGCCGGGTCTTGAAATCGGCCTGTTAGTGACAAGATTGCTCTGGTCGGCACCCGCCGACAAACGACGCTTTCTCATCGCATGGATTAGGAAAGCTAAGGCACAGCCGATGCAGAACAAGCTTCCGCCCCTGAATGCCCTGCGCGCCTTCGAGGCCGGCGCCCGCCATCTCAGCTTCACCAAGGCGGCCGAGGAGCTGCACGTCACCCAGGCCGCCGTCAGCCATCAGGTGAAGGCGCTGGAGGAGCATCTCGGCTATCCGCTGTTCAAGCGCATGACCCGCAAGCTCGGCCTGACCGAGCAGGGGCGCGCGCTGTTCCCGGTGGTGAGCGAGGCCTTCCTGCGCATCGCCGACACCGCCGACGGGCTGCGCAGCGGCCCCGACTCCCGCACGCTGACGGTGTCGGTGACGCCCGCCTTCGGCGCCAAGTGGCTGGCCTACCGGCTGCCGCGCTTCTGGTGCAAGCACCCGGAGATCGATCTCAAGGTGCACCACTCGATCCTCTGCGCCGACCTGCGCTACGACGACGTCGACCTGGCGATCCGCTTCGGCCACGGCGGCTGGGACGGCCTCGCCAGCGAATTCATGCTGCGCGTCGACTACACGCCGGTGTGCAGCCCGGCGCTGCTCCGCGGCAAGCATCCGCTGAAGCGGCCTGCCGACCTGCGCCACCATACGCTGCTGCACGAGGACGACTACGACGGCTGGGCGCAGTGGCTGGCGGTGGCCGGCGTCGCCGACGTGGACCCGCGCCGCGGCCCGATCATGGACGACGTCACCGTGCTGATGCAGGCCGTGGTGGATGGCGGCGGCGTCGCCCTCGGCAAGCTGTCGATGATCGCGCGCGACCTTGCGGCGGGCACCCTGGTGACGCCCTTCGACATCACCGTGCTGACCGACCTCGGCTATCACCTGGTCTATCTGCCGGGCGCGCTGGAGCGCGAGAAGGTGCGGGTGTTCCGCGACTTCGTGATGGAGGAGATCGCCGCCGAGAGCGCCTGAGCGTCGCCCCCGGAAGCGTCACCCCCGGAAGCGTCACTGCGCGGCGGCCACCGGCGATCCGACGATCTCGAAGTAAAGCTTGCGCCGCATTGCCACGGCGAAGTCCTGGAAGTCGTCGGCGGTGAGCAGGAACGCGCCCGGTCCTCCCACCACCCCGGCGATGTAGTAGCCCGCCAGCTCCGGCTCCTCGTTCAGGATGGCGAGGCCGTTGATGGTGATGCCGGCCCGGTGGGCGGCGGCGCGCGCGAAGGCGGGCGAGCCGCCTTCGTTGGAGCGGCCGTCGCCCGAGA
>DATCXZ010000264.1:0-2461 GCA_036570545.1 Kiloniellaceae bacterium
ACAACCCCGAGGAAGGCCTGGCCGAAGTCGCGCAGTGCCTTGCCGGCCTGCCGCAGCCGCTCGACGCCGTGGTGCTCGGCATGGGAACCGACGGCCACACGGCCTCGTTCTTTCCCGCAGGGGACCGCCTTGCGGAGGCCCTCGATCCGGCCGGCGCCGCGGCCGTGCTGCCGATGCGGGCGCCGGGCGCCGGCGAGCCGCGGGTCACCCTGACTTTGCCCCTGATCGCCGCGGCGGGTAGGGTCTATCTTCATATCGAGGGGGCGGAGAAGGCGGCGGTGCTCGCCGCGGCGCTGCGCGACGGGCCTGTCGAGGCGATGCCGGTGCGCGCAGTGCTGCGCGCCCGGCCTGTCGAGGTCTACTGGTGCCCCTGACGACACGGCGGAAGGCAAGGAGAGCGCGATGACCCTGCATAGCCGCGTGCACGAAGTGACCGAGCGCCTGCGCGAGCGCAGCCGCGACTCCCGCGCGGCCTATCTCGACCGCCTCCGCCGTGCGGCGGAGGCGGGGCCGCGGCGCACCACGCTGTCCTGCGGCAACCTGGCGCACGGCTTCGCCGCCTGCGGCCTGTCCGACAAGCAGGCGCTGAAGGGCGCGGTGGTGCCCAATCTCGCGATCATCACCGCCTACAACGACATGCTCTCCGCGCACCAGCCCTTCGAGCGCTTTCCGGAGATCATCCGCCAGGCGGCGCGCGATGCCGGCGGCGTGGCGCAGGTGGCCGGCGGCGTGCCCGCTATGTGCGACGGCGTCACGCAGGGCCAGCCGGGCATGGAGCTGTCGCTGTTCTCCCGCGACGTCATCGCGCTCGCGGCCGCGGTCGGCCTCTCCCACAACATGTTCGACGCGGCGGTCTTCCTCGGCGTCTGCGACAAGATCGTGCCGGGGCTGGTGATCGCCGCGCTCTCCTTCGGCCACCTGCCGGCGGTCTTCGTGCCGGCGGGGCCGATGCCCTCGGGCCTGTCGAACGACGAGAAGGCGCGCATCCGGCAGCTCTATGCCGAAGGCAAGGTCGGCCGCGACGAGCTGCTCGAGGCGGAGTCGCAGTCCTACCACAGCCCCGGCACCTGCACCTTTTACGGCACCGCCAACTCCAACCAGATGCTGATGGAGATCATGGGCCTGCACCTGCCGGGCGCTTCCTTCATCAATCCCAACACGCCGCTGCGCGACGCGCTCACCGCCGAGGCCACCAGGCGGGCGCTGGCGATCACCGCGCTCGGCAACGCCTACACGCCAGTGGGCGAGATGATCGACGAGCGCGCGGTGGTGAACGGCGTGGTCGGCCTGCACGCGACCGGCGGGTCCACCAACCACGCCCTGCACCTGGTCGCCATGGCGGCGGCGGCGGGGATCAAGCTGACCTGGGACGATCTTTCCGACCTCTCCGATGTCGTGCCGCTCGTCGCCCGCATCTATCCCAACGGCCTCGCCGACGTGAACCACTTCCACGCCGCCGGCGGCATGGGCTTCCTGATCTCGCAACTGCTCGACGGCGGCCTGCTGCACGACGACGTGATGACGGTGTGGGGGCAGGGCCTCGGCAACTACCGGCAGGAGCCGAGGCTGACCGGCGACGGCGGCGTGGTGTGGCAGCCGGCGGCCAGGCGCAGCCACGACGAGAAGGTGCTGGCGCCGCTTGCCCAGCCGTTCTCGCCGAACGGCGGCCTGAAGATGCTGAAGGGCAATCTCGGCCGTGCCGTCATCAAGGTCTCCGCGGTGAAGCCGGAGCGCCACATTATCGAGGCGCCGGCGGTGATCTTCCACTCGCAGGACGCCCTCATGGCCGCCTTCAAGGCGGGCGAGCTGGAGAAAGACTTCGTCGCCGTGGTGCGCTTCCAGGGCCCGCAGGCGATCGGCATGCCGGAGCTGCACAAGCTGACGCCGCCGCTGGGGGTGCTGCAGGACCGCGGCTTCAGGGTGGCGCTGGTGACCGACGGGCGCATGTCCGGCGCCTCCGGCAAGGTGCCCGCCGCGATTCACGTGACGCCGGAGGCGGCGCGCGGCGGACCCATCGCCCGGCTGCGCGACGGCGACGTGATCCGGCTGGATGCGACCGCCGGCACCCTCACGGCGCTGGTGCCGGAGGCCGAGTGGGCGGCGCGCGCGCCCGTCGAAGAAGATCTCACTTCGAGCCATTATGGCCTGGGGCGCGAGCTGTTCGCCGCCTTCAGGGCGGTGGCGGGGCCGGCCGACAGGGGCGCGCATGTCTTCGGAGGAACATCGTGAGCCAGCCGATGCGGCAGAAGGGCATCGAGGCCGTGCTGCGGCTGGCGCCGGTGGTGCCGGTGCTGGTGATCGACGAGGTGAGCACGGCGGTGCCGCTGGCGCGCGCGCTGGTGGCGGGGGGCCTCAAGGCCATCGAGGTGACCTTCCGCACCGCGGCGGCGCTGGAGGCGATCCGCGCCATCGCCGGCGAGGTGGAGGGCGCCGTGGTCGGCGCCGGCACCGTGCTGACGGC
>DATCXZ010000265.1:0-4088 GCA_036570545.1 Kiloniellaceae bacterium
GGCCGGGCCGCGGGCTCAGGCGGCGAGGCGCGGATGTTCGGGCTTTGCCGCGGCAGCGGTCGAGGCCGAGGCCTCCGGCTGATGAGCCGGCGCCGCCACGGGCGCCTCGGCAAAGCGGCGGCTGTCGTCCATCATCTCCAGCAAACTGCGGGGGTCCTTCGTCAGGACCTCCCACAGGACGGCGGCAAGGCCACCCACCATCGCCAGGACGGCAGCGGCGCTCACGAGGTCGAAACTGGTCATGTCAGGCTCCTCATCCCGGGCCGGCAAGGAAGCGGCCGAAATCCCATGTTGCACTGCACATAATATGGCAAGTGCCGTCGCTTTTTCTACCCGGAATCAGTCTCTGGTATACCACATATCAGCAATTCTGCCATGCAGTTGGTGCAGAGCGTGCCCGCGGAAGCCCTGACATTCCAGGTTCCGCTGCACCGCACAGAAAATGCTGATCGATGATGTCGGCTGCACCAGCCGGACGGGTCTCACCCAGCCCCGTTGTTCCGCCTTCCGCAACGACTTCGACGATGGTCCGCTCGATGTGGGTGCGCCGGGCCTGCGAGAAGGGGCCGATCTTCCGCGAGGACGCAAGCCGCCGTTGCCTGACGTTGTCACAGCCGAAGCGGTAGAGCCCGCGGGGCCACGGCATGGCAGAATCAGAAGCCGGTGAGCGGCCGCCCTGCTGCAGCCAGTCACGCGCGGCGGCGTCATGCTCGCGCCCTGGATACAGCAGCCCCAGGTCTTCGGCACTGAATCTTCAGCAGGTGCGCCGAGTGCGCGAGCTGCAAGGGTCCTCCATCGTCCAGCTCAAGGACGGCCGGTGGCTGAAAACCACCGATCGGCGGATGAATGGCGGCGGATTCGTCAGCGTCCAGGTCGACATTACCGAGATCAAGCGTAGTGAAGAGGTTTTCCGCCATGCTATGGAGCAGGCTGAGGCCGCGACGCGGAGCAAATCCGAGTTCCTGGCCAATATCAGCCACGACCTGAGAACGCCGCTCAATGCGATCCTCGGCCTCTCGGAGATGATTCTCCGTGAAGTCAGCGGTCCCTTCGAGAACGAGACTTACCGGGGGGCACGGCCGTCTCGGTGCAGTGGCCACTACAGAGCCTGATTCCGGAACCGCGGCCTTAAGCCTGCACGGCCTCCAGCCAGTCCGGTCTTCCGGCCGGGCCATCGTCCGCGTCCATGAAGTCCAACCGCTTTCGCCGGTGGGCGCGGAGCTTGGCCCATCCCAGAGCTAGCCAGGGCCTCCTGCGGACCCATCGCCATCCCCAACCTTGAAGCTATCGGCGAAGCTACCCGCTGCGCAGATCCATGGTTCACTTGCCCGCCGGATAGATCTGCCATTCCTGCCCGTCCGCCAGAATGGCATCGTCGGTTGGCCGCAGCTTGTTGACGCGCATGATGGCGTGCAGCGAATCCACGTACTCCCTGCCGCGCTCGGAATAGCTGGTCAGCGTTTCCGCCAACTCCCATCCTGAGACGGGCGCGTTCTTCTCGCGCGTCGTGGCGCGCCGCTCGCGCAGCCCGGCGTAGGCATCATTGGTGTTGATGTTCAGCAGGTAGGCGTCGACCGACTCCAGTGGCGCATCGAAGGCGGCGATGCGGTAGTCGCCCAACTCCTCGCGCTGTTCCTTCGGCTTGATCCCTTTGCCGCCCCAGGTCCACTGACCGAAGAGGGCATTGCCCTCAGCCGCGAAGCGGGAGGTGCCCCAGCCGCTTTCCTCCGCGCCTTGGGCGAGCACCAGCGACGGCGGCACTGCGTCGACCCGCTTCACCAGTTCCGCCAGCGCGACAGCATCCGCGCCCTCGACCTTGTAGCGCTGTGCCAGCTTCGTCAGCCAAGTCGCGTCCTCGCCACCGGCATCGTCCTTTGCCTGCAGCGCCAGCAGCCGCTCGCGATCGGCCAGGATCTTCTCGTTGGCCCGCAACACCAGCGGGCCGAGAGTGCGGAAAAAGATGCGCTTCTTCTGAATCACCTCGATATTCTGGCTGTTGACCTTCCAGTGCTCGCCGACGTCCATCAGGTAGACGCGCGGGACCTCGCGGATGCCCGCCTGCCAAGCCTCTGGCGTGTAGTCCAGGTTCTCGAAGAACTCGAGCAGCGCCTCGGGGCTGGCGACTTCGACGCGTTCCTGCGCCGAGGCCGCGCCGGCAATGCACAGCGCGGCAAGCCCGCTGACCGCAGCGCGCAGAACGCGGCTCGGTCTGCCGCGGCGCCGCAGAAACCTTGCATCAAGGCGCTTAGGCATGGCAGCCCCCTTCTCTATTTCCTGGTCATCGCAAGTCCGGCGGCACCGCCCGCCTGGCGTGCGGTCTCGTCCTCGGACTCGACGGTGACCCGCGGCTCAGCGAACTCGACTCCGCTCTCCCGGAATGCCTTCTGCATGCGGGCGAAGGCCTCGCGCCGCAGGATGAACTGCTCGCCGGGACGGGAGGTGAACTTCACACTGGTCACGAAGCCCTGCTCGTCGGTGTCCACGGCGCCCTGCGATTTTAGCGGTTGAAGGAACATCGGCCCGAGCTCTGGGTCCGCCTGCATCTCCTCGCCTACCTTCTTGACCGCCTTGCGCATCTTGTTGAGGTCGGTGTCGAATGGAACGCGGATCTTGATCTTGACCCGCACCCAGTCGCGGCTGTGATTGGTGATGTTGCCCATCTCGCCGAAGGGGATGGTGTTCAGCGGGCCATTGTGATGTCGGAGCTGGACCGAACGCAGGGAGATCTTCTCGACCACGCCCTTGCCACCGGAACACTGGATGTACTCGCCTTTGCGGAACGCGTCCTCCACCAGATAGAAGAGCCCCGTGATGACGTCCTTCACCAGGGTTTGAGCGCCGAAGCCGACGGCGAGGCCGACGACACCGGCTCCCGCCAGCAGGGGGCCGATATTAACCCCGAGGGCCGCGAGCGCCATGAGGACGGAGATCGTGACGATGGCGACGAGGAGGAAGGCGCGAATGACCGGAAGCACCGTCGCAATGCGCGATCCAGGCTTGCCCATGGGATCCTCGTCGCGATCGTCTGCGGCCTCGTTGACCGCATAGCGGTCGAGCGCGAGCTTGCTGCCCTGCCAGACGGTCCAGCCCAGCAGCGCAGCACCGCCCACCTGCAGGATCGCGGCGGCCAGGTGCGAGAGCAGGCCCGCCCCCGCTCCGGCGAAGGGATCGGCACCCCAGGCGCTGGCGAGGAAGGCGAAGGCTGCGAGCAGGATCACACCCTGGCCGAAGGCCTTGAGCGCCCCCGCCGCGCCGCGGTGCCGGCCGTCCTCGCCGCGCGACAGCATCAGGTCGTCGATCAGCGCACCGTAGCCACCAACAGCAAAGGGGGTAAGCGACAGCACCAGGAACGAACCTACCGCAAGGGAGGCAAACCGCGTCTCGCCCACCAGAAGGCCGTTGTAGACGAGGCCGGTGAAGTCGACGACGACCAGGATCGAGAAGGCAATGTGCCAGAGGTTAGCGGCCAGTCTCACCGGCGCCGCGGGCTCGCTCTCTTCGCGGGCGAAGGCCCGGCGGATAAGGTCACGGAGCGGCGCGCGCACCCGCAAGATCGCGGCCAGTCTCACGGCAGCGGCGAAGGCCGCCACGATAATTCCGAGAAGGGCCCCGCTCTCCCAGGTCGCGCCGGGAGGGCTGAGAAGGATATCGCGCAGGCCATTGGCGGCGGCGATCACCACCACCGCGGCGAGGGTCCAGAACCAGACGAGCCTCGCGTCCTCGTCCGGCATGGGTGCCAGGCGCAGGTCCGGGCGAGCCGGCGCGATGATGAAGCGCGCAATGGTCAGTACCAGGCGGGCCTTGGTGATCGCGGCGACGACAATCACCAGGGTCAGGCGAGGCGTCGCCAGGGCCGGCAGCAGCAGCCAGCCGAGCAGCAGGGCGATCCCAGCGAAAACAGCGATGCCAAGCACCTCCAGCCCGCCCCACGCCAGGCCGAAGCCGGCACGGTGGGAGAAGCGCTTCGGCGTCGCCTCGCTGCAGCGCCGGCGCCATCGGGCCAGCAGGCGAGCAACGGCCCGCTCGCCGCCCGCACCCGCCAGCAGCGCCACAGCCATCGCGGCGATCGCAAGCAGGCTGGAGCCGCC
>DATCXZ010000266.1:0-10913 GCA_036570545.1 Kiloniellaceae bacterium
GAGGACGTCCATCTGACAGCGCCGGCGGCGGGGCAGTTGACCGGCAGGGTGACTTTCCTGCGCGACCTTGGCGGCACCATCGAGACCTACATCGAGGTGGGAGGCATCACGGTGGTCGCCGTGTCGACGCCACGGGAGCGCCCGGCCGTCGAGGCGGGCAGCGAGATCGGCGTCGTGCTGCCGGCCGAGCGCTGCGTTGTGCTGCTGCAATGAGACGCGACCGGCCGCGCACGCTGGCCGACCATCTGCCGCTGATCTTTCCGGCGGCGATGCTGGTGGTATTCTTCGTCGTTCCCTTCGGCACCATGATCGCGGTCAGCTTCTTCCGGCGCCAGCAGGGCGGCTTCTACAGCGTCGACTTCGTCTTCGACAACTACGAGCGCTTCCTCAGCGCCTTCTTCGGCGGCGTGCTCGGGTTTTCCCTGCTGCTCGCCGCCGTGGTCGCGGTGTGCTGCGTGGTGCTGGCCTTTCCCTTCACCTACTTCCTCTCCTGCCGGGCGCGCCGCGTGCAGGTGGCCTGGCTGGTCGCGCTGCTCTCGGTGCTCTCCCTCTCGGAGGTCATCATCGGCTTTGCCTGGTCGACCCTGCTGTCGCGCACCGCGGGCATCAGCAACCTGCTGGTTGCCGTCGGCCTTCTCGACCAGCCGGTCGCGCTGGTGCCGAATTTCGCCGCCGTGCTGACCGGCATGGTCTACCAGGCGTTACCCTACACCATACTGGTGCTCTATCCGGCGCTGGCGCGGCTCGACAACAGCTTCGTGGAGGCGGCGCTGACCCTCGGCGCCTCGCCGCTGCGCGGCTTCTTCACCGTTGTCATCCCGATGCTGCGCAACACCATCGTGGCCACGCTCATCATGGTCTTCGTCTTCGCGCTGGGCGCCTACCTGCTGCCGCAGATTCTCGGCCGGCCGCAGCACTGGACCCTCTCGGTGCTGATCACCGACCAGGCGGTCTATCAGTCCAACATGCCCTTCGCTGCGGCCATGGCGGTCTTCCTGGTGCTGATCTCGCTGGCGCTGGTCGGCCTCACGCTGTTGGTCGGCGGCCGGCGGGAGGCGACGGGATGACCCCGTCCTGGCTGCGCCGCGGCTATATGGCGTTGATTGCGCTGTTCCTCATGGCGCCGCTCATCGTCGTCTTCGGCGTGTCGCTGAACGAGAAGCAGAGCCTGCTGTTTCCGCCGGAAGGTCTGTCGCTCGACTGGTATGCCGAGATCTTCACCGACGACGGCTGGCGTGGCGCGCTCTTCGCCTCGGTCGGCCTCGCGGCGCTCTCGGCCGCCCTCGCGGTGATCATCGCCATGCCGCTCACCTGGTTCCTGTGGCGGCGCCGGGCGCCCTGGGCGCGCGTGTTCCAGGCACTGGGCGTGGCGCCCTTCCTGCTGCCGCCGGTAATCACCGCCCTCGGCTTCCTCACCTTCTGGGCCACCGCCGGCTTCTATGGCCAGCCGTGGACCGCCATCATCAGCCACGCGATCTTCTTCGTTACCCTGCCGCTGGTCACGCTGTCGCTGGGCTTTGCCTCCATCGATCGCGCGCTGGTCGAGGCGGCGGCGACCATGGGCGCCGACGACCGCACGGTGTTCCGCACCGTGGTGGTGCCCCTCATCCTGCCTTACCTCGTTTCCGGCTATGCCTTCGCCTTCGTGCTGTCGCTGAACGAGTACATCGTCGCCTACATGACCGTCGGCTTCATCCTGGAGACACTGCCGATCAAGATCTTCAACGCCCTGCGCTACGGCTACACGCCGACCATGGCCTCGGTCTCGATCTTCTTCGTGGCCGTCGCCGCGGCGGTGTTCGGCCTCATCGCGCGCTATGGCGATCTGCCGCGGCTGCTCGGCGCCTGGTCGGCCCAGGAACGCGAGTGAGGGGGAACGCGAGTGAGGGGGGAGCGCGAATGAGGCTCGCCGTGCTGCAGATGGAGGCTGTCGCGGGCGACGTCGCGGCCAATCTCGCGCTGATCGACGCGGCAGCGGGGCAGGCGGCGGCCGGCGGCGCGCGGTTGCTGGTCGCGCCCGAGTTGGCGCTCACCGGCTATGGCGCCGGCGAAGCCATTCGGGACCTCGCGGAACCGGCTGACGGCCCGCAGGTGGCACGGCTCCGCTCGCTGGCGAAAGCGCACGGCCTTGGCATCGTCGCGGGCTTTGCCGAGCGCGACGGCGAGCACATCTTCAACAGCCTCGTCCTGGCTGACGGCGAGGCGCCGCCGAGTATCTATCGCAAGACCCATCTCTACGGCGCCTACGAGCGCAGGCTCTTCACGCCCGGCACACCGCAGAGCGACCTACGCGATTTCGACGGCGTGAGGCTCGGCTTTCTCATCTGCTACGACGTGGAATTTCCTGAGAACGTGCGCCGCCTCGCGCGCGCCGGCGCCGAGCTCATCCTGGTGCCGACGGCACTGCCGCAGGGACCCTTCGCCGCCTTCATCGCCACCAGCGTGGTGCCGGTGCGCGCCTTCGAGAACCAGGTCTTCGTGGTCTACGCCGACCACGTCGGGAGCGACGGGCGCTTCGCCTATGCCGGGCTATCCCGCGCGATCGGACCGGACGGGCAAAGTCTTGCGGCCGCGGGCGACAACCAGCCGGCGCTGCTCTTCGCCGACATCGACCCCGGCGCCTACGCGTCCAGCCGTAAAGCCAACAGCTACCTTTCGGATCTCTGAGCGCGCAACACCCCGCCGCTCCTCAGAATTCCAGATCCGCTGCCACCGCATCGATGCCGGCGCGTGCACAGGCATCGTCGACGTCGCCGCCCGGCGCGCCCGAGACGCCGACGCCGCCGACGATGCTGCCCTGCGCCTGGACCGGCACGCCGCCGCCCAGCATCAGCGCTTCGGGGATGAAGTTGGCGGCATAGGCCTCGCTGCCCGGCTTGGTGGTTTCGCTGAGGGTCAGGGTGTCGGCGCGGAAGCTGACGGCGGTCCAGGCCTTGCGCCGCGCGGTCTCCGGCGTGTGCGCGCCGGCGAAGCGGTCGCGCAGCACGACCTGCAGGCTGCCGAAGCGGTCGACCACGGCGACCGCCACCTGCGCGCCTTGCGCGCGGCAGCTCTCCATCGCCGCCTCGGCCAGCTTCACCGCGATCTCGGTCTTCATGCTGGAGAATGCGACCAGGGCCTCGGACTCCTCCTGGGCCGCAGCGGCCGTGGCGCCGGCGGTGAGGACGCAGGTGGCCAAGGCCAGCTTATGGATGCACTTCACTCTGTTTCTCCCTTACTCTGCGGGCTTGCGATGCGAAAAGCTGAACACGCCGAGGACCGAGCCCTCGAGCAGGTAGGCGAGGCCGAGGCGCGCGCCGAAGGCCACCGACAGCATCGCCACCGGCGCCGAGACCGCCAGCAGCGAGGCAGCGCTCACGCCCTGGCCGATGGTGCAGCCCATGGCGAAGACGCCACCGACGCCCATGAGGACGGCGCCGGCGATGTGGCGGCCGAGCTCGCGGGCGTCGTCGCAGGCCTCCCAGCGCACGTCGTGCCGGCGCCAGGTCACCAGCGCCGCGCCGAGGCCGACGCCGACCACCAGCCCGACGCCGTAGTCCGGCTTCACGCCCGTATAGGTGATGAGCTGCATGAGGCTGTCGCCGACCGGCACGACAAAGGAGCCGGCCTCGAGCTGCACAGGCTCGAAGGCGTGGCGGGCGCCCCAGGCGGTGACCACCCAGCCGAGGGCGATGCCGCAGCCGATCACCAGGGCGGTCGCGATGTGGCCGAGGCGGCGCCGGTAGTCGGCGGCGGCGAACACCCAGAGCAGCAGCAGCGTGGCGGCCAGCACGGCAACTGCGGGGCGCGCATCGACGCCGAGCATGGCCGAGGCGAGGCTGCCGAGCGACTGGTCGCCGGCGAAGCCGAGGTCGAGCGCGAGATTGTCCACCACTTCGACCCTAACCTGGGCGACGAGGCCGCGCTGGGCGGCGAGCGCCGACAGCCCCAGCACGATGAGGACGATCAGCGAGCGCAGGCTGCCGCCGCCAAGCCTCACCACGGCGCCGAAGCCGCAGGTCCCGACCAGGGCCATGCCGAAGCCGAAGGCGAGGCCGCCGAGGATGGCGCCGGTCCAGCCGAAGCGCGGCGTCAGGTAGAAGGCGCCGCTGACGTCGATGGCGCCGCTCAGCACCAGAGCCTGGGTGGCGACGATCGCGATGGCGGCGGCGAGCACCCAGGTGCGCAGGCCGGTCGAGTCGCCGGCGTACCAGTGGCGCTCCAGAGCCGCCAGAGTGCAGAATCGGTTGAGCCGTGCCGCCGCACCGATGACCATGCCGGTGAGGCCGCCGGCAACGGGCAATAGCCAGCCGATATCGTCCATCGATCCCTCCCACCTTTGACGAGCCGCCGGCATCGACTGCGCCGGCATGCTCCTTCACTCTCGGCACCGCTTATGACTTGCGGTTTTCTTCCAGCGCCGGCTTGCAGAAGAAGCGGTAGAGCAGTTCCACAAGCTGCGCGACTTCTTCGCTAGCGATCGAGTAGTAGACCATGCGCCCGTCGCGGCGCGTCTGCACCAGGCGGTCGAAGCGCAGCCGGGCGAGCTGCTGCGACACCGCGGCCTGCGGCATGCTGAGAAGCTCCTCCAACTCGGACACCGACTTCTCGCCCTCGGCCAGGATGCAGAGGATCAGCAGGCGGCTTTCGTGCGACAGCGCCTTCAGCAGGTCGCCCGCCTTGCGCGCCTGCTCCATCAGGACGTCGATGTCCTTGGCCTTGGCGCTGTTCGGATCGATGTCGGCCATCCGGCGCCCTAGCTGTCGGCGGCGGGGCCGGAATCCGGCTGCAAGTGGGGCAGCCGCTGCAGCATCTCGTTCAACAGCGGCCAGAAGAAGTGCTCGCCGGGATAGCCGCGCAGGCGGGCAACCTCGGTCCCGTTCTCGACCACGATAAAAGTCGGCGTGTAGATGTCGCCGCCGATGCCGGCGAGATCGCTCGGCCAGGGCTGGGTCACGTCGACTCGGCGTAGCGGCGCCTGGTGTCCTTCGGCCGTCTTCGGATAGATCGGCGCAATCTCCCGGTCCCAGCGCAGGCACCAGGCGCAGCCCGGGCGCTCCAGCATGATCAGCTCGGCAGCCGCGGCCGGCGGCACCGACCAGAGGCCGAGCAGCAGAAGAGGGGCGAGCAGGGGGCGCAGGAACTTCATTGACGCCTCGGTGGCGAAATCCCGATTGAATGGCAATAATATATATGAATTAATGCATGTATTGCAAACCCCGTGTTCAAGCCGGGGAATGAGGAGAGATGCGTCCCATGATGCCGCCCCGCCGCGAGTCCCACTGAATGTTCGATGTCACCTACGGGGGCGCCTTCCTGGCCGGCCTGCTGTCTTTCGTCTCGCCCTGCGTGCTGCCCATCGTGCCGCCCTACATGGCCTATCTCGCCGGCCTCACCTTCGACGAGCTGCAGGACGAGCGCCGCGACGCCGAGGCCACGCGGCAGCTCATCCGCGCCGCCGTCGGCTTCGTGCTCGGCTTCTCCACGGTTTTCGTCGCCCTCGGCGCCACCGCCAGCCTCATCGGCCAGTCGCTCGCCCGCTATTTCGATGTGCTGTCGATCGTGGCCGGCGTGATCATCCTGGTCATGGGCCTGCATTTCCTGGGGGTCTTCCGCATCGCGCTGTTCTATCGCGAGGCCCGCGTTCAGGTGAGCCGGCGGCCGGCGGGCCTGGCCGGCGCCTACGTGATGGGCCTCGCCTTTGCCTTCGGCTGGACGCCCTGTGTGGGGCCGGTCCTGTCGATGATCCTCTTCATGGCCGGCGCCGAGGCGACGGCCTCGCGCGGGGCGCTGCTGCTCGCCGTCTACTCGCTGGGCATCGGGCTGCCCTTCCTGCTGGCCGCCGTCTTCGCCACCCGCTTCCTCGACTGGGCGAAGCGCTTCCGGCGCCATATGCGGAAGGTGGAAATGGCAATGGGCGCGATCCTCGTGGTTACTGGTATTCTGTTCATGACCGGCCGGATGGCGGACATCGCCTACTGGCTGCTGGAGACGTTCCCCGGCTTCCAGAACATCGGATGAGGCCAGAACATCGGATAAGGAGAGAGCCATGCTGAAACGCCTGCTTCTGGTTGTCGCTTTCTGTCTGCCGGCGTTGTCCGCCGGGGCGGCGACCCTCGGCGACGACGGCCTGCACAAGGAGGAGTGGTTCTCCATCACCTTCCGCGACATCGCCGAGGACATCGCCACGGCGGCGGAGGAGGGCAAGCGCCTCGCCATCATCATCGAGCAGCGCGGCTGCATCTACTGCAAGAAGGTGCACGAGGAGATCCTCAGCGACCCCCAGGTGCGCGACTACATCGAGGCCAACTACAAGATGGTGCAGTACAACCTCTACGGCGACGAGGAGGTGACGGACCTCGACGGCGAGGTGCTGACCGAGAAAACCGCCGCCCGCAAGTGGGGCATCGCGTTCACGCCGACCATCCTGTTCCTGCCGGAAGGCGCCGACGGCTCGCTGGACGCCCGCCAGGCCGCGGTCGCCTCGATGCCCGGCGCCTTTCAAAAGGGCACCTTCCTCGATATGTTCACCTGGGTGAGGGACAAGCTCTACGAGACCGACGAGGACTTCCAGCGCTATCACGCCCGCCGCATCCGCGAGCGGACGGAGGCGGGCGTGCCCAACACGGACTGACGTGACCGGCGGTGGGGACTCCTGACATATGCAAGAATTGCAATTTATGAATTGAAGGAAGGCCCGCCGACCGCTACAATGGGTCAAAACAACCACCCGCGGGGACCTAAGGCGGGTGGGCAAGAAAGAGGAAAGATCAATGCTCCTAGCACGACTGACTCTTGCCGCGGCGGCGCTCTTCGCCGGCATCACGACGGCTGCGGCGGGGGACATTGCGCCCGGCGACGTGAAGATCGTCGATGGCGTGCTTGCCCGGCCGGTGAGCGATGCGCCGGCCTCGGCCGCCGAGGGCCGCAAGATCTTCGCCGATCGCAAGCTCGGCAACTGTCTTGCCTGCCATGCCAACTCCGACCTGAGCGAGCAGCTTTTCCACGGCGGGGTCGGACCCTCGCTGGACGGCGCCGGCGAGCGCTGGACCCCCGAGCAGCTGCGCGCGATCGTGGTGGATTCGAAGGCGGTGTTCGGTGAGCAGACCGTGATGCCCGGCTTCTACTCGCTCGACGTCGGTGTGAACGTGCGCAAGGATCTGGTCGGCAAGACCATGCTCACCGCCGTGCAGGTCGAATCGCTCGTCGCCTACCTTGCCACGCTGAAGTGACCCTCGCGGTCGAACGGGAGTAAAGATCGATGCAAGTGACACGACGCCAGGCCCTGGGCCTTTCCGCCGGCGCCATGGCCGTTGCCGCCTTCGGGCCGGGCCTCCAGGCCGCGCGCGCCGACGAGGCGGCGGCCGAGAAGAGTCTGATGGAGTTCACCGGCGGCAAGACGCCACAGACCGGCAAGATTACCCTCAACGCTCCGGAGATCGCCGAGAACGGCAACACCGTTCCGATCAGCGTCTCCGTCGACAGCGAGATGACCGAAGCGTCCTACGTCGAATCGGTGACGCTGCTGGCCGACGGCAATCCGAATCCCGCCGTCGCCACCTTCCACTTCACGCCGATGAGCGGGGAGGCCAGCGCCACCACCCGCATGCGCCTAGCCAAGACCCAGAACGTCGTCGCGGTCGCGAAGCTGAGCGACGGTTCGGTGTTCATGGACAAGAAGCTGGTCAAGGTAACCATCGGCGGCTGCGGCGGCTAATCGAGCCCCGACCGACCAACGAGGAAGAAAACAATGGCAACGCCCAAGCCCCGCGTGAAAGTCCCTAAGTCGGCCGCTGCCGGCGAGGTGATCACCATCAAGACGCTGATCAACCACTCTATGGAGTCCGGCCAGCGCAAGGACAAGGAAGGCAAGGTCATCCCGCGCCAGATCATCAACAAGTTCACCTGCGCATTCAACGGCACGCCGGTGTTCGCCTGCGACATCGATCCGGCGATCTCGGCCAATCCCTACTTCGAGTTCAGCGCGAAGGTGACGGAGAGCGGCACCTTCCAGTTCGCCTGGGTGGACGACAACGGCGATACCTACACCCACGAGCAGTCGATCGAGGTCAAATAAGGCGCCAGCCGCGCGGGAAGCAAGAAATCGGGAGGGAACGTGTTCAACAAGAAACTGATCCTGGCGGCGGCGACCGCCGTGGTGGCTTCGGGCGCCGCCATGGTGGCCAGCGCCGATCCGGTCGACGACGAGCTGGTGATCGATGGCGAGATTCCCATGGTGATCCGCACCGAGGCGCCCGAGGGACATCCCTTCGACGAGGTGCTGTCTGGCTGGCTCTATCGCACCGCCGAGACTCGCGCGCTCGAGGCGGACAGCTTCGCCAATCCGGCCATGCTCTATGTCGAGCAGGGTGAGGCGATCTGGAACACCGTCGAGGGCGAGGTCGGCAAGTCCTGCGCCTCCTGCCACGGCGATGCGGCGGAGAGCATGGCGGAGGTGGGCGCCACCTATCCGAAGTGGGACGCCGAGGCGAAGCGGCCGGTCAACGTCGAGCTGCAGATCAACGACTGCCGCGAGAACAACATGAAGGCGGCGCCCTACAAGTTCGACGCGCCCGAGCAGAAGGCGCTGACGACCTACATCAAGCACCAGGCGCTCGGCAAGCCGATGCACGTCGACCTCAGCGAGGGCGAGATGCAGAGCTGGTGGGAGAAGGGCAAGGAGATCTACTACACCCGCTTCGGCCAACTCAATCTCGCCTGCGCGTCCTGCCATGAGGAGAACAACGGCAGGTACATCCGTGCCGATCACCTCAGCCAGGGCAACGTGAACGGCTTTCCGACCTATCGCCTGAAGCAGGCCAACATGGTCTCGCTGCACAACCGCTTCCGTGGCTGCATCCGAGACACCCGGGCCGAGTTCCCGGCGGCCTTCTCCGACGAGTTGATGGCGCTCGAGGTCTACACGACCTGGCGCGGAACCGGCCTCTCCGTCGAGACTCCGGCGGTCAGGCACTAGTTGCCAGCGGGCCGGCGACGGCAGACGCCGCCGGCCCGCGCACTCACTTTTAGGCATGACACGGTCTCGTCCGCGGCCTGACGGCGCGGACGCGAAGAGAGGGTTCTTATGTTCTCGCGGCGCGACTTTCTGACGGCCTCCGTGGCGCTGGCGACCATCGTCGGGCCGAGCCTCAATGGCCGCTGGAGCCGGGTCGCCGCGCAGCAGGCGCTCACCGAGGAGGACCTGCTGGCGGCGGAGGACTTCGGCAACGTGACGCTGCTGCACGTCACCGATATCCACGCGCAGGTGAAGCCGCTGTAC
Source organism: Kiloniellaceae bacterium (assembly GCA_036570545.1). Lineage (GTDB taxonomy): Bacteria > Pseudomonadota > Alphaproteobacteria > Kiloniellales > Kiloniellaceae > Pelagibius. Next base: position 9,260 of record DATCXZ010000266.1, read on the forward strand.
TTCCGCGAGCCGTCGGTCAATCTCGGCGTCGGCGAGGTCGAGGGCCTGCCCCCGCATGTGACCGGCGCCGACTTCCTGAAGATGTTCGACCTGAGGCCGGGAAGCCCCGAGGCCTATGCCCTGACCTCGGTGGACTTCGCCGCGCTCGCCAGGGCCTACGGCAAGATGGGCGGCCTCGACCGCGTGGCCACCATCGTGAAGCGGGTGCGCGGCGAGCGCCCGGACAAGACGCTGTTTCTCGACGGCGGCGACACCTGGCAGGGCAGCTACACCGCCAACGCGACGGCGGGCGCCGACATGGTGGAGGTGATGCACGCCCTCGGCGTCGACGCCATGACCGCGCACTGGGAGTTCACCTACGGCACCGAGCGCGTGAACGAGATCGTCGAGCAGCTCCAGTTCCCGCTGCTTGCCGGCAACATCTTCGACGACGAGTGGATGGAGCCCGCCTTCAAGGCCTACGAGCTCTTCGAGCGCGGCGGCGTGAAGGTCGCCGTCATCGGTCAGGCCTTCCCCTACACGCCGATCGCCAATCCGCGCTGGATGATCCCGAACTGGAGCTTCGGCATCCGCGAGGAGGAGGTGGCGAAGAACGTGGCGGCAGCCCGCGCCGAGGGCGCCGAGCTGGTGGTGCTGCTGTCGCACAACGGCTTCGATGTCGACCGCAAGCTGGCGAGCCGTGTCGAGGGCATCGACGTGCTGCTCTCCGGCCACACCCATGACGCGCTGCCGGTTCCGGTCATGGTCGGCAAGACCATCCTCATCGCCTCCGGGTCCAACGGCAAGTTCGTCTCGCGCCTCGACCTCGAGGTCGCCGGCGGCGCGGTGAAAGGCCATCGCTATCGCCTGATCCCGGTGTTCTCCGACGTCATCGCGCCGGATCCGGAAGTCGCCGGCGTGATCGACCGCCTGCGCGCGCCTTATGAGGACGAGCTGAAGCGCGAGCTGGGGCGCAGCGAGACGCTGCTCTACCGCCGCGGCAACTTCAACGGCACCTTCGACGACCTCATCTGCCAGGCGCTGCTGGCCGAGCGCGACGCCGAGATCGCGCTGTCGCCGGGCTTCCGCTGGGGCACCTCGCTGCTGCCCGGCCAGGCGATCACCGTCGAGGGCCTGCACAACGCCTGCGCGATGACCTACCCGCAGGCCTATCGCTCGCCCATGAGCGGCGAGTTCATCAAGACCATCCTGGAGGATGTCGCCGACAACCTCTTCAATCCCGATCCCTACTACCAGCAGGGCGGCGACATGGTGCGGGTCGGTGGCATGGGCTACCGCATCGACCCGCGGCAGCCGATCGGCTCGCGCATCTCCGAAATGACCTTGCTGGCATCGGGCGAGCCGATCGACCCGGCGCGCGACTACGTGGTCGCCGGCTGGGCGTCCGTGAACGAGGGCACCGAAGGCCCTCCCGTGTGGGACGTCGTAGAAGCCCACCTGCAGAAGAACCCTGTCGTCCACATAGAAGAAAACCAGTCGGTCAAGGTGGCCGGCTAGTCCCGGCTAGTCCCGGCTAGTCATTGACGCGGCGCCCTGGCGCCATTGACATCGCGGAGTGCAACAATGTCGAGCGTGTTCGGCAAACGGAAAGTCATTGCCCAAACGCAGGCGCAGAGGGGGGCGGTCGCCGACCCCGCGCGGCGCCGGCTGCTGA
>DATCXZ010000267.1:0-8073 GCA_036570545.1 Kiloniellaceae bacterium
CCCGGCCCGGCGCAGTGGCCCGCAGCGTGCGAGCAGCGCATCGGTGCCCTCCAGCGCCTCCACGCCGAGCACCAGGCCGTCCTGGATGATGGTGGCCTGGCCGACGTCGGCGGCGCCCATGGCGCGCACAACGTCGATGCCGCGGCGGATGTCGCGCCAGTCCGCCGCGTCGGGCTGGACCCGCCCGAAGCAGCCTTCGGCGGCCAGCAGGTCGTGCACGAATTCCTCGATCCCGCGCAGGGTGAAGCCCTCGGCCTCCAGCGCCTTCACGACGGCGCCGAGCAGGCCGTCGTCGCCCAGGCTGTTGAAGCCGATGCGGGCGAGGAACTTGAAGGTCAGGCGATCGGGCCTGAGCTCGGTCATGCTCGGCCGCTTCACGGCGCCGACCAGGACCAGCTCGCGGGCGCCGGCCTCCCGCAGCGCGCGAATCGCCCGCTCGCTCTGGCCCATGCGGACCCACAGGTGCTCGCTGCCGGTCACGGTGGCCGGATCGGTCTGTCCCTCGATGGCGATCACGAAGGCGCCGCGGCCGCTGTCGCGGCAGGCTTCGACAAGCCGTCGCGGGAGCGCGCCGCCGCCGGCCACGATGCCGAGCGGCCCGGCCATCACTCCTCTTCCGGCTGCAGGATCGGTCGCAAGGTCTCTGCGCGCAGGAAGCTGACCAGCGCCTCGATGGTGCCGCGCCCGCTGTACCGGGTGGCCACCGCGTCGACGCGCTCGGCGAAGGTGCCCTCGGCACCGAACAGCTCGTCGTAGGCCTTCAGCAGGTCCTGGATCTCCTTGCTGTCGACCCCCGCGCGCTTCAGTCCGACGAGGTTGAGCCCGGCAAGCAGGCCGGGGCGGCCCATCACCATGCCGTAGGGGATGACGTCGCTCTTGGCGCCGGCCATGGCGCCGATGATGGCGCCGCGGCCGATTCGCACGAACTGCTGGGCGCCCGAGAGGCCGCCCATGATGACGTTGTCCTCGAGCACCACGTGACCGGCCAGGGTCGCGTTGTTGGCCATGATGACGTTGTCGCCGATGCGGCAGTCGTGGGCGACGTGGCTGCCCGGCATGAACAGGCAGCGGTTGCCGACCGAAGTGACCATGCCGCCCCCCTCGGTGCCGAGGTTCATGGTGACGTGCTCACGGATCACGTTGTCGGTGCCGATGCGCAGTTCCGAGGGCTCGCCCTTGTACTTCAGGTCCTGCGGGGGCTGGCCGATCGAGGTGAACGGATAGATCCGGGTGCGCGCGCCGATGGTGGTGCGGCCGTCGATGACGACGTGGCTGAGGAGGCGCACCCCCTCGTCCACTGACACCTGGCCGCCGATGACACAGTAGGGACCGATGTCGCAGTCGTCGGCGATCTTGGCGCCAGGGTCGACGATGGCTGTCGGATGGATTCCAGGCATCAGTAGCCCATGATCATCGCGGAAAAGGTTGCGTTGGCGACAAGCGTTCCTTCGACCCTGGCCTCGCCGCTGAACTTCCACACGCTGCGCCGGTTGCGGACGCGCGCGACGTGAATTTTCAGGGTGTCGCCCGGCACCACCGGCTTGCGGAAACGCGCCTCGTCGACCGACATGAAGTATACGACCTTGCCGTGCGCTTCATCCCCGAGGGTGTACATCACCAGGGCGGCGGCGGTCTGCGCCATCGCCTCGATGATCAGCACGCCGGGCATCACCGCCTGGGCGGGAAAGTGGCCCTGGAAGAACTGCTCGTTGATGGTGACGTTCTTGGTGCCGACGGCGCTCTCGCCCGGCACGATGTCCTCCAGGCGGTCGATCATCAGGAACGGGAAACGGTGGGGCAGCAGCTCCATGATGTCGTGCACGGAGAGCGGCCCGATGTCGTGCGTCACGGCGGTTTCCTTATTCATCCTTTTTCCTGCCTCTTGTCTTCAGCTCCCGATCCCACAGCGCGCAGAGCCGGAAGAACTCCCGCGCCGGCCGTGCCGGACTGCCGAGCACCGCAACGCCGGCCGGCACGTCGCGCATGACGCCGGACTGGGCGCCGATCTGGGCGCCGGTCGCGACCTTGAGGTGGCCGGAGACGCCGGCCTGGGCCGCCACCGCGACGAAGTCCTGCAGGACCGTGCTGCCGGCGACACCCGACTGTGCCACCAGCACGCAGCCGCGCCCGATGCGCACGTTGTGCCCGATCTGTACCAGATTATCAATCTTCGCCCCCGAGCCGATGACGGTATCGGGCCCGGCCCCGCGGTCGATGGTGGTGTTGGCGCCGATCTCGACGCCGTCGCCTACGATGACGCGGCCGAGTTGCGGCACGTCGACGAAGCCCTCGGGGTCCATCGAGAAGCCGAAGCCGCGGGTGCCGAGGCGGGCGCCGGCATGGATCTGGCAGGCGCGGCCGATCTGGCAATAGGCCAGAGAAACGTTGGGGCCGATCACCGTGCCGTCGCCGACGACCACCGCCGACCCGATCACGCTGTTGGCCTCGATCCGGCAGCCGCGGCCGATCTCGGCGCCGGCGCCGATCACCACGCCCGGGCCGATCTCGCTGCCCTCGCCAATGACCGCGCTGGCGTCGACAACCGCCGAGGGGTGCACGCCCGGCCGCGGTCGCGGCGGTGGGTAGAAGGCCTGCGCCACCTTCGCGTAGCCGCGATAGGGCCGCCGGGTGAGCAGAAGCTGCATGCCGGCCGGCGCGCGCTCGGCAAGCTCCGGCGAGACGATGCAGGCGCCGGCCTTGCTTTCGGCGAACTGGCCGAGGTAGCGCCGGTTGTCGAGAAAGCCGACGTCGTCCGGACCGGCGACGTCGAGCGGCGCCACATCGGCAAAGCGGCGCGCGCCGTCGGCGCCGGGCGCCAGCTCCGCCTCGGCTATCGTGGCCAGCTCCGAAAGCGCGAAGGGGCCGGCATTGTCGAAGAATCTACGATCAGCCATGGGGCCTTCCTCAGTTCTGCGTCGGCCCGTCCTGAGTCGCCCCATCGGTGCTTGGGGGCAGCGGCACTTCCTTGAGACCGCTGTTCAGCCGCTGCAGGGCCTCGCCGGTGAAGTCGAACTCCGGCCGCACGATGATAACAGTCGACTTGGCCAGGACGAGATCAAGATCGTTCTCGCGGGCGATGTCCTGCGAGATCTGCAGCAGAACCTGCTGGATCTGGCTCATCCCCTGGCTGAACCGCTGATCGAGGCGGCGGCGCAGCTCCTGCGCCTCGCGCTGCAAGGCTTCGGCGTCCGCCTCCAGCTTCGCCCGCTCCTCGGCATAGGCCTGCGGCGTCAGCGCGGAGCGGCGCTGGGCAAGGTCGCTGTCGGCCGAGCGCAGGGCCTCCTCACGACCCTGCATCTCCGCCTGGGTCCGGTCGCGCCGCGCCTCGACCTCGCGCGACAGGGCCTGGACCGCGGTGGAGGCGCGCAGCACGCCCTGGATGTCGATGACGCCGATGACGGGCGCGCGCTCGACCTGCGCCCGCAGCGGCGCAGACTGCACCGTCACCGCCGCCATGACAGCGGCGGCGGCCACACACAGCGACCAGCGGCGAAGCCTGTTCATTCGGTCTAGAACTGTGTTCCGAAGCTAAAGCTGAACAACTCGGTCTCGTCAAAGTCTTCCTTGATGACCGCGATGCCGAGATCGACCACCACCGGGCCGAAGGGCGAGTTCCACGAAAGGCCGGTGCCCACGGTCACGCGCGGTGAGCTGGAGTCCTCGACGTCGACCGGAATGCTGTTGTCGTCGATCGCCCAGGCCGCGCCGATGTCGGTGAACAGGCGGCCGCGGATGTCGAGGTCGAACGGAAGGTCCAGCGGGAAGGCGAGCTCCACGGTGCCGGTGTAGAAGTTCTTGCCGCCGAGCGCGTCGCCGGTTTTGGCGTCGCGCGGACCGATGCCGCCGTACTCGAAGCCGCGCGGCTGGCCGCCGCCCTTGAAGAAGCGGTCGGAGATCAGCGTATCCTCGCCAATGCCCGCCATGGTGCCGCCGGTGCCGCGCACGCTGATCGTCCAATCCTCGAAGATCGGATGATAGTAGCCGGCGCTGGCCGTGCCACGCACGAAGGTGACGTCGCCGCCCAGCCCGAAGAACTCGGTGCGCAGGCTGGTGATGAAGCCCTCGCGCGGGTCAAAGCGGGAGTCGCGCGTGTCGTAGGTGATCTCGTTGCTGATGCCGGAGCGCAGCGTCGAGCCCTCCTCCGAGCGGATCAGCAGCGAAGCGTCGTCCTCGACGTCGGTGATCTTGCGATTCTCCAGCGTGTAGCGCACCACGTTGCGCACCTCGTCGGTGACGTCGAAGCCGCCGCGCAGCGAGCCGCCGAGCCGCTCTTCCTCGAAGTCGCTGTAATCGTCGCGGTCGGTGGTGGTGCGGTAGAGGTCGATACCGGCGGCCAGGTTGCGGTCGAGGAAATAGGGCTCGGTGAAGCTGAAGTCGAGTTCGGTGGCCTTGCCGGCCAGGGTGAAGCCCAGGCGCAAGTCCTGCCCGCGGCCGAGCAGGTTGCGCTCGCGGATGCCGATGTTGCCGATCGGGCCGTCCGCCGAGGAGAAGCCGACGCCGAAGGTGACGTCGCCGGTCGACTGCTCCTCCACCGCCACCTTCACCACTGTGCGGTCAGGCGCGCTGCCCGCCTCGTTGTCCACCGTCACGGTCTTGAAAAAGCCGAGGTTCTGCACGCGCTGGCGCGAGCGGCGCAGCTTGGAGGTGTTGAAGGCATCGCCTTCGACAAGCTGGAACTCGCGGCGGATCACCCGGTCGAGCGTGCGCACGTTGCCCTCGATATCGATGCGCTCGACGAAGACCTTGGGGCCTTCCTGGATGTCGTAGACGATGTCGATGGTCAGGTTGTCGCGGTCGCGCTGGACGCGCGGGCGGATGTCGACGAAGGCATAGCCAAGATCGCCGACGGCGTCGGTGAGCGCCTCGATGGTCTCGTCGACCTCGCTGGCGTCGTACCAGTCGCCTTCCTCGGTGGTGACATGCTCGCGCAGGGCCTCCGGATCGAGATTGCGCAGGCCGGTCTGCAGGCCGATCTTGCCGAACTTGTAGCGCGGTCCCTCTTCCACCGTGAAGGTGACGATGAAGTCCTGCTGTTCCGGGGCCAGCTCGGCCACCACGGAGACCACGCGGAAGTCGGCATAGCCCTCGTTCAGGTAGAAACGGCGCAGCAACTCGCGGTCGAAGGTGAGGCGGTCGGGATCGTAGGTGTCGGCCGAGGTGAAGAAGTTCCAGAACGACGCCTCGACGGTCGTCACCTCGTCGCGCAGGGTGGAATCGGAGTACTCGCGGTTGCCGATGAAGTTGATCGAGCGGATCGAGGTGACCGGCCCCTCGTCGATCTCGAAGGCGAGGTCGACGCGGTTCTGCTCGAGCTGGATGACCTTCGGCTCGACGGTCGCCGCAAAGCGCCCGGAGCGGCGGTAGATTTCCAGGATGCGCTGGGTATCGCTCTGCACCTTGGTGCGGGTGAACACCACGCGCGGCCGAAGCTCGATCTCCTGCTGCAGCGTCTCGTCGTCGATCCGGTCATTGCCCTCGAAGGCGATGCGGTTGACGATCGGGTTCTCGGAAACCACCACGATGAGGTTGTCGCCCTCGCGCTCCAGGCGCACGTCGGCAAAGAGCCCGGTGGCGAAGAGGTTCTTCAGGGAGTCGTCGAGGCGCACCGGATCGAAGGGATCGCCGGGATTGACGCGCATGTAGGAACGCACCGTGGCCGCTTCGATGCGCTGGGTACCTTCGACTCGGATGTCAGCGATACGTCCCCCGGACAGGATCGACTGAGCGTGCGAGGCCGGCGGAAGAGAAAGCCATGCTGCACCGGACAGCAGATACGCCAAAGCAATGACGAGCAAGCGTCCGCGAAACAAGTCCCCTTGTCCTTCCCCCGTGGCCCCGGTGCGGTTTTAAGTGCCCAGGCCTTTGACAAAACTCACTAAACCGTCGATCCGCAACAGATCGTTCCAGGTCACGAAGACCATCAACGTCAATACCAGAGCCAGCCCGATCCGGAAACCGTATTCTTGGGCGCGCTCCCCCAGCGGCCGTCCCCGCAGCGCCTCGACGGCGTAGAACAGCAGATGCCCGCCGTCCAGCATCGGCACCGGAAACAGATTGATGAGGCCGAGGTTGATCGACAGCACGGCGGCGAAATAGATCAGCGTGCCGATGCCGAGCTCGGCGGCCTGGCCGGACATGTCGGCGATGCGGATCGGCCCCCCGAGCTCGTCGGCGCCGCGGTCGCCCCGGATGATCTGGCCCAGCGCCGTAAAGGTCTGATCGACGATGGAGAAGGTCTCGCGGCTGGCCTGCCAGACCGCCGTCAGCGGATCGTGACGGATGAAGCCGGTGCCGCTGCGCTGGATGCCGAGCTGGCCGACCTCGTGCGTGTCGCCCAGATGGTTGGTGCGCTCGACCCGCTTCGGGGTCGCCTGCAGGCTGATCTCGGCGCCGTCGCGCAGCACCGTGAAGCGAAGCGTCTCCTCCGGGCGCAGAACAACGATGCGCTGCAGCTCCTCGAAGCGTTCAACCGAGCGCCCGTCGACCGCGACGATCTCGTCGCCGGGCTGGAACCCGCCGGCCTCCGCGGCCGATCCGGGCACCACCTCGCCGACCACGGCCGGCGTGAAGGGCTGGCCGAGGATGCTGAACAGGCCGGCGAGCACGACGATGGCAAAGATGAAATTGGCGATCGGGCCGGCGGCCACGATCGCGGCGCGCTGGCCGAGCCGCTTGTGCGGAAAGGCGACCGCGCGCTCCGCCTCGCTCATGCCCCCGGCGTCCTCGGCCGGCATGCTGGCGGCGTTGGCATCGCCGAACATCTTCACGTAGCCGCCGAGCGGAATGAGGCTGAATTTCCAGCGTGTGCCCGCCCGGTCGTTCCAGCCGAAGATCTCCGGCCCGAAGCCGATGGAGAACACCTCGACGCGGACGTCGTTCCAGCGCGCGACCAGGTAGTGGCCGAGTTCGTGGACGAACACCAGGGCGGTGAGCACGGCCAGGAAAGGCAGGCCGAAGCCGTAAAGACCTCCAGAAAAATCCATGGCTTACAGCGCTATCCTAGCGTTATTCATCAGGATTTGACGGCGCGTGCCGCGCTCGTGGGGAAATCGGGCAGCTTAGGCCCTCCGCTCCAACTTCCACACGCCCGGACGGGGCCGGCGACGCCCCGAGACGATCCCCAGCTAGATACCGTAGAACGGTTGGCAAGGAAAGGACTTAGCCGTCGCCATCTCGTTGGACTTGGGGTGCCGGCGCGCGCGCTTCAAGCAGCCCTCGCGCGGTGCGCCGGGCGGCGGCATCGACCGTCTCCACCTCCTCGAGGCAGCCCAGCGCCGCCGCGGGATGCGCCTCCAGAGTGCGCTCGACGATCTCGCAGATGCCGAGGAAGCCCAGGCGACCGGCCAGGAAGGCGGACACCGCCTCCTCGTTGGCGGCGTTGAGGGTGATCGGCGCGGTGCCGCCGGCGCAGAGCGCGGCGCGCGCCAGCGCCAGGGCGGGAAACCGCTGAGGGTCGGGCGCCTCGAAGGTGAGCCGGCCGATGGCGGCGAGATCGAGGCGCTCGACCGGCGTCGTCATGCGCTCCGGCCAGGCCAGGGCATAGGCGATCGGCGTGCGCATGTCGGGCTGGCCGAGCTGCGCCAGCACCGAGCCGTCGATGTAGGCGACCAGCGAATGGACCACCGATTCGGGATGCACCAGGATGTCGATGCGCGGCTCCGGCATGTCGAACAGGAAGTGCGCCTCGATAAGCTCGAGGCCCTTGTTCATCATGGTGGCGGAGTCGACGGAGATCTTGGCGCCCATGTCCCAGTTCGGGTGCGCCACCGCCTGGGCCGGCGTGACCGCGGCCATCTCGGCGCGGCTCAAGGCGCGGAACGGGCCGCCGGAGGCGGTGAGGACGAGGCGGTCGACGCTCTGCGGCCGGTCGAGGTCGAGCACCTGGAAGATGGCGTTGTGCTCCGAGTCGACGGGCAGCAGTTGCGCGCCGCAGCGCTTCACCTCGGCGGTCATCAGGCTGCCGGCGCAGACCAGGGTTTCCTTGTTGGCGAGCCCGACGACGCTGCCCTGGCGAATCGCCGAGAGCGTCGGCGCAAGGCCGGCGGCGCCGACGATGGCGGCCATGACCCAATC
>DATCXZ010000268.1:0-5327 GCA_036570545.1 Kiloniellaceae bacterium
GTCCGCCCCTCCTCCCGCCGGCCCTCTCGCGGGCCCTCTTGCCCCGGGCGCCACCATCGGCATCCTCGGCAGCGGCCAACTCGGCCGCATGACGGCGCTGGCTGCCGCGCGGCTCGGCTACCGCTGCCATGCCTATGGACCGGAGGCCGACGCGCCGGCGAACCAGGTCTGCGCCGCCGCCACCGTGGCCCGCTACGACGACGAGGCTGCCCTTGCCCGATTTGCGGCGGCGGTCGACGTGGTGACCTTCGAGTTCGAGAACATTCCGCTCGCCACCGTCGAGGTGCTGCAGGCGCTGGTGCCGTTGCGGCCCGGCGCCACCGTGCTGTCGATCTGCCAGCACCGCCTGCGCGAGAAGGAGTTCTGCAACAACGTGTCGGTGCCGACTACCGAGTATCGCGCCGCCAGCGACCTCGCCGGCCTCGAGCGCGCCGTCGAGGCGATCGGCCGGCCCTGCATCCTGAAGAGCGCCGAGCTCGGCTACGACGGCAAGGGCCAGGTGCGCATCGGCGCGGACACGGACCTGGCGGAGGCCTGGGCGGCGATGCGCGGGCACGCCGCCGGGGCCTCCGGCATCGTCGAGGCCATCGTCGAATTTCGCATGGAAGTTTCCGTCATCGTCGCGCGCAGCGCCGACGGCAGCCTGCGCAGCTACGTGCCGGTCGAGAACCGCCACAAGAACCACATCCTCGACGAGACCATCGCGCCGGCCAACCTGCCGGACGAGCTGGCCGGACGCGCCGAGGCGATCGCCCGCCACCTCGCCAAGGAGATGGAGCTCGTTGGCCTGCTGGCGGTCGAGATGTTCGTTACCCATGACGACAAGCTGCTGGTCAACGAGCTGGCGCCGCGCCCGCACAACTCCGGCCACTGGACGATCGATGCCTGCATCACCTCGCAGTTCGAGCAGTTCGCCCGCGCCGTCGCAGGCCTGCCGCTGGGCTCGCCCGAGCGGCTCTGCGATGCGGTGATGAAGAACCTGCTGGGCGACGAGGCGGCCGACTGGCTGAAGATTCTCGGCGACCCCGGCAACAAGCTGCATCTCTACGGCAAGGCCGAGGCGCGGGCGGGCCGCAAGATGGGACACGTGACGCGGCTCATCAGGCGCTGAGGCATCGCGCGCCATTCGCGGTCGCCGCCGGATGCCGGATATGCAAAGCTATGGCAGCACGATGCAGAAGATCACCCGTTCGGACCAGATCGAGAGTGCCCGCATCCGGGAGTTGTTCGCCTACTGGCAGGACAAGCGCCGAGGCGACCTGCTGCCGCGGCGCGCCGACATCGATCCCGTGGAGATACCGCGGCTGATGCCGTACGTCCTGATCGCGGACATCGAGCACGCCCCCTTCCGCGTGCGTTTCCGCCTGGTCGGCACCAAGGTCGTGGAAGCGACCGGCTTCGAGTTCACCGGCAAATACCTCGACGAGATCACGCTGCCTGACGACGAGGGGCCGGTGCTGGAGAGTTATCAGCTCGCCAGCGAGAGCAAGTGCGCGGTGCTGACACGCATGAAGTGGCATCTCGATGCGAACACCATCGGCGAATACGATGCCTGCTTCCTGCCGCTCTCCGAGAATGGACGGACGGTGGACAAGGCGCTCGGCATGGAGTGCTACGAGAACGTCGAGCGCAACTTCACCCTGGGCAGGCGCCAGCCCTCCCAGCGAACCAAGAAGCCCAGCGACTGAAGGATCAGCGGCGCGCGCCCCTCAGGGAGCCGCGGCCGCGCCAGGCCTTCCCCTGGCGCGCCTGGGTGATCGTCGCGACGAGGCGCTCGGGCAGGCTGAGCGCCGTGCCGACGCCCTTGCCGAGTTGCCCGGCGACCTTCAGCACCTCCCCGATGCGGCGGTCGAGGAAGGCCCAGGTGGCGGCGAAGCCCTCCGACCGGTCGTTCAGCCAGTACAGCAGCGTCGAGGAGTAGACGCCGGCCAGCAGCGCCCGCTTGGTGTAGAAGTTGTAGTCGGTCGCGCGGTCGCCGGCGGCGTACCAGATGGCATCCACCGTGCGGTAGAGGGAGGCGAGTCCGGCGGCCGCGTTCTGCGGCAGGGCGAAGAAGGCGAGTCCGCTGCGCACCGCCTCGCGGTGGGCGGCGACCGCCTCGAGGCGACAGCGCACGCCGGCGGCGATCTTCTCGCGCACTTTCATGGCGCCAAGGTCGAGGCCCTCCAGCGCCTCCAGCATGCGGCGGTCGCCGGCGGCGCTGAACGCGCGGATCAGCTCCTGCGGGCCGCCGGGAAAGAGCCGCAGCACCTCGCCCGGCGCCAGCGATAGATCGCGCGCGCCGGCGTCGAGGGCGGTCCAGGTCCAGCCATCGAAGGGGACATGGCGCAATGCCGCGTCGAGAAGGCTCGCGCGCTGCCGGCTCAACTGCCCGGCAGCCCGGTCGGCCGGGGAGTCCTCAGCCATGGCTTTCCATCCTTTCCTCTGCTTCAACGCCGCCCGTCTCCCCCGGTTCATCCCCCTCCTCGGCCCCCTCCTCGGCCCCCTCGTCATCTGGCGCCGGATCGCGGCCGAGCTCGCTGGTGAAGGCCAGCAGGGAGAGGTCGGTCATGCGCTGCGGATAGAGGACGCCGTCGAGATGGTCGCACTCGTGCTGCACGACGCGAGCATGGAAGCCCTCGGCCTCGCGCACCAGCGGCACGCCCTCCAGCGTGAGGCCGCGGTAGCGGATGCGAGTCCAGCGCGGGACCTGGCCGACCAGCCCCGGCACCGAAAGGCAGGCCTCCGGGCCTAGCGCCGTCTCGCCGGTCAGCGGCTCGATCTCCGGGTTGATCAGCACGGTGAGCGGCACGTCGGCCCGGCCGACTCCGTCCTCCAAAGCAGCGCGCCGGCCGGCAACGAAGAACACCACCAGGCGCAGCGGGACGTGGACCTGCGGCGCCGCCAGGCCGGTGCCGCCGGCGTCGCCCATGGTCTCCAGCATATCCTCCACCAAGAGGCGGATTTCCGGCGCGGTGGGATCGGGCACCGGGTCCGCCCTGCGGCGCAGCACCGGGTGGCCCATCCGGGCGATCTTGAGAATTGCCATAGCGGCACTATGGCGCCCGGCCCCGCCGTGGTAAAGGCTGGCCGGTAAAGGCCGGGCGGGAGAACCCCTAGAGCAGATCAGGGTCGAATGGAATCGCCAGAGGCGATCCACCGACCCTGTGAATCGGCTCTACCCTTTTGAAGTAGATCGGATTCACGTGGTCGGATGGAACCGCGCCGCGGTTCCATCCGACCACGATCCGATCTAGAATTCCCTTCCTTTTTGCCCGGCCCTATGATACCAAACGCCCTGTTTCGGCGGCGTCTGCGCTCCGGAACCGGTCATTTTTGCCTAAGTCATCGAGCAATTCGGCCCGAAAGCCCGTCGGGAGGCAGGCTTTCGCCGGCTCTAGAAGCAAGGAGCGTCTGTGCAAGTTCAGGTTCGCGACAACAACGTCGATCAGGCCCTGCGCGCGCTGAAGAAGAAGCTGCAGCGCGAGGGTGTGTTCCGGGAGATGAAGCTGCGCCGCAACTTCGAGAAGCCCTCTGCCCGCAAGAAGCGTGAGCGCGCCGAAGCCGTGCGCCGCTACCGCAAGCTGCTGCGCAAGCGCCTGGAGCGCGAAGGCTTCTAAGCCATCTTCTCGGCGGGGCCCGGCAAGGGCCTCGCGCAGCGGACGATATCGAGCAAGCCGGAGCGTCAGCCCGGCTTGTTGCGTCTCCGCATTCCAAATGAAATTCAGGCCGGATGAGATTCAGGTGAGACAGGCCGCCGCGGCGCTGCGCGTGGCCTTTCTTCGCATGCGGGCGATGAGGTGCGTGCGATGCAGGGTGCCGGACCGAGCGGCCGATGGCTCAGGCGCTTCCGCGCCGGAGTCGCCGCGATAACCGCCGCGGAAGTCTGAGGCCATGTCGCAACCCGACCCCGGCACCGCACGCTGGACAGACCCTGACAGCACCGTGTTTCAGGCTGTTGTCGCGGCCGACGGAGAATTGTTTTGTTTGTTTCCGGACCGGTGCCGTCCGGCAGCAAAAAAAGTGGGGGCCGCAGCGCGACCCCCGCAAGTTCAGGGCAGGTATAGGGGGAAAGCTGTCCTCAAGCGACGCCCCTCAGGGAACTCCGTCAAGCGACAAGGGCCTGCTGCATGCGCTGCAGGGCCTTGCCGCGGTCCTGGGGCCGGTCGAGGTCGGCGAACAGTTCCGCGGCGCGGCGGTAGTCGTCGGCGGCGGTCATCTGGAGGCCCATGCGCGAGCGGCAGTCGCCGCGGCCCATGTAGGCCCAGGGCTCCGTCGGATTGAGGACGACGTCGCGCTCGTAGTCCTTGAGGGCGGCCTCGAGGCAGCCCTGGCGCAGCAGGAAGCGCGCGCGGAGCTGCACATAGCGCCCGTTGGCCGGCTCCAGCTCGGTGGCGCGGCTCAGGTCGTCGAGGGCGCCATTGCGGTCGCGCAGCCGCTCGCGCCAGCGCGCCCGCTCGGCAAGGATGCGCGCGCAGTCCGGCGCGAGGCGCAGTGCCTGGTCGCAGTCGGCCACCGCCCGGGCGTAGTTCTTGATCTCGCCGTAGCAGCGCGCGCGGTCGAGGTGGAGCGACGCCCGGCCTTGCCCGCGGATCAACGCGGCATTGAAGTCGAGCACCGCATAGCGCGGCTGGCCGAGCTTGCTGTAGCACTGGCCACGGCGGGCGTGCGCCTGCCACGAGCCGGGATCGAAGGCCAGCTCGCGGGTGAAGTCGTCGATCGCGCCGCGGTAATCCTCCAGCCGCTGTAGCAGGCGGGCGCGGTTGCCGTAAGCCGGCGCGAAGGTCGGGTCGGCAGCGATGGTGCGGTCGAAATCCTCCAGCGCCTCGGTCAGCTTGCCCTGTGCCTCGCGGGCGATGCCGCGGCGGTTGAGGATCGACGGCTCGACCGGCGCGTAAGCGGCAGCGCGGGTGAGGTCGGCCTCGGCCTCGGCATGGCGCTTCAGGCGGGCGTAGGCGGCGGCGCGGTGGAACAGCGTCACCGCCTGCTCGCCGCCGAGCTCGAGGGCGCGAGTGAAGTCGACCGCAGCCTGCATGTCCTCGTAGCGGTCGAGATGGCAAAGGCCGCGGTTGGACCAGGCGGCGGCGAAACCGGCGTCATGGTGGATCGCGGTGTCGAAGTCGGCCATGGCGCCGGTGAGATCGCCCTTCTCGCGCCGCACCATGCCCATGCCGTTGTGCGCAGCGGCCCAACCGGCGCCCATGGCGCCGGCGCGCTCGAAGTCGTCGATGGCGAGGTAGGTGTAGCCGAGGGCGCGGTAGCTGTAGGCACGCTCCAGGTAGATGCCGCCGTTGCGCGGGTCGCGCGCCAGGGCGGCCGTGAATTCGGCCACCGCGCCCTGGTGGTCG
>DATCXZ010000269.1:0-4043 GCA_036570545.1 Kiloniellaceae bacterium
TGCGCCGCGCCTGTGGTCGGCGGGCAGGGGCCTGCCGGCGGTCGAGCCGGTGCCCTATGCGGAAATCGGCGACGGAGGCCCCGGTCTCCGGCGCTGCCTCGAGCAGTTGCAGCGCGACGGCTTCGTGGTCGTCGAGGGCGCGCCCACCGACGAGGCCTCGGCGCGGCGGCTGTTCGGCAACTTCGGCTACATCCGCGAGACCATCTTCGGCGGGCTGTGGTCGCTCTCCGCCGAGCTGAAGGAGCACGACGACACCGCCTACACGACGCAGTACCTGGAGCCGCACACCGACGCCACCTACAGCCACGACGCGCCGGGCCTGCAGTGCTTCCTCTGCCAGGAGTTCGACGGCAAGGGCGGCGAGTCGATCCTGGTCGACGGCTTCGCGCTGGCCGAGGAGCTGCGCGCGGCGGCGCCGGAGCTGTTCCAGGTGCTCTGCGCGGTGTCGGTGCCCGGGCGCTATATCGAGGACGGCGTGCACCTGCGCACCGAGCGCCCGGCGATCGGCCTCGACGGGCAGGGGCGCCTGCGCCAGGTCAGCTTCAACAACTACGACCGCGCGCCCTTCCTGCTCGAGCCGGAACGCATGCGCGCCTTCTATCGCGCCTACAAGGATTTGCATGCGCGCATCGTGGAGCGCGCCAACTGGCTCACCGTTCCGCTGCGGCCCGGCATGGCGCTGGTGTTCGACAACTGGCGCCTGCTGCACGGCCGCCTCGGCTACGTCGGCAAGCGGGTGTTCTGCGGCTGCTATCACAATCACGAAGACTTCGAATCCGCCCTGCGCACGCTGAGCTGAGCCCCAGGAACCGGGGCGCGAACGCAGGGCCAAGAGGCTAACAACAGGGAGAGTGAACGATGCGATCTTATGTAAAGCTTGGCGCCGTGGCGCTGCTGGCGTCGGCCGCGGCGGTGCCCGCCGCCTGGGCGGGCGAGACGCTCGACCGGGTGATGAGCACCAAGACGCTCACCATGTCGTCCGACGCCGAGTATCCGCCGCAGTCCTTCCTCAACGACAAGAACGAGATGGATGGCTTCGACGTCGACGTCGGCAAGGAGATCGCCAAGCGCCTGGGCGCCGAGCTGAAGATCGTCACGCCGTCGTGGGACATCATCACCGCCGGCAACTGGGGCGGCCGCTGGGACATGTCTGTCGGCTCCATGACGCCGACCAAGAAGCGCGCCGAGGTGCTGGACTTTCCGGCCGTCTACTACTACACGCCGGCGGCCTTCGCCGTGCACAAGGATTCGGAGATCGACTCGCTGGCGGATCTGAACGGCAAGGTCATCGGCACCTGCGGCGGCTGCACCTATGATGCCTACCTGAACAAGAACCTGGTGATCGACGCCGAGGGCGCGCCGCCCTTCGAGTACGAAGTGACCGCCGACGAGATCAAGACCTACGAGACCGACACTCACGCCTTCGACGATCTGGCACTCGGCGACGGCACGCGCCTCGACGCGGTGTTCTCGGCGCTGCCGACCATCCAGGCGGCGATCGACGAGGGCGGCTATCCCATGAAGGTGGTCGGCGATCCGGCGTTCTACGAGCCGCTGTCGGTGGCGACCGACAAGGGCGACCCGGAATTCGACGCCAAGATCGCCGAGGCGGTCGCCGCGATGAAGGCCGACGGCACGCTGACGAAGCTGTCGGAGAAGTGGTACGGCGTCGACCTGACGGCGGTCGACTAGGCGGAGAGCCCAGTGTTCGAGCTCGCCCGCGAGAACCCCTGGCTCTCGCGGGCGATCCTCTTTCTCGTGGCCGCGGCGGCGCTGACGGCGCTGGGGCTCGGCGGCACCGCCGCCGGCGACCTCTTCGCGCCGCTCTTCGGGCCCCGCGATCCGGCGGCGGAAGCCGGCTTCGGGCGCAACCTGCTGGTCGGCGTGATGCTGGCCGGCGCGCTGGTGCTCAACCTCGAGTTCCTGCGCCTGCTGCTGTTCCGCTGGCAGGTGCTGGTGGTCTGGGTCGAGCTGCTGGCGCTGTTCTATGCCCTGGTGCTGAGCTTCGACCGCGACTTCGGCGTCGTCTTCGCGGTCGGGCAGAGCGGCGTCTCCAACCTCTACTTCCTGATCACCACCGGCGCCTTCACGACGATCTACATCTCGCTGATCGCCATCGCCATCGCCTGCGTGCTGGCGCTGCTGGGCGCGCTCGGCAAGCTGTCGCGCAACGGCGCCGCCTATGCCATCGCCACCTTCTACATCTCGTTTTTCCGCGGCACGCCGCTGCTGCTGCAGGTGGTGCTGATCTACACCGGCCTCGCCCAGCTCGGCTTCGTGCTGGAGGCGGTGCCCGCCGGCATCACCGCCCTCTCGCTCTGCTACGGCGCCTATATGGCGGAGATCTTCCGCGCCGGCATCGTCGGCGTGGCGCCAGGCCAGAGCGAGGCGGCCCGCGCCCTCGGGCTGCACTCCGACCTCATCTTCCGCAAGATCGTGTTTCCCCAGGCCATGCGCCTCATCGTGCCGCCCACCGGCAACCAGTTCATCGCCATGCTGAAGGACTCCTCGCTGGTCTCGGTGGTTGGCGTCTGGGAGCTGACCAAGACCGCGCAGGTCCTCGGCAAGCGCGACTTCCAGGTCTTCGAGTTCCTCATCGCCGCGGCCGTCCTCTACTGGATCATGTCGGTCGTCTTCGAGGTGGTGCAGTCACGCATCGAGGCCTATTACGGCAAGGGCGACCGGCGCTAGCAGGCGGGTCTGTGGCGCATCCTTCGAGACGGCGCTGACGCGCCTCCTCAGGATGAGGTAAGAGTTGCAGACCTCATGCTGAGGAGCGAGCGATAGCGAGCGTCTCGAAGCACGAGTCAACTTCTTTCCCAAGAGTCCCCATGCGCGACCCCCGTTACGACATCCTCTTCGAGCCGGTGCAGATCGGCCCGGTCACCGCCCGCAACCGCTTCTACCAGGTGCCGCACTGCTGCGGCATGGGCTACCGCTACCCGGCCTCCGCCGCCGCCATGCGCGGGGTGAAGGCGGAGGGCGGCTGGGCCGTGGTCGCCACCGAGGAGGCGGAGATCCATCCCTCCGCCGAGGTGGCGCCCTTCGTCGAGAACCGCATCTGGGACGACCAGGACCTGCCGCACCTGAAGGCGCTGACCGAGGCGGTGCACGCGCACGGCAGCCTCGCCGCCATCGAGCTGGTGCACAACGGCCAGCACGCCGCCAACCACTACAGCCGCGAGGTGCCGATGGGTCCCTCGCACCGCGCGGTCGACAGCGGCGCGCCGGTGCAGGCGCGCGCCATGGACAAGGCCGACATCGCGAACTTCCGGCGCTGGCACCGCAAGGCGGCGCTGCGGGCGCGCGCGGCCGGCTTCGACATCGTCTACGTCTACGCCGGCCACGACATGACGCTGCTGCAGCACTTCCTCTCGCGCCGCCACAACGACCGGGTGGACGAGTACGGCGGCTCGCTGGAGAACCGCGCGCGGCTGATCAAGGAAATCCTCATCGACACCAAGGAGGCGGTCGGCGACCGCTGCGGCGTTGCCTTCCGCTTCGCGGTCGACGAGCTGCTGGGCGAGGCCGGCATCACCGCCGAAGGCGAGGGGCACGACGTGGTGGCCCTGCTGGCCGAGCTGCCCGACCTCTGGGACGTGAACGTCTCGGCCTGGCGCAACGACAGCCAGACCGCGCGCTTTGCCGAGGAGGGCTACCAGGAGCCCTACACGAAGTTCGTGAAGGCGCTGACCACCAAGCCGGTGGTCGGCGTCGGCCGCTACACCTCGCCGGACGCCATGGTGCGCGTCGTGAAGCAGGGCATCATGGACATGATCGGCGCCGCGCGCCCCTCGATCGCCGATCCCTTCCTGCCGAAGAAGATCGAGGACGGGCGCATCGACGACATCCGCGAGTGCATCGGCTGCAACATCTGCGTCACCGGCGACGAGGTGTCCTCGCCGATCCGCTGCACCCAGAACCCGACCATGGGCGAGGAGTGGCGGCGCGGCTGGCATCCGGAGATCATCCCGGCGGCGACGGCGCGCGAGCGCGTGCTCATCGTCGGCGGCGGCCCGGCGGGGCTGGAGGCGGCGCGCGCC
>DATCXZ010000270.1:0-57717 GCA_036570545.1 Kiloniellaceae bacterium
GGCAAGCGCTACAACCGCGAGACCCTGGAGATCGCCTTCAAGGACAAGTCGGTGGCCGACATCCTCGACATGACCGTCGACGAGGGCGTCGAGTTCTTCAAGGCGGTGCCGTCGATCCGCGGCAAGCTGGAAACCCTGCAGCAAGTGGGGCTCGGCTACATCCACATCGGCCAGCCGGCGACCACGCTGTCCGGCGGCGAGGCGCAGCGCGTGAAGCTGTCCAAGGAACTGTCGCGGCGCGCCACCGGGCGCACGCTCTACATCCTCGACGAGCCGACCACCGGCCTGCATTTCGAGGACGTGAAGAAGCTGCTGGAGGTGCTGCAGGCGCTGGTCGACCAGGGCAACACGGTGCTGGTCATCGAGCATAACCTCGAGGTTATCAAGACCGCCGACTGGATCCTCGACCTCGGTCCCGACGGCGGCGACCGCGGCGGCCGCCTGGTGGCGGCCGGCACGCCTGAAGACGTCGCCCGGGTGCCCGACAGCCACACCGGCCACTACCTCGCCCCCTACCTGCGCACGACGCCGAAGGCGAAGAAGAAGCGGGCGTGACGGCGGATTTAAGGTCAGCAAGCGCTGGCGGTGCCGCTAATTTTGATTGTCACCCTCGCACTTGATGCGCGGGTGTCCGGTTTAAATTTGGCGAGCGGCGCGCGAGGCCAAGCGATGCCAGGCGCGGCGAGATGGTGTTGCGATGGAGACAGCAAGCGAACGCGCTGGTGCGGGCGAGTCGCTGCCTGCACCGGTGTCACCCCCACCCTAGCCCTCCCCCATCGAAGGGGGAGGGTAAGGTTTTGAAAGCGCACGAAAATCCCCTCCCCCCTTGTGGGGGAGGGTTAGGGTGGGGGGCCACGCGCTCAATGCTTGCCTGGAAAGCGGCCTACGAAACCTTAACCGGACAGCAGTGGGTCAAGCCCGAGCATGACAGTGGAGAGGCTCACAAACGCGAAAAGCCCCGGCCAGGTGTCTGGCCGGGGCTTTTTTGCTTGCGAGGGATGCGTGCGCGGGCGCCGAAGCGCCCCCAGGGGTAATGCCGTCAGGCCGCCGGGCTGAGGTTGCGCGCCAGGCTGGCCGGCGTCGACCAGAACTGCTGCAGGCGGCGCAGCGCGTGGTTGGCGGCGTCGAGGCCGTCCGACGACAACTGGATGTCGTTGAGCTGGCCGGCGTGCTGGTCGAACAGGGTCGAAAGGTTGCGGTAGACGTCGATCCCCTTGGCCGCGGCGCGCACATGGAACGACCGGCGGTCGTGCGGCGAGCGCTCCTGGATGAGATAGCCGTTCTCGACCATCTTCTTCACGTTGTAGGAGACGTTCGAGCCGAGATAGTAGCCGCGCTGGGTGAGCTCGCCGATGGAAAGCTCCTCCTCGCCGATGTTGAAGAGGATCAGCGCCTGAACGTTGTTGAGGTCGCGGATGCCCTGGCGATCGAGATCGGACTTGATGACTTCGAGGCACTGGCGGTGCAGCCGCTCGATCAGCCCGATCAGTTCGAGATACTTAGCCTTCACGATACCCTCGCATGATCCATGGTTCGGCCGAGGCCGATGGCTTTGAGCGCAAAGACTAACGGCAATCCAGTTAAACTTTACTTAACGGGAAAGGTCGCTAAAGGCTTGATTTTGCAGACAATCGGCGTTCCGCTCCGGCAAATTTCACAGGGCGCGCAGTCGCTAGCCGCCCACTCCGCTGGTCAC
Organism: Kiloniellaceae bacterium; assembly: GCA_036570545.1. Classification (GTDB taxonomy): domain Bacteria; phylum Pseudomonadota; class Alphaproteobacteria; order Kiloniellales; family Kiloniellaceae; genus Pelagibius. Next base: position 1,697 of record DATCXZ010000270.1, read on the forward strand.
CCCGGCCTTGAGCCGGGGCCTATGGAGCGGCCGGACGCCAAGCCCTGCCATGGATCCCGGATCGCGCTCGCTCACGCTCGCTTGTCCGGGATGACGATCCGGGTGGGGTGACAGCCGGACCGCCTACCCCTTGCCCTGGATCAGCTTGATGATGGCCGAGTAGTCGAGGCCGCCGTGGCCGGCGTTCACGAAGAGGGTGTAGAGGGCGGCCGCCTCCGCGCCGAGGGGGGTCGCGGCGCCGGCATGGCTTGCCGCCGCCTGCGCCAGCTTCAGGTCCTTGTGCATCATGGCGGCGGCGAAACCGGGCCGGTAGTCGCGGTTGGCCGCCGAGGTCTCGACGATGCCGGGCACCGGGTTGTGGTTCAGCATGGCCCAGCAGGAGCCCGAGGCCTTGGAGCTGATCCGGAACAGCACCTGCGGGTCCAGGCCCAGCGTCTCGCCCAGGCTGAAGGCCTCGGCCACCGCGATCATCGAGATGCCGAGGATCATGTTGTTGCAGATCTTGGCGGCCTGGCCGTTGCCGGGCCCGCCGGCGTGGACGATGGTCCGGCCCATGGCCTCGAACAGCGGCTTGCCCTTGGCGAAGGCGGCCTCCGGGCCGCCGACCATGAAGGTGAGCGTGGCGGCCTCGGCACCGGCAACGCCGCCCGAGACCGGCGCGTCCAGCATCGCCAGGCCCTGCGCCGCCGCCGCGGCGTGCACCTCGCGCGAACTCGCCACGTCGATGGTCGAGCAGTCGATGAAGAGCGTGCTCTCGGCTGCCCCGGCCAGCAGGCCCTGGTCTTCAGGACTGGCAGCGCCCAGATAGACCGAGCGCACATGCTCGCCGGCCGGCAGCATGGTGATCACCGCCTCGGCTCCCTGCAGCACGCCGCGCGCCTCGCCGGCGACCTGCAGCCCGGCCTCGTCCGCCGCCGTGCAGGCGGCCGGCACGACGTCGAAGCCGACCACCTCATGGCCGGCCTTGGCCAGGTTGCGGGCCATCGGGAGGCCCATGTTGCCGAGGCCGATAAATCCGATGCGCGCCATAGCACCCTCCCCGTCTTAAGCTGTGTCTTAAGCTGTTCTCGTTGCCTTAAGTCCCTACCGCATCCAACGGCGGGGGGGCAATGCCGCTCAGGAGAACGTGAGGTCGCGCGCGCCGAGCGGCCGGAAGTGGCTTTCCACCAGGGCCGGGGTCACCTCGGCGAGGCGCGCCGGCGACCACCGCGGCCGGTTGTCCTTGTCGACCAGCAGCGCGCGGATTCCCTCGTAGAAGTCCTTGCCGGCCATGAAGGCCTGGCTCAGGCGGTACTCCTGGATCATCGCCTGGTCGAAATCGAGCGTCGCGCCCTTCTCGATCTGGGCGAAGGTCACCTTGAGGCTGGTCGGCGACTGCTTGCGGACGATGGCGGCGACCTTCGCCGCCCAATCGTCGCCCGCCTCGTCCAGGGCCGCCAGGATCGCCTCGACCGAGGATGCGGAAAAGCAGCGCGCGATGAGGTCACGCTGCCCCGCCAGCTCGGAGGCGGCGGGGTCCGCCTTGAAGCGCTCGATGGCGCGATCGACCAGCGCCTCCGCGTCGTCGCTCCCCCACTCCTGCTCGGCGAAGGCTTCGGCCAGCGCGTCCATGCGCTCGCTCGGCACGTAGTCGGTGGCGAGGCCGCAGAAGATGGCGTCGGCCGCGTTCAGCCGCCAGCCGGTCAGGGCCAGGAAGAGGCCCAGCCGACCGGGCAGCCGCGGCAGGAAGTAGGTGCCGCCGACATCGGGAAAGAGGCCGATGCCGACCTCCGGCATGGCCAGCAGGGTGCGGTCGCCGGCGACGCGATGGCTGCCGTGCACCGAGATGCCGACCCCGCCGCCCATGGTGATGCCGTCGATCAGCGCCACATAGGGCTTGCCGAAGGTGTGGATCAGCCGGTTGAGGCGGTATTCCTCGCGGAAAAAGACCTCGGTCAAGGGATCGCCGCTGCGGCCGGCCAGCCACACCGCGCGCACGTCGCCGCCGGCGCAGAAAGCGCGCTCGCCGATGCCGCGCACGACGACCGCATGGACGCGGGCATCCTCCTGCCAGGCGGCGAGCTGCGGGCCGATGGCACGGATCATCGGCAGGGTCAGGGCGTTCAGCGCCTTGGGGCGGTTCAGGGCGATGAAGCCGACACCGCCGCGCAGGTCGAAGAGAACGTCTTCGGTCTCGCTCATTGTTTCTCGCTTGCTGTTAAACAAAGGCTGCGACTCTATGCAAAACACCGCTGTCGTCCCGGGGCTCGTCCCCGGGACCCATTGGAGTCAGCACGTGGCAGTGCCTTACCAGATTTGCACCCCTTCCCGCCGCCGATTGATCGGCCGGGTCAATGGGTCCCGGCACCAAGTGCCGGGACGACAGCCATTGTAGTGGCAAGGAAGAGACTCGCCGACACGACTTGTGCGCGCACCGCCGCCTCACTGCGACAGCAGCTTGCGGGCGATGATGACGCGCATGATCTCGTTGGTGCCTTCCAGGATCTGGTGCACCCGCAGGTCCCGAAAGTAGCGCTCGATGGGGTAGTCCTTGATGTAGCCGTAACCGCCGTGAAGCTGCAGCGCCTCATTGCAGATCTTGAAGCCGGCGTCGGTGGCGAAGCGCTTGGCCATGGCGCAGTGTTGGGTCTTGTCGGGCGCGTTGCTGTCGAGCGCCTGGGCGGCGCGCCACACCATGAGGCGCGCGGCGTCCAGCTCGGTTGCCATGTCGGCCAGCCTGAACTGCAGGGCCTGGAAGTCTGCGAGCGGACGGCCGAACTGCTGGCGCTGCTTCAGGTGCGCGGTGGCCGCCTCCAGGCAGGCGCGCGCACCGCCCAGCGAGCAGGCAGCGATGTTCACCCGCCCGCCGTCGAGCCCCATCATGGCGAAGCGGAAGCCTGCACCCTCGGCGCCAAGGCGGTTGGCGACCGGCACGCGGGCACCCTCGAAGATCACCGCCGTGGTCGGCTGGCTGTTCCAGCCGAGCTTTCTCTCCTTCTTGCCGAAGGAGAGGCCCGGCGTGTCGCGCGGCACGAGCAAGGCCGAGATGCCCTCGGCGCCCGGCCCACCGGTGCGGCACATGACGAGATAGAGGTCGCTCGCCCCGCCACCGGAGATGAAGGCCTTGCTGCCGTTCAGCACGTAGTGGTCGCCGTCCCGCTCGGCCCGGGTCTTCAGCGAGGCGGCGTCGGAGCCCGAGCCGGGTTCCGTCAGGCAATAGCTGGCGAGGTGCTCCATGGTGAGCATTCGCGGCAGGAAACGCGCGCGCTGGTCGTCGTTGCCGAAGCTGTCGATCATCCAGGCGACCATGTTGTGGATCGAGATGTAGGCCGCCGTGGACGGACAGGCGGCGGCGAGCTCCTCGAAGATCGCCGCGGCATCGAAGCGGGTCAGGCCGCTGCCGCCGGAGGCCGCGCGGACGTAGATGCCGGCCAGGCCCAGAGTGGCCGCCCTGCGCAAGGTTTCCACCGGAAATTCGCCCGCCTCGTCCCAGGCCGCGGCGTAGGGCGCGATCGCCTCGCCCGCAAAGTGCCGCGCCATGTCCTGAAACGCACGCTGCTCGTCGTTCAGCTCGAAGGTCATCGGGGGAGAAGCCGCTTCGCGGTCATGCAACAGGAGGGCGATGATAGAGGGCCGCCCCGCCCTGTCAATGCGGGCCGGCCGCGCTTTCCCGGCGGACCGGCACAAGCGGCTCCGCCCAACCCCCTTGCCCAACCCTCTTGACGGCATGCCCCTGCGCCACTCTCCTGTGAGATCGCCGCGCGAGTTGCGTGAATGCCGCAGGCAGCGGACAATCCTTGACAAGCGGGCCGCCGCGGCGCTTACATCCGGCTTGCGCCGATTTGGTCTCAGCTTGCGGGCGCGTAAAAAATGCGGCTAAACGAGTGGTAGCGACCGCCCGGCTTGCCGTGGCGGCTTTTTTTTTGGCTTGACCCACCCTAAGGGTCCGCGGTGATTTGAGGGGCAGCTTGCTCCGCGTCAACAAAGGCTAAAAGCCAGTCCCTTGGCGGGGCTCCTCGGGGATAGGGATTTAGACCGCACTTCGACGACGAAAGGGCCCAAAGCATGACAGACAACCGCAAACCCAGCACGCACCCGGAAACCATCGCGCTGCACGCGGGCTACCGCAGCGACCCGCACACCGGCGCCGTTGCCGTGCCGATCTACCAGACGACCTCCTTCGAGTTCCACGACACCGGACACGCGGCGAACCTCTTCGCGCTGAAGGAGCTCGGCAACATCTACACGCGGATCATGAATCCGACCTGCGATGTGCTGGAGCAGCGGGTGGCGGCCCTGGAGGGCGGCGCGGCCGCGCTGGCGGTGTCGTCGGGTCAGGCGGCCTCGGCCATCTCAATCCAGAACATCGCCGGCACCGGCGACAACATCGTCAGCTCGACCAATCTCTACGGCGGCACCTGGAACCTCTTCGCCAACACCTTCAAGACCATGGGCATCGAGGTGCGCTTCGTCGATCCCAGCGATCCCGAGAGCTTCCGCCGCGCCACCGACGCGCGCACCCGCGCCTACTACGCAGAGACGCTGCCCAATCCGAAGCTGGAGGTCTTCCCGATCGGCGAAGTCGCCGCCATCGGCAACGAGTTGGGCGTGCCGCTCATCGTCGACAACACCGCCGCGCCGGTGATCTGCCGTCCGCTCGACCACGGCGCGCACATCGTCGTCTATTCGACGACCAAGTACATCGGCGGCCACGGCAACTCGATCGGCGGCCTCGTCGTCGACGGCGGCACCTTCGACTGGGAGAAGCACGCCGAGCGCTTCCCGATGCTGAACGAGCCCGATCCGAGCTACCACGGCGCGGTGTGGACCGAGGCGGTGAAGCCGCTCGGGCCGATCGCCTACATCCTCAAGGCGCGCGTCACGCTGCAGCGCGACCTCGGCTACGCGCTCAGCCCCTTCAACGCCTTCCTGTTCCTGCAGGGGCTGGAGACGCTGCCGCTGCGCATTCGCGAGCATTGCCGCAATGCCGTGGCCGTGGCCGAGTTCCTCAAAGGGCACCGCGACGTCGTCAAGGTGATCTTCCCGTCGCTGCAGGACGGCGAGAGCCGGCGCCGCGCCGACACCTATCTGAAGGGCGGCTTCGGCGGCCTGGTCGGCTTCGAGCTGACCGGCGGCGCCGCCGCGGGCCGCCGCTTCATCGATGCGCTGCAACTGTTCTACCACGTCGCCAACCTCGGCGACGCGCGCAGCCTGGCCATCCATCCCGCCTCCACCACACACTCCCAGCTAACGCCGGAAGAGCAGCTCGCAACCGGCGTCACGGATAACTACGTGCGGTTGTCGGTCGGCCTCGAGCACATCGACGACATCCTGGCCGACCTCGACCAGGCCCTGACCGCCGCGCGCGGCGCTGCGGCAGCGGAATAGGCGAGCGGTCCCGGGCGGCACGCTGCCCGGGACCGCCCTTGTTGTCCTACCGGGCCGCGCCTAAACTCGGCAGCGGCCAGCCGAAGCCGACCCCAACGGCTGGCGGAACGGAAGGGAAGATGAGCGAAGCGATCCGAAAGAGCGCAGCGCCGCTGCGGCGCCCGGCGCCGCAGGAGGCCCCCAAAGGGACCCCGGGAGAGAGGGAGAGCAGCCTCGGCGCCTTCCCTCAGGTTCGGCTGCGGCGCAACCGCAGCGCCGGCTGGGTTCGCCGCCTGGTCGCGGAGAACCGGCTGGGCACTGACGACCTGATCTGGCCGGTCTTCGTGCACGACGGCAACGGCCGGCAGCCGGTCGCCTCGATGCCGGGCGTCGACCGGCTCGGCCTCGACTGCCTGGTCGATGCCATCGGCGCCGCCGGCGAGCAAGGCATCGGCGCGGTCGCGCTGTTCCCCTATACCGCGCAGGAACTGAAGACGCCGGACGCGCGCGAGGCGGTCAATCCGGGCAACCTGGTGTGCCGCGCCGTCCGCGCGGTGAAGCACGCGCTGCCCGACATCGGCATCGTCTGCGATGTCGCGCTCGACCCCTACAACAGCGACGGCCACGACGGCCTGCTGCGCGACGGGCGCATCCTCAATGACGAGACGGTCGAGGTGCTGTGCGACCAGGCGCTGGTGCAGGCGCGCGCCGGCTGCGACGTGATCGCGCCTTCGGACATGATGGACGGCCGCGTCGGCGCCATCCGCCGCGCCCTCGACGGCGCCGGCTTCGAGGAGGTGAAGATCTGCGCCTATGCCGCCAAGTATGCTAGCTGCTTCTATGGTCCCTTCCGCGAGGCGGTCGGCTCCGGCGCGCGCCTCGTCGGCGACAAGAAGACCTACCAGTTGGACCCCGCCAACAGCGACGAGGCGCTGCGCGAGGTCGCGCTCGACCTGCAGGAGGGCGCCGACATGGTGATGGTGAAGCCGGGCTTGCCCTACCTCGACATCATCCGCCGCGTGAAGGACAGCTTCTCGGTGCCCACTCTCGCCTACCAGGTGAGCGGCGAGTACGCCATGCTGAAGGCCGCCGTCCAGAACGGCTGGCTCGACAACGACCGCGCGGTGCTGGAAACCCTGATGGCATTCAAGCGGGCCGGCGCCGACGCCGTGCTGACCTACGCCGCGGCGGAAGCCGCGGCCTTGCTGAGAGAGACCTGAGGCCCGATCGCGCGGGCGGGCGGGCAGCCGGCTTCAACCGGCGGCCCCGGACCGCCGCCGTGGGGATGAGGCATTGCCGTTGCACGAGAAAACGAAGAGGAGATATCGATGGCGTTACAACTGAACCAGACAGCGCCCGACTTCAGCGCCGAGACCACCGAGGGAACCGTCAAGTTCCACGACTGGATCGGCGATAGCTGGGCCGTGCTGTTCTCGCATCCGAAGGACTTCACCCCAGTCTGCACCACCGAGCTCGGCTACGTCGCGCGGCTGAAGCCGGAGTTCGACAAGCGCAACGTGAAGCTCATCGGCCTCAGCGTCGACTCGGTCGAGGACCACAAGAAGTGGGCCAAGGACATCGAGGACACCATGGGCACGGCGCCGAACTATCCGATGATCGGCGATTCCGACCTCAAGGTGGCGAAGCTCTACGGCATGCTGCCGGCCAGCGCCGGCGACAGCGCCAAGGGCCGCACCGCGGCAGACAACGCGACGGTGCGCAATGTCTACGTCATCGGGCCCGACAAGCAGGTCAAGCTGATGATCACCTATCCGATGAGCACCGGGCGCAACTTCGACGAGGTGCTGCGCGTCATCGACTCGCTGCAACTCACCGCCAAGCACAAGGTGGCGACGCCGGTGAACTGGAAGCAGGGCGAGGACGTCATCATCGTGCCGTCGGTCAACAACGAGCAGGCCAAGGAGATGTTCCCGAGCGGCTGGGAAGAGAAGAAGCCCTACCTGCGCGTGGTGAAGCAGCCGGGCCGCTGACGCACGACTGAGCGCGGGCACAGAAAGAGAGGCCGGCCCCTCGCGGAGCCGGCCTCTTCCTTTTCGCGAGTGCCCCGGTGGCGACGACGGTGTGGCTGCGACACCCCCTCACCCAGCTTCGTCTTAGCGAGCGAAGCGAGCTTAGACGAAGCTGGGTGAGGGGGAAGCTGCCGTCGGCAGGGACTACAACGACGCAAAGAGCGTTCCCGCTGCCAGGTTGTGCCAGGTCATTCCCTCGCCAGCCAGTCGCGGATGGCATGGGTCTGCGCCGGCTCCAGCATGGCGGGGGCGTGGCCGCAGCCGGGCACCTCGATCACCTCGGCGCAGGGGCCGCGCCGCATCATCTCCGCCGCCGTCTCGGCCAGCAGCAGATCGGACTGCGCGCCGCGCAGCACCAGCACCGGGCAGCTCACGCGGTCCCACAAGGCCCAGAGATCGACATCGGCGGGCTCTGCCGCGCGCAGCGGCTGGGCGATGCGCGGATCGTAGTGCAGGCGCCAGGCCGTGCCGTCCGGGCGGATCGAGGTTTCCGTCAGGTGGCGCCACTGCGCAACGCTCAAGGCGCCGAAGCCACTGTAGACTTTGCGGTGGTAGGCCTCGGCAGCGGCCAGGTCGGCAAAGCGCGGGTCCTTGCCGACATAATCGAGGATGCGCGCGAGGGCAGCCTTGGGGATGAAGGGGCCGACGTCGTTCATCGCCAGGCGGCGCAGCGGGGTGCCGGGCTGGGCCGCCAGCAGCAGGCCGATGAGCCCGCCCATGGAGGTGCCGACGAGGTCCACCTGGGCGCAGCCGAGACGCGCGATCAGCGTTGCCATGTCCGAGACATACTGCGGGTAGACGTAGTCCAGCGGATCGCGCAGCCACTCGCTGTCGCCGCGGCCGACAACGTCGACGGCAACGACGCGCCGTCCCGCGGCCGCGAGCGTCGCCGCCAGGGCGTCGAAGTCGCGGGCATTGCGGGCGAGGCCATGGATGCAGACGACCGGCACCGGGTGCTCGGGGACGGTTCCCTGCGGCGCGAACTCGCGGTAGGCGACGCGATGAAATCCACTTTTCGACAGGCAGGCGAGGCTATGGCTGCGGACGTCCGGCATCGCCGCTCACGCGGCCGCCACGAGCGCGGGCGGCGCATCGAAGACCTGCACGAAGGTCTCTGGGTAGAAGCCGTTGAAGCGGGTGGCGAGGGCATTGGAGTAGGCGCCGACCTGATCGATCTCGATCCAGTCGCCTTCGCGCACATCCTCGGGCAGCGTGAAGGTGCCGGGCAGCACATCCAGGGAATCGCAGGTCGGCCCGTTGAGGGCGAACTCGCCCATCGTCGCCGACACCGGGCCGCTCAGGCGGATGAGCCGTGCCGGCAGGCGGATGGCGACGGTGTTCATCTCCGAGAGGCTACCGTAGATGCCGTCGTTGATGTAGAGCCGGTCGTCCTTGCGGAGCTGCACCTGGGTCAGCAGCGAGCAGCCCTGCGCCACCAGCGCCCTGCCCGGCTCGGCGAAGACCGCCACGGTGGGGCTCAGCTTCAGTTGCTTCAGGCCGCGCCGGATGGCCTCCATGTAGGCATCGAGCGCCGGCACCGGGCGGTCGCCATAGGCAGCCGGAAAGCCGCCACCGACGTCGATGCAACTGGGCTGCACGCCGGCCTTGGCGATTACCTCGCCGAGCAGATCAAGGGCGGCGACGTAGGCTTCAGGGCTGCGGCACTGGGAGCCGACGTGAAAGGCGAGGCCGACGGCACAGCCCTGCCGGCTCGCTTCCTGCATCAGCGCCGCCGCATCGTCCGGCGCGGCGCCGAACTTGGCCGCCAAGTGGTAGAGAGTGTCGTCGGCCGGCGGCGTGTTCACCCGCACCATGATGGTGAGGCCCTGCGCGCCTACCTCCGCGATCACCTTGTCCAGCTCGTCCCGGTGATCGACCACGAAGTGGCGCACGCCATAGACGCGGTAGGCGGTCTTGATGACCGCGCGCGCCTTCACCGGATGCATGAAGTAGGTGTGGGCCTCGTCGAAGGCATCCGACACCTGCGCGATCTCTCCCAGCGAGGCGGTATCGAAATGGCGGATGCCGCCCTTGTAGAGCGCGCCCAGCACCAGCGGATGCGGATTGCACTTCACCGCATAGAGCACAGTGCCGGGAAACTGGCTGATGAAGCGCCTGGCAGTGCCCGTGAGCACGTCGGGGCGCAGGCAGTAGACGGGGTAGCTCGGCTGCAGAGCACGGGCAACCGCGGTCACGTCGGTGAACTGGCCTTTATCGACAGCCACTCAGAGCCACCTCGGGGGTCACAGGGCGGACACTCTCCGGCCCCTTCTATAGGAAGCGCCGGCGCGGCGGCAAGGGGAAGTCTCGGCTCGCCCCCTCAGCCGATGCCGAGCAGCCGCAGGCGCGAGCCCGCCGCATCGCGCGCCGAGCGCAGCAGGCTGCGCATCTCCGCACCGAGGGCGATGTGGCCGTCCTTCATGTAGGCCTCGTGGTTGGTCTCGATCTCGTCGACCACGTAGCGGTAGTTCACCATCAGGCCGCAGGACTGCACCATGCCGTTGTCCGAGAGGTCGCCCAACCAGTTGAGGCGCTCCAGCCGCGCCCCGTTGCGCAGGTGGAAGCGCGCCACCGCATCGAGCGGCTGCCCATCGTCGCGCTTGGCCATCAGATAGCGGGCGGCAAGCAGCATGAGCGGCCGCTCCAGCGAGGCCGCCAGCTTCGGCTGCATCGCCCAGCCGGGCGCTGCAACGAGGTCGGCGACGGTCTGCTTCAGGCCGCGCTGCTTGGACAGCGCCGGCAGCTCCGCCAGGTCCTCGGGCGTGAAGGCCGCCGCCAGCTCCGGCTCCGGCAGGGCGTCGAGCCAGCGGCGGAAGCCCGGAATGGGTGACAGCGTGGCAAAGATCTTCAACCTCGGAAACTCGCGCGACAGGGTCTGCACCACCCGCTTGATGAGGTAGTCGCCGAAGGAGATCTGCTTCAGCCCCTTCTGGGTGTTGGAGATCGAGTAGAAGATCGCCGTATCGGCCTGCCGCGGGTCCATCTGCGGCGCCTGCTGGTCGAGCAGCGCCTGAACCGAGCCGGCCATGCCCTGCACCAGCGCCACCTCTACGAAGGCCAGCGGCTCTTCGGGCATGCGCGGATGGAACAGCGCATAGCAGCGGCGGTCGGAATCCAGCCGGTTGCGCATATCCTGCCAGGAGGTGATCTGGTGCACGGCTTCGTAGGCGACCAGCTTCTCGAGCAGCGAGGCCGGCGAGTTCCAGTCGATGGCGCGCAGGTCGAGGAAGCCGGTGTCGAACCACGACAGCAACAGCTCGCGCAGGTCGTTGTCGAGGCCCTGGAGATAGGGGTCGTCGCCGCGCAGCGCCAGCAGGTCGGCGCGCAGGTCGACCAGGAACTTCACCCCCTCCGGCAGCGCGTTGAACTGGGTGAGGAGACGCAGGCGGGGCGGCTGCAGCGTCCGCCGCAGCCGGCTCTCCGCCTTCAGCCGCTCCGTGTCGCTGGCGGCGGCCTGGTAATGGGCCACGGCCTCGTCGACTGCGTTTGCCGAAACCGAAAACTCGCGGGCGAGCACCGTCAGGAAGCGCTGGCGGCCTTCCGCGTCCTGCTCCAGGTAGATGCGGCCGAGAGCGGCCGCCCGCATGCGCGCCGAGACCTCGCCGCCGCGCGCCTCCAGGCAGTCCCGCATGAGGCGCTCGAGGGATTCCGGCGAGGCCTCCGCCGGCGCCTTCGCCAGGCCGACGGTACGCGCCGCCGACTGCGCGATGTCGCGCCAGGCGGAGGCAAGGTTCGTCAGTGTGCGCTCGACCAGTGTTTCCTGCGGCCCCTCCGGCATGCGGCGTCCTTTCTCAGACCCCCTAAATCCCCTGCCCCAGCATGGCGTTCGGCAGCCTGGTGGCGATCGACGGGAAAAAGCACAGCAGCACGATACCGATAACCATCGCGAGCATGAAGGGCAAAGCGCCCTTGAGAATGGCCGGCAACGCGATGTCCGGCGCGATGCCGTTGATGACATAAAGATTAAGGCCGACCGGCGGCGTGATCAGGCCGATTTCCATGTTGATGGTGAGGACCACGGCGAACCAGTAAGGGTCGAAGCCCGCGGAGGTTATGATCGGCAGCAGGACCGGCGCCGCCATCAGGATGATCGCGACCGGCGGCAGGAAGCAGCCCGCGACCAGCAGGAAGACGTTGATCATCGCCATCAGCACCCAGCGGTTCACTTCCAGGTCGGCGATCCAGGCCGCGACCGACTGGGTGACGAAGAGGCTCGAGAGAGTGTAGGCGAAGAGTGCCGAGGAGCCGACGATCATCAGGATCATCACCGACTCGCGCGTGCTCTCGGTGACGATCTGCAGCACGCGGCGCGGCTGCCAGCTACGCAGGACGAGGCCGTAGATCACAACCACCAGCAGGATGCAGAACATCGCGCCGACCCCGGCAGCCTCCGACGGCGTGGCGATACCGCCGTAGAGCACGTAGAGCACGCCGGCGATGATGATGAGAAACGGCAGCACGCGCGGCAGCACGACCAGCTTCTCGCGCAGAGAGTAGCCTGCCTCGGAAAGATTGAAACGGTAGCCGCCGCGCCAGGCGGCGTACAGCGACCAAGCCATGAACAGCGCGGTCAGCATCAGCCCGGGCAGCAGCCCGGCGATGAACAGCCGACCGATCGAGGTCTCCGTGGCGATGCCGTAGACGATCATGGTGACCGAGGGCGGAATCAGGATGCCCAGCGTGCCGCCGGCGGCGATCGACCCCGCGGCGAGGCCGTCGGGATAGCCGCGCTGGCGCATCTCGGGAATGCCCATCTTGCCGATCGCCGCGCAGGTCGCCGGCGACGAGCCCGACAGCGCCGCGAAGATCGCGCAGGCGCCGATGTTGGAGATGATGAGGCCGCCGGGCACCCGGTGGAGCCAGCGGTCGAGCGCGGCATAGAGGTCCTTGCCGGCCGGAGACGAGGCCACCGCCGCGCCCATAAGGACGAACATCGGGATCGCCACCAGCCCGAACTCCGCAAGGCCGGCGAAGAAGGTGTCCGCGACAATGCTGAGGCTGTCCCAGCCGTCGACGGCGATGAGGAACCCCAGGGCCACAAGGCCCAGCCCGAAGGCGATGGGAATACCGGTTGCCAGCACCGCGATGGTGACGACGCCGATCAGGACGCCGAGCGCGAGCGGGCTCATGGGCGCGAGTCCGGCTCGAGGCCGAAGGGCATTTCCCTGCCGGTTACCAGGCACAGCAGGTCGGCGACGTACTGCAGGCAGAGCAGCCCGATGCCGATGGGCAGCGGCGCGTAGGCGATCCACAGCGGCAGCGCCCAGATCGTGCTGGTCGTCCAGTTGCCCTCCCAGGAATCCTGCCACAGCTCAAAGCCGCTGTAGGCCAGCACCAGGCAGAAGGCCAGACCCAGGAGCGAGGCAACGAAGGCCATCACCAGGCGCGCGCGGTGCGGCAGGTAGAGCGGCAGCAGGTCGACGTTCACATGGCCCCGGCGCAGCAGCACGTAGGGGCTGCCGATCAGCGTCGCGCCGACGATGCTGTAGATGGTGAACTCGGTCTGCCAGATCGTCGATTCTCCCAGCACGTAGCGCATCACCACCATGTGGCAGACGACCAGCACGGCCGCCGCCAGGGCAAGCGCCGAGAGCACGCCGCAGAACTCCGACAGCCGGCGCACGGTGTTGATGAACAGTTCCAAGACAGCCTCGACTGGATGAAGGCCCTGGGCCGCGGGACCAAGGGTCAGAAAGAGAACAGAGGGGCGCCGGTGACTTTCGGCACCGGCGCCCCTCAACTGCGGCCGGCTGCCGTTACTCGACGGCCAGCGCCTTCTCGATCAGCTCTTGGCCGCCGGGAACCTTCTCGGCGAAGATCTTGTACGACGTCTCCTGGGCAATGGCGCGCCAGGCGGCGGCGTCCTCGGCCGACATGCTCACGACCTCGACGCCGGCCTTCTCGAAGACGTCCACCGCCTTGTCGTCGAGCAGCTTGGCCTGCTCCGTCATGTAGTCCTCGGCCTTCTGGCTGGCCGCCGTCAGCGCCTTCTGCTGCTCGTCGCTGAGGTCGTCCCAGCTACTCTTCGACATCAGGATCGGCTCGTACATGAACCACAGCGCGTGGTCGCCCGGCTCGGTCAGGCACTTCACCTGCTCATAGATACGGTAGGACACGAAGCTGCCGGAGCTGGTGTTGGCGGCATCCAGCACGCCGGTCTGCATGGCGGTGTAGATTTCCGACGACGGCATGGACGCGATCGACGCCCCGGCACCCACCAGCATCTGCTCGAAGGCCGGGCCGGCGGCACGGGTCACCTGCCCCTCCATCGTCTCCGGAGCAAGGATGCAGTTCTTGGTCGAGGCGAAGCCGCCGGCGAGCCAGGCGTCGGCCAGCACGACGACCCCCGAGTCATTCACGATCTTCTTGATGTCCTGCATGAACGGCGAGTCGTTCAGGCGCAGGGCATGGTCGTGGTTCTTCACCAGGCCCGGCATCAGCGTGGCGCTGAACTGCGGATGGCGGCCGCTGGCGTAGTCGAGCGGGAAAGCCGAGATGTCGAGCTGGCCCTTGACCATGGCGTTCCACTGCTCGGCCGGCTTGAACAGCGAGGCGCCGGGATAGACCTGGATCTCCAGGCCGACGTCTGCCGCCGCAGCCTCGCGCGCGATGATCTGCACCATCTCGTCGCGGGGATCGCCCTTGCCGCCCGGCCATTGGTGCGACGCCTTCAGCGTCACGTCTGCCGCACCGGCCGTGCCGGCCACGGCCAAGCCCACCACCACGGCCGTGGTGGAAAAGAGCACACGCATTTTCATAGACATTACTGAGTTCCTCCCGGTTGCTTGTTGCTCGGTCGACACCCGCTGCCACGGCGTCGCCTCTTGTTCCGCAAAACGTAGCGCCCTCCAACCGGCCTGTCCAGCCTTGCATACAATCCAGAGCAAAGTGCATGCTTGCGGGCATAATTTGCATGCGCCTATACTTCGCCCCATGAAAACCAAGGCCGCATCCCGGGCGATGGCGCTGCGCGACAGCCTGGAGGAGGAAATCCTCTCGGGCCAGCGTCCGCCCGGTGCGCGTCTCGACGAGAGCAAGCTGGCCCAGCACTTCGGGGTTTCCCGCACACCGGTCCGCGAGGCGCTGCGCGAGCTCGCCGCAGCCGACCTCGTGGTGCTGCGCCCGCGCCAGGGCGCCGTGGTCGCGACGGTGACGGTGACGCAGCTTCTGCACATGTTCGAAGTGATGGCGGAGCTGGAATCGTTCTGCGCCCGGCTGGCGGCACGGCGCATGACGGCCGAGGAGCGGCGCCACCTGACCGAGGTCCACGACGCCTGCCGCACCCTCGCCGAGGCCGGCGAGGTGCACGCCTACTACGACGCCAATCGCCGCTTCCACGAAGTCATCTACGCCGGCTCGCACAACGCCTATCTGGAAGAGACCACGCGCAACATGCGCAACCGGCTGTCGCCCTACCGGCGCTTCCAGCTCAACCATCCTGGGCGCATCATGAAGTCGTGGAGCGAGCACCGTGCCGTTGTCGATGCCATTGTCGGCGGTGCCGCGCAGGCGGCTTCGGAGGCGATGTCGCACCACGTGACCATCCAGGGCGACGTCTTCACCGACCTCATCTCCGCGCTTCCCGAGTCCTACGTCCACGCCATGACCGCTTGAGGAGCGGTTGCGGCGTCATCAGGCAGAGCCATCCGATGACCAATCTCTATTCCCTGTTGCAGCAGCATTTCCCGGCCGACCGCGCCAGCACCGTGCTCGAGACGCCCGCCGGCCGGCGCATGAGCTATGCCGATCTCGAGGCCGGTGCCGGCCGCCTCGCGCGCCTGCTCGTCGATTGCGGTGTCCAGCCGGGAGACCGCGTTGCCGCGCAGATCGAGAAATCGCCCGAGGCCTTGCTGCTCTACCTGGCGGTGCTGCGGGCCGGCGGCGTCTACCTGCCGCTCAACACCGCCTACAAGGCGGCAGAGGTCGCCTATTTCCTCGGCGATGCCGAGCCGCGGGTGCTGGTCTGCGCGCCGCAGAACGAGGCGGCGCTGGGCGATATCGCGCGCAAGGCCGGCGTCGGCAGCGTCCTCACCCTCGGCGAGGACGGCGACGGCAGCCTCGTCGAGCGCAGCCGCGGCCTCGACCCCGATGCCCCCATCGTGGCGCGCGCCGACGACGACCTGGCGGCGATCCTCTACACCAGCGGCACCACCGGCCGCTCCAAGGGCGCCATGCTGAGCCACGCCAACCTCGGCTCCAACACCCTCACCCTGCGTGACACCTGGGGCTTCAGCGCCGATGACGTGCTGATCCACGCCCTGCCCGTCTTCCACACCCACGGCCTCTTCGTCGCCACCCATTGCGTGCTGCTGAGCGGCAGCCGCATGCTGTTCGTCAACCGTTTCGACGCCGACACCGTGCTGGACCTGATGCCGCGCGCCACCGCGATGATGGGCGTGCCGACCTTCTACACCCGCCTGCTCGCCAACCCGCGGCTGACGCGCGCGGCCTGCGCCGGCATGCGCCTCTTCGTCTCCGGGTCGGCGCCGCTGCTGGCCGAAACCTTTCATGCGTTCGAGGTCCGCACCGGTCATCGCATCCTCGAGCGCTACGGCATGACCGAGACGACGATGAACACCTCGAACCCGCTCGACGGCGAGCGCATCGCCGGCACCGTCGGCTTCCCCCTGCCCGGGGTCGAGCTGCGCGTCGTCGACGAGGATGGCCGGACCCTGCCGCAGGGCGCGGTCGGCGTGCTGGAGGTGAAGGGCCCCAACGTCTTCCGCGGCTACTGGCGCCAGCCGGAGAAGACCGCCGCCGAGTTCCGCAAGGACGGCTTCTTCATCACCGGAGACGTGGCGACGATCGACGAGCGCGGCTACGTCCATATCGTCGGGCGGGCCAAGGACCTCATCATCTCCGGCGGCTTCAACGTCTATCCGAAGGAGATCGAGCTCTGCATCGACGCGATCGCGGGCGTGCAGGAGTCGGCGGTCATCGGCGTGCCGCACCCCGACTTCGGCGAGGCGGTGCTCGCGGTGGTGAAGCGCGCCGGCGGCGGTCCCGAGGTGACGGCCGAGGCCATCCAGGCCACCGCCAAGGCCGCGCTCGCCAACTTCAAGGTGCCGAAGAAGGTGTTCTTCGTGGACGAGCTGCCGCGCAACACCATGGGCAAGGTGCAGAAGAACCTGCTGCGCGACCGCTTCAAGGACAGCTTCAGCTCCGCCGCCTGACCCGGCCGCGGCCGGCGGCTTCGCTGTCCCCGACCGGGAATCGGCCGGCGGGAAATGATCTGTCAAGGGTTTGGCAGGCATGCTGGGGCCCGGGTGGCCGGTCAAAAGGCCACAGGCGTGCGACGGGTCAAAGGCGGTATAAGTAGAGCGATGAGAGCGATTCGGCGCGTCCTTGTGGTCGTCCTCGGCGGGCTGCTGATCCTCGCCGCCATCCTGCTGGGCGGCGGCTACCTTTGGATGCGCGGTTCCCTGCCGAAAACGGCGGGCGAGGTTCGCATCGCGGCGCTGGAAGCACCGGTCACCGTGCGCCGCAACAGTGACGGCATGGTGCGGATCCAGGCGGCCAACGAGCACGACCTCTACCGCGCGCTCGGCTTCGTCCATGCCCAGGAGCGCCTGTGGCAGATGGATTTCATGCGCCGCACCGCCTCCGGCCGCCTCTCCGAGGTGATGGGGGAGTCGACGCTGAGCCTCGATCGCTTTTTCCGCACCCTCGGCTTCCGCCAGCTCGCCGAGGCCAATCTCGAGCACCTCTCCGGCGAAACCAAGACGGCCCTGCAGGCCTATGCGGAAGGCGTCAACGCCTTCCTCACCGAGCGCTCCGGTCCGCTGCCGCTGGAGTTCCAGATCCTGCGCTACGAGCCCGAGCCCTGGAGCCCGGCGGACTCCCTGCTGTGGGGCCGGCTCATGGCCCTGAGGCTGTCGGAGAACTGGCGCGACGAGCTGAGCCGCACCCGCCTCGCCGGCCGCTTCTCGGCCCCGCAGATCGCCGAGCTGTGGCCCAGCTATCCGGCCGATGCGCCGGTGACCATCGCCGAGGCGAGCCGGCTGATCGACCAGTCTGTCGCCACGCAGCTCGCCAACCTGCTCCCGCCGGGACTGCAGCCCACCGGCGCTTCCAACGTCTGGGCGCTCGCCGGCGAGCGCACGGCGACCGGCAGCCCGATCCTCGCCAACGACCCGCACCTGCCGCTGGAGGCGCCGGGGGTCTGGTTCCTGGCCCGGCTCGAGGCCCCGGGGCTGACGCTGGTCGGCGCCACCTCCCCCGGCGTGCCCTTCCTGCTGCTCGGCCACAACGCCACCCTCGCTTGGGGTTTCACCACGACCCACAGCGACACCCAGGACTTCTTCATCGAGCGGGTTGTCGCCGACGATCCGGATTCCTACGAGACGCCAGAGGGAAGCGAGCCGTTCAAGGTGCGCGACGAGTTCATCCGCATCAGCGGCGGCGAGTCGGTGCGCCTCATCGTCCGCGAGACCCGGCACGGCCCGGTGATGAGCGATGTCGTCCCGCAGGGATCGAGCGCCGCCGATGCCGTCCTCGCCCTGTCCTGGCCGGCGCTGCGGCCCGACGACGGCACGCCCGACGCCCTCTATCGCATGAACCATGCCGGCAGCGTCGACTCCTTCCGCGAGGCGTTGCGGCAGTTCCATGCCCCGCAGCAGAACGTCGTCTTCGCCGACGTGGCCGGCAACATCGGCTTCATGGCGCCGGCGCGCGTGCCGGTCCGCCGTGCCGGCAACGGGCAGCACCCGGTGCCGGGCTGGAGCGGCGAGTTCGACTGGATCGGCTTCGTGCCCTTCGAGGAGCTGCCGTCCATCAGCAACCCGCGCGACGGCCTCATCATCAACGCCAACAACAAGATCGTCCCGGACAACTTCGCGCACCTCATCGCCGTGGACTGGCCGCCGCCATACCGGGCCGAGCGCATCGCCACCGTGCTCGGCGATACCGCCGGCAGTCACGGGGTGACCGATTCCGTCATCCTGCAGCAGGACATCGTGGCCAGCTCGGCTGACCGGGTTCTGCCCACGCTGCTCGCCAACACGCCGGTGGAGGCACGCGCCCGCGAGGCCGTCGCCCGCCTGCGCGCCTGGGACCGGCAGATGCATCGCAATGCGCCGGAGCCGCTGATTCTGCAAGCCTGGGTATGGGCCCTTGGCCGCACCATCCTCTCCGACGAGCTGGGACCCAATTACCTCGAATTCCTGGACGGCGGCATCTATACCATCGAGCGGCTCATCGCCAACGGCAGCGCCTGGTGTGACGACACCACCACACCGGATGAAACCGAAAGCTGCGACATCCAGATCAACCGCGCGCTGGAGATGGCGCTCGATCATCTGGGCAAACGTTTCGGCAGCGACATGTCGGCCTGGCGCTGGGGCGAGGCGCATGTGGCGCGCTTCGACCACGGCCTGCTGAGCCGCCTGCCGATGCTGAGCGGGCTGTTCAGCTACAGCGTGGAGGCGGACGGCGGCAACGACACGGTGAACCGCGCCGCAGCGCGCATGGCAGGCGGCCCGGACACGCTGTTCGAGGACGTCCACGGCGCCGGCTTCCGCGCCGTCTACGACCTGGAGAACCTCGATCGCTCGCGCTTCATGATCGCGACCGGCCAGTCCGGCAATCCGCTGTCGCGTCTCTACGGCAACCTGACGCTGCGCTGGCGCGACGGCCAGACGGTGTCGCTGGCTCCCGAAAGCTGGGCGTTGGCAGAACAGCTAAGTCTGCTGCCGTCCGAACAATAGACGGCGTCGCGGCCGGCGGCTTCGGCAGCGCGCAATTCACCTCCCCGGAGGACTCCTTGACCACCACCATCGACGATATTCGCGCAGCCGCCGAACGCCTGCAGGGACAGGTGATCCGCACCCCGCTGGTGCCGGCCGCCCGCATGTCCGAGGTGCTCGGCTGCGAGCTGTACCTGAAGCTGGAGAACCTGCAGCGCACGGGCTCCTTCAAGGACCGCGGCGCCTACGTGCGCCTCAGCAACCTGACCCCCGACGAGGCGCGGCGCGGCGTCATCGCCATGTCCGCCGGCAACCATGCCCAGGGCGTCGCCTACCACGCCAGCCGCCTCGGCATCCCCGCCACCATCGTGATGCCGGAGTTCGCGCCCTTCTCCAAGGTCGAGCGCACGAAATCGTTCGGCGCCCGGGTGGTGCTGACCGGCGAGACCCTGGACGCCTCCGCCCAGGCTGCCCGCGAGATCGCCGCGAAGGAAAGTCTCACCTTCGTGCATCCCTACGACGACACCGACGTCATCGCCGGCCAGGGCACCATCGGCCTCGAGATCATGGAGGATCTGCCGGATGTCGATACCATCGTGGTGCCGATCGGCGGCGGCGGCCTGATCTCCGGGATCTCGCTGGCGGCGAAGGCAGCCAACCCGGCGGTGCGCATGATCGGCGCCGAGACCGAGCTCTATCCCTCCATGGCCAATTCCCTCCGGGGCCGCAGCGAGTTGCCCGGCGGCAGCAGCCTTGCCGACGGCATCGCGGTGAAGAACCCCGGCAAGCTGACGCGCGAGATCATCGGCCGGCTCGTCGAGGACATCGCCATCGTGCCGGAGAGCCTTATCGAAGCCGCCATCAACCGGCTGGTGGAGGAGCAGAAGATCGTCGCCGAGGGCGCCGGCGCCGCCGGCGTCGCGGCCATCCTCAACGACCCCGAGCGCTTTGCCGGCCGCAAGGTGGTCACGATCATCTGCGGCGGCAACATCGATGTGCGCCTGCTGTCGGGCGTGCTGGCGCGTGGGCTCGTGCGCGACGGCCGCATGGTGCGCCTGCGCATCGCCATCGTCGACCAGCCCGGCACCCTGGCCAGGATCGCGGACGTGATCGGGCGCAGCAGCGCCAACATCATCGAGGTCTATCATCAGCGGCTGTTCTATGACGTGCCGGCCAAGCGGGCCGACGTCGACGTGGTGCTGGAGACCCGCAATGCCGAGCACGTGAAGGAAATCATCGCCAGCCTGGAGCAGAACGGCTTTCCCACCCGCGCGCTCTCCGCCCATTCCGCCTACGGCGCGTGATCCCGCCTGCGCCTCACGGGTGTATGGACTTGGGGGCGCAAAGCGGGAACGCTCCGCGCGCCACAGAATTTATCCAGATATTGCGCTGGCCGCCCGCATCCCTTACGGGATATGCCTGAAATCGCCGCGGATTAGCGAGGAGGTTCCGAATGGCTCCGGCCGGCGCCGTCTTTCACAATGTTCTGGACCGCATCGGCAACACGCCGATGGTCGAGGTATGCCGCCTGGATACCGGTCCCTGCCGCCTGTTCCTGAAGCTCGAGAGCGAGAATCCCGGCGGCTCGATCAAGGATCGCATCGGCAAGTCGATGATCGAGGCGGCGGAGCATGACGGCCGGCTGAAGCCCGGAGGAAGCCTGATCGAGGCGACAGCCGGCAACACCGGTCTCGGCCTCGCCCTCGTCGCCGCGCAGAAGGGCTACCGCCTCACCCTGGTGGTGCCGGACAAGATGGCGCAGGAAAAGATCTTTCACCTGCGCGCGCTCGGCGCCGAGGTGATCCTGACCCGCTCCGACGTCGGCAAGGGCCACCCCGAGTATTACCAGGACATGGCACAGCGCATCGCGGCCGAGACCGGCGCCATCTTCATCAACCAGTTCGGCAACCCCGCCAATCCGCAGGCCCATGAGGCCACCACCGGGCCGGAGATCTGGGAGCAGATGGAGCACGAAGTCGACGCCATCGTCTGCGGCGTCGGCTCCGGCGGGACCATCACCGGGCTCGCGCGCTTCTTTGCCAAGGTGTCCGACAAGACCGAGATGGTGCTGGCCGACCCCAAGGGCTCGATCCTCGCCGAATACATCGAGACCGGGCACCTCCGCAAGGAGGTCGGGAGCTGGATGGTCGAAGGCATCGGCGAGGACTTCCTGCCCGACGTCGCCGACCTGTCGCGCGTGCGCAAGGCCTACGAGATTTCCGACAGGGAGTCGATGCTGACGGCGCGCGAGCTGCTTGAGCGCGAAGGCATCCTCGCCGGATCGTCGTCCGGCACCCTGATCGCCGCCGCGCTGCGCTACTGCCGTGAGCAGCAGACGCCGAAGCGGGTCGTCACCCTGGTCTGCGACAGCGGCAACAAGTACCTCTCGAAGATGTTCAACGACTACTGGATGATCGACCAGGGCTTCATCGAGCGCGAGCAGAAGGGCGACCTGAGCGATCTCGTCAGTCGGCGCCACGATGAGGACAGCACGGTCACCGTCAGCGCCGAAGACAACCTGCTGATCGCCTACGGCCGGATGAAGCTCTACGACATCTCCCAGCTACCGGTGCTCGACAAGAACGGCGAGGTCGTCGGCATCGTCGACGAGAGCGACATTCTGATGAAGGTCTTCCACGACGACACCCGCTTCAAGGATGCGGTCGCCAGCGCGATGACCAGCCGGCTGGAGACCGTCGATGCCGCCCAGCCGCTGGAGGATCTGCTGCCGATCTTCGCCAGGGATCACGTCGCCATCGTGTTCCGGGGCGGCACCTTCATGGGCCTCATCACGCGTATCGACCTGCTCAACCACCTGCGCCGAAGGATGCGATAGACGCCATGCCCGATTCCCCGCGAACCCGCAACAGGCCGGCCTTCGCCACCCGCGTCATCCATGCCGGCCAGGCGCCCGACCCCTCGACCGGCGCCATCATGCCGCCGATCTATGCCACCTCCACCTACGTGCAGGAGAGCCCCGGGGTCCACAAGGGCTACGAGTACAGCCGCTCACAGAATCCCACGCGCATGGCCTACGAGCGGTGCATCGCCGACCTGGAGAGCGGCGAGCGCGGCTATGCCTTCGCCTCGGGCCTTGCCGCCATCGCCACCCTGCTGGATTGCCTCGACAGCGGCAGCCACGTCATCGCCATGGACGACCTCTACGGCGGCTCCTACCGCCTGTTCGAGGGGGTGCGCCGGCGCTCGGCGGGCCTCGACTTCAGCTTCGTCGACATGGCGAGCCTGGAGAGCCTGGAAGCGGCGGTGCGCCCGGAAACCCGGCTCATCTGGGTCGAGACACCGACCAATCCGCTGCTGAAGCTGGTCGATCTGGAGGCCGTCGCGACCTTCGCCCGCAAGCGCGGCATCCTCGCTGCCTGCGACAACACCTTTGCCACACCCTGGGTCCAGCGGCCGCTGGAGCTCGGCTTCGACGTGGTCATGCATTCGGCCACGAAGTACCTCAACGGCCACTCCGACATGGTCGGCGGCATCCTGGTGGTCGGCGACAACGCCGCTCTGGCCGATCAGCTTTCCTTTTTGCAGAACGCCGTCGGCGCCGTTCAGGGTCCCTTCGACAGCTTCCTCGCCCTGCGCGGCCTGAAGACTTTGGCGCTGCGCATGGAACGCCATTGCAGCAACGCCATGGCGGTGGCCGAGTATCTCGCCCGTCATCCCAAGGTGGCCAAGGTGATCTATCCCGGCCTGCAGAGCCATCCCCAGCACGTCCTCGCCGAGCAGCAAATGGACGCGCCGGGCGGCATGGTCACCGCCTTCCTCAAGGGTGGCCTCGACGAGGCCCGGCGGTTTCTCGAGCGGGTCGAGGTCTTCGCCCTGGCCGAGAGCCTGGGCGGCGTCGAGAGCCTGATCGAGCATCCGGCGATCATGACCCATGCCTCGATCCCGCCGGAGAACCGCGCGGCGCTCGGCATCAGCGACAGCCTGGTGCGGCTGTCGGTGGGCATCGAGGGGGAGGACGATCTTGTCGCCGACCTGGCGAACGCCCTCGCCTGACGGCTCGGCAGCTCAGACCGTCGGCCCGGCCGAACGGTAGTCGCTCCTGAAATAGATCAGCGGATCGCCGTCCCCATCGATGGCCAACTGCTCAACGCGGCCGACGATGATCACATGGTCGCCGCCTTCGTAGAGCGCTTCCCGACGGCAGGCGAAGCTGGCGAGGCAGCCGCGCAGCACCGGCAGCCCGCCGGCCCAGAGGTCATGGTCGACCGTATCCCACTTGTCGGCGCCGGCCGTTGAAAAGCGCACCGAGAGGGCGTGCTGCTCGGCCCGAAGGACGTTGACCGCGAAGCGCTCGACCGCGCAGAGGCTGTCGAAGCTCGGCGTCTCCTTGTCGAGGCAGAACAGGATCAGCGGCGGCTCCAGGGAAACCGAGGAGAACGAGTTGATCGTGATGCCGCAGTTGCGCCCCGAGGCGTCCCGCGCGGTGACCACGGTCACGCCGGTCGCGAAGCAGCCCAGGGCGCGGCGGAAGGTAAGGGAATCGAAGGTCATCGAACCTCAACATCATCGGCAGATCTACGCGCGCCGCCGGGCGCCGGCGGCCGGATAGTAATGCGGGCAAGGCCGAAAAAGCCACCACAAACCAACAATTTCCGGCCTTTGCCGCCTGCGACTAAACCACTTTTTAACCCAAATCAGCCACCTTCGAAGGCCGCCTCTCCCAGGCGGTCTGCAGCGGCTGTTTTCACACGGGTCGGGGCTCCATGGGGCTGATTGTCGGTATCTTGATCGTTGTCGCCAGCACGCTCGGCGGCTATGCCGCCATGGGCGGCAAGGTCGCGGTGCTGTGGCAGCCGTTCGAGGCGGTGATCATCGTCGGCGCCGCCATCGGTGCCTTCATTATCGGCAACACCGCGTCTGTCGTGAAGGCCACCGGCAGTGCTATCAACAAGTCGCTCAAGGGCTCCAAGTATTCCAAAGACAACTACGTCGAGCTCATCAGCCTGCTGTACCAGATTCTGAAGGTCGCCAAGACCAAGGGCAACCTGGGGCTCGAAAAGCACATCGAGAACCCGCACGACTCCGCGCTCTTTCAGCAGTTTCCCGGCGTGCTCGCCAACGAGACGGCGATCACCTTCATGTGCGACTACTTGCGCATGATGACTCTCGGCTCCAACGACCCGCACGAGATGGAAACGCTGATGGACGAGGAGATCGAGGTGGTGCACCACGAGCACTCCGAAGTCGCCCATGCCTTGCAGATCATGGCCGATGGCATGCCGGCACTGGGCATCGTCGCCGCGGTGCTCGGCGTGATCAAGACCATGGGCTCCATCACCGAGCCGCCGGAGATCCTCGGCAAGCTGATCGGCGGCGCTCTTGTCGGCACCTTCCTCGGCGTCTGGATCTCCTACGGCTTCATCGGCCCGATCGCCGCCAAGGCCCAGTCGGTCTGCAACCTGGAAATCAAGTACCTCCACTGTATCAAGGCCGCCCTGCTCGCGCACATGCACGGCTCGCCGCCCGCGGTGTCGGTGGAATTCGCGCGCAAGGCGCTGCATTCGCACGACCGCCCGACCTTCTATGAGGTCGAGGACGCGGTCGGCGCACTGCCGCCGCCGGCATAGGGCGGACTCGTCGCCATGGCAGCAGCGGGCAACAACGACGCCACCGTCGTCATCATCAAGAAGGTCAAGAAGGTAAGCGCCGCCAGCCATCACGGCGGCGCCTGGAAGGTGGCCTACGCCGACTTCGTGACCGCGATGATGGCGTTCTTCCTGCTGCTCTGGCTGCTGAGCGCGACCACCGAGGAACAGAAGGAAGGCATCGCCGAATACTTCTCGCCGGTCACCGCCTTCAACCCCGAGAGCGTGTCCCAGAATCCGAGTGGGTCCGACGGCGTGCTGGGCGGCCGCACCATCACCGCCGAAGGGGCGATGATGAACGATACCTCCCCGATCGGCATCACCGTGGCCCTGCCCGGCTCCAAGGAGCAATCCGAAGAGCAGACCGAGCCGCCGGTGGACCGCGCCGAAATCGACAGGCTGGCGCGCGAGCTCGAGCAGGAGCGCTTCGCCCAGGCCGAGGCCGAGCTGCGCCAGGCGCTGGAATCCGTGCCCGACCTCAGCGATTTCGCGAAGAACCTGGTGATCGATCAGACCCCAGAAGGCCTGCGCATCCAGATCATCGACCAGGAAGGCCGCTCGATGTTCGCCTCCGGCTCCGCCGAGATGTACCCGCACATGCAGCGCCTGCTGGCCCTGGTCGTCGACGCGGTGAAGACGCTCGACAATCCGATCGCCATCAAGGGCCACACCGATTCCACGCCCTACGCCAGCGGCAAGGACTACTCGAACTGGGAGCTGTCGACCGACCGCGCAAACTCCAGCCGCCGCGCCCTGCTGGCCGCCGGGCTGCCGGCCGAGCGCATCGCCTCGGTCGTCGGCCGCGCCGACCAGGAGCACTTCGTCCCGGAGGAGCCCCGGTCGCCGCGCAACCGGCGCATCTCCATCGTCCTGCTGCGCCAGGCGCCCAAAGTCGAAGCGCCCCGCTACAAGTCCGACAACTGACCGGCATTTGCGGCACGCCGCCCGCACCACCGACTTGCGAAGACCGCCGCCCTCGCTCTAGGCTAGAGACATGGCTGTCCCCGATGCCACTCGCCACGCCCGGCCGCGGCCCTGGCACCATCATCCTCCTGCCCCGTCAGCCGCACCGGGCCTCTACACCAGTGTGGTTCTCCGCCGCAGCGTCGCCTATCTGGTCGATGTCGTGATCATCGCCGTCCTCGGCCTTGCCCTCGGCTTCGTGCTGTCGCTGATCGGCCTTCTCTCGTTCGGCCTGCTCAGCCCCCTCGCCGTGCTGGTCATGGCGCTGTGGCCGCTGGCCTACCACAGCTTCTTCGTCGCCACGCGCGGAGCGACCCCCGGGATGGCGCTGTTCGGCCTCGAGCTGCGCGACTGGGAAGGTGGCCCGGTCGAGCCCCTGCAGGCCGTTCTCGTCGTCCTGCTGTTCTATGTGACCGTCAGCCTCACTGCCTGGCTGGTGCTCGTCGTGGTGCTGCTGAACGAGCGCGGCCGGGGCCTGCATGACATCCTCGCCGGCACCGTCATGGTGCGCCGGCAAGACCGGCCCCAGGCTGCGTAGGACGCTGCACCCTCGGCACGCCGTGGCGCCCCCGGGAGACAGAGGGACTGGACGGACCGGCCGAGGCCGCGCAGATTAATGCCATGAGGCCAGAGCGCACCACCGACAGGCTCCTGGCGACGGAGCCGCAGGCCTTCGGGCCGCTTCAGAACTACTACGTTCTGGAGCCCACTCCCTGCCCCTACCTGCCGGGACGACGGGAGCGCAAGCTGCTCACGGAGATCAGCGGCCCGCAGGCCCAGCGGACTTACGAGGCTCTCACCCTGGCGGGGTTCCGGCGCAGCCACCGTTTCGCCTACCGCCCCGCCTGCACCCACTGCAACGCCTGCACACCCGTGCGCGTGGTGGTCGCGGACTTTGCGCCGGGCCGCTCGCTACGGCGAATCCTGCGCAGCAATGCCGACCTGACGGTCCGTTTCACCCCGCCTCGCGCGACCGCAGAACAGTTCGCGCTGTTCCGCGGCTACATCCACTCGCGCCATGGCGATGGCGAGATGGCGGGGATGACCGAGCAGGAATATCGCGACATGGTTGAGTCCAGCGATATCGACACACGCCTTGCCGAGCTTCGCGACCGGGAGGGCAGGCTGGTGGCGGTGTGCCTGCTCGACTGGCTGAGCGATGGACCTTCCGCGGTCTACAGCTTCTTCGACCCACACGAGACCCGACGCTCGCTCGGCACCTTTGTCGTGCTTTCGCTGATCGAGGCAGCAAAGCAGGCGCAGGCGCCGCATGTCTACCTTGGCTACTGGATCGAGCGTAGCCGCAAGATGGCCTACAAGACGCGATTCCAGCCGCTCGAGGGGCTCGGCGCAGACGGCTGGCGCC
This sequence comes from Kiloniellaceae bacterium, assembly GCA_036570545.1. Classification (GTDB taxonomy): domain Bacteria; phylum Pseudomonadota; class Alphaproteobacteria; order Kiloniellales; family Kiloniellaceae; genus Pelagibius. The sequence continues at coordinate 28,692 of DATCXZ010000270.1, forward strand.
GATTGTCGCTGGCGTAGCCGCTGGAGCGGCGCGCACTGGTGACGCCTTACCTGTTGATCGCCTAAGTTGCACGCGACAGCCATTCCGGGGAGGATCACGATGAAGCGTCGTCAATTCATGAGAGGGGCAACCACCGCAGCCGGCGCCGTTGCCGCGTCGAGCTTTCCGGCTCCCGCCATCTCGCAGGGACTGATGAAATGGCGCATGCAAACGACCTGGCCGAAGAACTTCCCCGGTCTGGGCACCGGCGCGAACAAGTTGGCCGACTACATCGGCACAGCCTCTGGCGGAAAGCTGACGGTCGAGGTCTATGGCGGCGGCGAGATCGTCCCGGCCTTCGAGACCATGGATGCCGTCTCCAACGGCACCATCGAGATGGGCCACGGCGCCCCTTACTACTGGGTAGGCAAGGTCTCGGCCACCCAGTTCCTCGCCTCCATGCCCTTTGGCCTCAACGCCCAGGAACAGAACGCCTGGATGCAGTTCGGCGGCGGCCTGGAGATCGCCGAAAAGATCTACAAGGAGTTGGGCTGCAAGTTCTTCGTCTCCGGCAACACCGGCGTCCAGGCTGGCGGCTGGTTCAACAAGGAGATCAGCTCGCTGGAGGACTTCAAGGGCTTCAAGATGCGCATTCCCGGCCTCGGCGGCGCGGTCCTCAAAGCTGCGGGCACCAACGTCGTCAACCTGCCGGGCGGCGAGATTCCGCCGGCTCTCCAGTCCGGCGCCATCGACGCCACCGAGTGGGTCGGTCCCTATAACGACCTCGCCTTCGGCCTCTACAAGAGCGCGAAGTTCTACTACTACCCGGGCTGGCACGAGCCGGCGACGATGCTCGACAACTTCATCAATCTCAATGCCTGGGAATCACTTTCGGATGATCTGAAGGCGGTGATCGCCGCGGCCAACGGCTATGCGAATCTCTTCGTGATGAGCGAGTTCGTGGCCAAGAACAACGGTGCGCTCAACACCCTTGTCAGTGAGCACGGCGTGATCCTGAAGAAGTTTCCGGACGATGTGATGAGCGCGCTCGGGACCCTTTCCGGCGAGGTGATGGGCGATATGGCCGCGGCCGATGCGCTCAGCCGCGAAGTCATGGATTCCATCGTCACATTCCGCAAGCAGTCGATCGCTTACGCCAAGGTGTCGGAGCAGGCCTTCTACAACGCGCGCGGCCTGCCATTCAAATGGATCGAATAGGCGACCGGGCCGTCGCCTGATCGCAGACACAAAAAAAAGCGGCCGGCGGGGATCAACCCGCCGGCCGCTTTCGTTGCGCCGCAATGCGATTGGTGTTCTTCAGAAGAGAGCCTTGGGCAGCCAGGTCGCCGTCGCCGGGAAGATCGCCACCAGGACCAGGCCGATAATCTGAATGATCACGAAGGGAACGATGCCGCGGTAGATGTGCATCGTCGTCACCGAGGGGGGCGCAACGCCGCGCAGATAGAACAGCGCAAAACCGAAAGGTGGCGTCAGGAACGAGGTCTGCAGGTTGACCGCGATCATCACCCCCAGCCAGATGGGGTCGAGCCCCATCGTAAGCAGCACCGGGCCCACGATGGGCACCACGACGAAGATGATCTCGATGAAGTCGAGGAAGAAGCCCATGAAGAACATCAGGGCCATGACCACGAACATGGCGCCGAAGGCGCCGCCGGGCATCTCTGCCAGCACCGCCTCGACGATCTCGTCGCCGCCCAGGCCGCGGAACACCAGCGAGAAGACCGACGCTCCCAGCAGGATGACGAAGACCATGGCCGAGATCTTCACCGTCGACTGCATCACCTCGGACAGGATGCCGCTGCGGTAGACCCGCAGCAGCGAGACGGCGATGCCGAAGCTCAAGGCGAGAAGGCAGAGCCCGGCGACGATCGCCGCCACGGCATCTTCGACCGGCACCACGTTCCGCTGCATGCGCAGATCGAAGTTGGTGACGAGGGGCACCAGCGCCGCCAGGCAGCCGGCGGCGAGGTAGACCGGCCAGGCCTGCCCGGTGCCTTCGCCAACCGCGCGCCCGGCGAGCAGGATCGCGCCGACGCAGCCAAGCGATGCCGCTTCGGTCGGCGTTGCAAGGCCGAGGAGGATCGATCCGAGCACGAGAACCACCAGGGAGGCCGGCGGCACCAGGGCGCGCAGCACGCGCGCGCCCATCCGCTCGGTGTCATCCTCCGCCCGCACCACCGGTGGACAGGCCTCCGGCCTGAGCCAGCCGACGAGGATGATCCACAGCATGTAGAGGCCGACCAGAATCATGCCCGGCAGGAAGGAACCGGCGAAGAGGTCGACGACCGACACCGGGTCCGGCGCAAAGTTGCCGAGCTGGAGCTGCGCTTCGGTGTTGGCGCCCTGCAGGATGTCGCCCAGCAGCACAAGCACGATGGAAGGCGGAATGACCTGGCCCAGCGTGCCGGAGGCGCAGATGGTGCCGCAGGCGATGCGTGGATCGTAGCCGGCCTTCAGCATCGACGGCAGCGACAACAGGCCCATGGTGACGACAGTGGCGCCAACGATGCCGGTGGATGCCGCCAGCAGCATGCCGACGATGACCACCGAAAGGCCGAGGCCGCCGCGCAGCTTGCCGAACAGCAGGCCCATGGTGTCCAGAAGCTGCTCGGCGATGCGCGAACGCTCCAACATGACGCCCATGAACACGAAGAGCGGCACCGCGACCAGCAGTTCGTTCACCATGACGCCGAAGTAGCGCGATGCGAGTCCGCCGAGCAGCCGGAAGTCGAAGATGCCCAAGCCAAGACCCAGCGTGGCGAAGGCGAGCGCCACGCCGCCGAGCGTGAAGGCGACCGGAAAGCCCAGCAGCAGCACGACGCAGACCGTCGCGAACATGACGAGGGAGAGAGCCTCCCCGAGCAGCACGGGATCCATGGCTTAAATCGGCCCCGTTTCTTCTTCTTCCGGCCGGAACTCGGGATGGCCCATCAGAACGAGGAAGCTCCGCGCCGCGAGCGACAGCCCCTGCAAGCCGATGAGCAGGCAGAACACCAGGATGACGGACTTGAGCAGGAAGAGTCCCGGCAGGCCGCCGGTCTCGCGCGATACCTCCAGTCTCTGCCATGAGTCGATGACGTAGCCGTAGCTGCCCATGACGACGATCACCACCAGCGGCAGCAGAAGCAGCAGGGAGCCGAACAGGTCGACGACCGCCTTGTAGCGCAGGCTACTGGGCCGGTAGAAGATATCGACCCTCACGTGCGCGTTGTGGAGGAGGGCATAGCCGGCGCCGACCATGAAGACGATGCCGTGCAGCCAGACGTAGGACTCCTGCAACCACACCCAGCCGATCGCGTAGACATAGCGCAGGATCGCGACGCTGAAGGTGATCAACACCATCAGCAGCGTCAGCCATGCCACGCCCCTGCCGACCCGCTCGTTGAGCCGGTCGACCAGGTTCACGAAGGTGACAAGACCGTTCAAGTCTACGCCCCGGGCCGCAAATGAAGAACTCGTCGATGCCCGCAGCCACGACCGGGAAGGCCGGCTTTTCGTCCACGCGATAACGCTGGAACCGCTCTTCCGATGCCTTGGACGGACCGCCTCTCCCTCTTGTCTGCTATGAGCTTTCGGCCTTTCGCCGGGCTCCCAGAGTTCCTGTTCGACGCGTTATGGTCTGCTTATTGGGCCGCTTATAGGCCGGGTTGCCGAGGCCGACAACGTCGAAATGCCGCGGGTCATCCGAATTTGTTCGACCGTGGGAAGCCGGTTGGCGGCAGGCGGCCGGCTTGCGCGCGCTTGCCGATCCAGGCGCGCAGATCGGTCTCCGTGCGCACCCGCCCGGCCCCGGCCGCCCAGGTCAGCCCCTCTTTGCGATTGAAGGTCTTGGCATCGGACAGTCCGCCGTCCTTGTACTTTTGCAGGATCACGCCCCTGCCCCGCGTCATCTCCGGCACCTCACCCAGGGGGAACAGCAGCAGCTTCCGGTTATCCCCGATGACGGCAACGTGGTCGCCCTCGACGGGCCGACAGACCGCGGCTTCCACTCCCGCGCCGGGATTAAGCACCTGCTTGCCGTTTTTGGTCTGCGCCACCACCTCGTCTTCGGGCACCAGGAAGCCGCGACCGTCGGAAGAGGCCACGAAAAGCGTCCGCTCCGGCTGATGAACGAAGACCGCCACGATGTCCTGGTCGTTGGGCAGGCCCATCATCAGCCGCAGCGGCTCGCCGAAGCCGCGGCCGCCCGGCAGCTTGTCGACCCCCAGGGTGTAGAAGCGGCCGTTGGTGGCGAACACCAGCAGCTTGTCGGTGGTTTGCGCCAGCACCACGAAACGCTCCCGGTCGCCCTCCTTGTACTTGGCGTCGGAAACGTCCTCCTGGTGACCCTTGAGAGTCCGCACCCAGCCCTTGGCAGAGCACAGCACCGTCACCGGCTCGCGCTCCACCACCGCCTCGAGCGGAATCACCACCTCCGAGGGCACATCGCCGATTTCCGTGCGCCGCTTGCCGAGGGGCGTCTTATCGCCGAAGCGGGCCTTAATGTCCCTGACCTGCTCGCCGATCACCTGCCACCGCCGCTGCTCGTCCTTCATCAGAAGCTTGAGCTCCTTCTGCTCCTTGGAGAGGGCAGAGTGCTCTTCGCGAATGACGATCTCCTCCAGCTTGCGCAGGGCGCGCAGGCGCATGTTGAGAATCGCCTCAGCCTGGACGTCGCTCAGCTTCCAGCGCTTCATCATCTTCGCCTTCGGATCGTCCTCCTCGCGGATGATGCGGATCACCTCGTCGAGGTTGAGGTAGGCGATGAGGTAGCCATCGAGCACCTCGAGGCGATGAGCGATCTTCTCGAGACGGTGCAGCGTCTGGCGCTTCAGCACCTCGTGGCGGTGATCGAGGAAGGCGCGCAGCACCTCGCGCAGATTCATCACGCGCGGCGTGTTGTCGGCATCCAGCACGTTCATATTGAGGCCGACACGAACCTCGAGGTCGGTCTGCCGGAACAGCGATTCCATCAGGACCGCCGGGTCCACGTTGCGGCTCTTGGGCTCGAGCACCAGGCGCACCTCGTCGGTCGACTCGTCGTGCACATCGCCCAGCATCATCAGCTTCCTGGCGAGCAGCAGCTCCGCGATCTTCTCGATCAGCCGCGACTTCTGCACCTGGAACGGGATCTCTGTGACGACGATCTGGAAGCCGCCACCCTTGATCTTCTCGACCTCCCAGCGCGCGCGCAGCCGGAACGAGCCCCTGCCTGTCTTGTAGGCCTCCAAGACACTGCCACGTCCCTCGACGAGGATGCCACCGGTCGGAAAATCCGGGCCGGGCATGAAATCCACCAGCTTGTCGATCGTGGCATTGGGCGCCTTGATCACGTGCAGCAGCGCGTCGCAGATTTCGCCGACGTTGTGCGGTGGGATCGAGGTGGCCATGCCGACCGCAATGCCCTGGGCGCCGTTGGCCAGCAGGTTCGGGAAGCCGCCGGGCAGGACGACCGGCTCTTCGGCCTCGCCGTCATAGGTCGCGCGGAAGTCGACGGCATCCTCGTCAATGCCCTCCAGCAGGGCGGCAGCGACCTCGGTCAGGCGCGCCTCGGTGTAGCGCATCGCGGCAGCGTTATCGCCGTCGATGTTGCCGAAATTGCCCTGGCCGTCGATCAGCGGGAAGCGCAGCGAGAAATCCTGCGCCAGGCGCACCAGGGCGTCATAGATGGACTGGTCGCCGTGCGGGTGGAACTTGCCGATCACGTCGCCGACCACCCGGGCGGACTTCTTGAACCCGGTATTGGGGTCGAGGCGAAGCTGCCGCATGGCGAACAGCAGGCGGCGGTGCACCGGCTTCAGACCATCGCGCACGTCCGGCAGCGAACGCGCCATGATGGTCGAGAGGGCGTATGACAGGTAACGCTCGGACAGGGCGTCGGAGAGCTTTACCTCACGGATTTCGCCAGCAGGCAGGGCGGCCATGGATGGAATCACGACTCCGGTAGGGGTTACCAGATATAGTAGCTATCACGCCTGCGAAGGCAATACATCGGCGGAAACCGGCGCTTCTAGAAGCGATCGACCCGGTAGGGACGCATATCGAGGCCGGGCTCGCGGTCGGCCAGGAGGTCGGCCACCACCGCGCCGGTGCGGGCACCGAGGCTGAGCCCGATGTGCCCGTGGCCGAAGGCGAAGATCGCATTGCGATGGCGCGGCGAGCGGCCGATGACCGGCACGGAGTCCGGCATCGAGGGGCGGAAGCCCATCCAGCGGCTTTCCTCGCGCCGGTCGAGGCCGGGGAACCAGCGGCTGGCATTGCGGTAGAGGATCTCGGCGCGGCGCCAGTCCGGCGCCGCCGCGAGGCCGCCCAGTTCCACCGTGCCGGCGATGCGCAGGCCGTGCTCCAGTGGCGTGCAGACGAAGCCACGCTCGGTCGAATAGACCGGCAGCCTGAGCTCGGCGCCGGCGTGCGGCAGGGTCAGGTGATAGCCGCGCTCGGTGTCGAGCAGCGCGCGGGTGCCGAGCATGGCGGCGAGGCGCTTGGACCACGCGCCGGCGGCGATCACCACGCCACTGCAGGGAACCGGCCCGCCGTCCGTGACCACCGCCTGCACCCCGCCCTCGCCCTGCTCGAAGCCGACCACCGCCTGCCGCCGGATCTCGCCGCCCAGGCGCAGGAAGCTGCCGGCCAGTTCCTGCACGAAGCGGAAGTTGTTCACCGTGTGCCCGACATCGGGATAGAACACCGCCCGCTTGAAGATCGGTGCGAGGCCCGGCTCGAGCTGCCGCAGTTCCTCCGGCTGCAGCACCTCCAGCCTCACGCCTCGCCGGCGCTGCAGGTCCAGCTTCGATCGATCGCCGTGGAAGGCGGCCTCAGTCTCGTAGACGCAGACCCAGCCGCTGCGGCGGATCATGTCGCGGATGCCGGCGGCCTCGAGCAACGGATCGTAGGCTGTCATGGCGCCCTTCAGGAGGGCGCGCAGCGCGATCGACACCGCCTCCACCCGTGCCGGCGTGCTCGCCCGCAGGAAGTGGAACAGCCAGGGCGAAAGCTGCGGCAGGTAGGACCAGCGAATTGCAAGCGGCCCGAGCGGGTCGGTCAGCATGCCAGGCACCTGACGGGCGATACCCGGCGACTGCACCGGCACCACGGCCTCCTCGGTGATGATGGAGCCGTTGCCGAAGGATGTGCCCTCCCCCGGCGCGCCGCGGTCGATCAGGATAACACGCCGACCATCGCGGAGCAGGTAGAGGGCGCAGCAGACACCCACGATGCCCGCCCCAACAACGACGATGGGGTCATTTTCGCGCATGGACATATTACGGAAGGAGATACACCCGGAAGCGATCAGGAACCGTTCTGGGCCGCTTCCGAGGGATGCCGAGGCACCTCGAAGCGCAGCTCCAGGCGCCGGCGTGCCGCCGGCAGGCGCTTATCATGCGGGTGGAACAGGTGGCGCTCAAGGAAAAAGCCGGTCAGCGCCAGCCCCTCGGCCACCGCACCGGGCCCACCCTCGCCACGGCCGACCAGGAAGCCCGGCAGCGCCAGCAGCTTCTCCCGATAAGGAGCCCCGGCAGAGAGCGATACGGCACGGCCGGAGCGCGGACTGACGTAGGCCAGTTGATCGTTGTCGCCCCCGGCCGCGCAGCCGGACAGGTCGAGCCCGAAGCCCAGCTCGGCGAGCAGCGCCAACTCCCAGCGGACATAGACTTCGGCCCAATGCTCGCCCTCCAGCGCTTCGAAGAGCGCGAGCAATCCCTCGTAGCAGGCCGGATGCGGCTCCCGTTCCGGCATGGCACCTTCGCAGACCGCGGTCGCGGCGCTGAGCGCGGCAAGGCGGTCGGAATCATCCAGCACCTTCGCCGCATATGACCTGACCAGCTCGCACTCCAGGGTGCCGAGATGCTCCGGCAAGCGGCCGCTCCAGGTCGCGGCGACAAGGTTGCCCGATTGGTAGACGCCGCGCAGGCGCGCGGACTGCCCGCCCCTGACCAGGCCGGCGTGTCGTCCCAGGCCGCGCGTCAACAGTTGCGCGATCACCGCGGTCTCGCCGTGCGGGCGGGCCGAGAGCACCACCGCTTCGTCCTGCCACCTCATGGCAGGCCTACCCAAGCCGGGAGCCTAGGCATCGAACTCCAAGCCAAGATTGCGATAGCGCTCGGGATCATCGAGCCAGTTCTCGCGCACTTTCACGAAGATGAACAGATGGACCGGCTGGCCGAATGCCTCTTCCATGTCCTTCTGCGCCGCCTGGCGCACGAGCCGTATGGTCTTGCCGCCCTTGCCCAGGCAGATCGCCTTGTGCTGATCGCGGCCGACGTAGACGACCTGCTCGACGCGCGCAGAGCCGTCCTTGAAATCTTCCCAGCTCTCGGTCTCGACGGTCAGCGCGTAGGGCAGTTCCTGGTGCAGGTTGAGGAACAGCTTCTCACGCGTAATCTCCGCCGCCAGCATCCGGACGGAGAGGTCGGAGAGCTGGTCTTCCGGGAACAGCCAGGGTCCCTCCGGCATGCGGCCGGCCAGGTAGGCGATCAAGTCCTCCGTGCCGTCGCCCGACAGGGCGGACAGCATGAAGACCTTGGAGAACTTGCCCAGGCCGGAAAGCGCCGCCGCCAGCTCCAGCAGCTTCTCGCGCTTGACCAGGTCGATCTTGTTCAGCACCAGCACCTTCTCGCAGGATGCCTTCGCCAGCCCTTCGATCACCTGGCGCGTCTCCTCGGAGATCTCGCGGCGTCCCGCATCGTGGATCGCCAGCACGACGTCGGCGTCCTCGGCGCCGGCCCAGGCTGCCTGCACCATGGCGCGCTCGAGCCGCCGCTTTGCCGTGAAGATGCCCGGCGTGTCGACGAAGACGATCTGCGCGTCGCCATGGATCGCAATGCCGCGGATCCGAGTTCTCGTGGTCTGCACCTTGTGCGTGACGATCGAGACCTTGGCGCCCACGAGATGATTCACCAGAGTCGACTTGCCGGCGTTCGGCGCACCAACGACCGCCACGACACCGCTGCGCTGGGCGCCGCCGGCGGTCATGCCTGATCGTCCTTGACGATCGCCAGGAGCTGTGCCGCCGCATCCTGCTCGGCCACCCGCTTGGAGCGGCCGCGGCCGAGCTGACGCGGTTGTCCCGTCACCTCGGCGGCGATGGTGAATATCGGGTCGTGCGGCGGCCCGCGGCGATCCACCTCGCTGTAGCGCGGCAAGGGCAGGCCCCTGGCCTGCGCCCACTCCTGCAGCTCCGTCTTCGGATCGGAGGGGGCCTCGCGGTCCGCCTCGATGCGCGCCGTCCAGGCAGCGGCGATGAACTGCTTGGCCGCAGGCAGGCCGCCGTCGAGGTAGAGCGCGGCGATTACCGCTTCGCAGACGTCGGAAAGAAGGCCCGGGTTGGAGCGGCCCTGCTGCTCGTCCTCGCCCATGGCCACCCGCATGAAGCCGCCAAGGCCGAGGTCATCGGCGACCGATGCAAGGGTTTCCTTGGCTACCAGCTTGGCAAGCCGGCGGGCCAGCAGGCCTTCCGGCTCCTGCGGAAACCTCTCGAACAGCATCTCCGCCACCGCCAGGCCGAGCACACGGTCGCCGAGAAACTCGAGCCTCTCGTAGTCGCCGCCGCGATGCTCGCGATCGGCCGAGACGGACGGATGTGTCAGTGCCCGCTCTAGCAGTGCCGCCTTGGCGAAGCGGTAGCCCAGTCGTTCCTGCAGTTGCGACAGCACGCCTTCCCGGCCGCCCTCGACGCCCGATCCGGCCCGCTGTCTATTCGATGGCATCGGCAATCCGCCCGAAGCGGATCGCGCTGGGCCAGGTCCAGAACTCCCACCAGGGGCTGGAGCCGTCGTGCGAGAAGAACAGGATATCGGCTCGCCCGACGAGATTCTCGTAAGGCACCTGTCCCACATCGGCGCGGCTGTCCAGACTGTTGTCCCGATTGTCGCCCATAGCGAAGAAATGGCCGTCCCTCACCACCTCGGGCCCCCAGTTGTCGAGCGGCCGCTGATCGCCAATTTCGCGGATCAGGTGCCGGTGGCCGTTCGGCAGGGTCTCGTAGTAGAGCAGGCCGACAGGATCGGTGTAGCCGATCTCGGCCATCTCGGACGCGGAGAGCAGCTCACGCTGCACGGGAACATCGTTGATGTGAAGAATGCCTTCGCGCACCTCGATCTTGTCTCCCGGCAAACCGACGATGCGCTTGATGTAATCGGTCTTGTTGTCCCGTGGGTAGGCGAACACCGCGACGTCGCCGACCTCCGGCTCGCTGAACAGAATCCTGCCCGAGAACAGCGGCAGGCCGAAAGGCAGCGAGTGCCGGCTGTAGCCGTATGACAGCTTCGACACGAAGAGGTAATCGCCGACCAGCAGCGTCGGCTCCATAGAACTCGACGGGATGTTGAACGGCTCGTAGGCGAAAGTCCGCACGCCGACGGCAATGAGCACCGCGACGACGATCGTGCGCAGCGTCTCGAGCCAGGCGCTGCCGCCGTAGGCACTCTCCTGGGTGCCGCTCTCGGGGGCCTTGTCCTCCCGGTCGACGTCGGGCTTTCGATCTAACATCAAATTGTCCATTTTCTTCGGCACGTCCGACGACCGCTGGATCGCCTAGCCATCGATCGGGAGGGCCGAAATGATGACGATCACCTGGGCCAGGGGATAGTCGTCGGTGATGGTGACGTCAATCTGCGCCTTCATACCCGCTGGCGTCATCTCCGCCAAGCGCTGTGCCGCCCCCCGGGTCAAAGCCATGGTAGGCTTGCCGCTCGGCAGGTTTACGACGCCCAGGTCCCGCCAGTGTACCCCCTGCCTCGGAACCCCGGTCCCCAGGGCCTTGGCGCAAGCCTCCTTGGCGGCAAACCGCTTGGCATAGCTGGCCGCCCGCGCCGCACGACGGTCCGACTTCTGGCGCTCAATCTCCGTGAACACCCGGGCGGTGAAGCGATCGCCGAAGCGCTCCAGGGTCTTCTCGATGCGCCTGATGTCGATCAGGTCGCTACCCAGGCCGAGGATCACCGGCTGTGCTCCGCCACTGCGCCGTCCAGTCAGGCGCTTCGGGCGCCGCCCGCCTGGGCGCGCGCCTTGTTCATGAGCGCGCGCATGCGGCGGATGGCGCTGTCGAGCCCACTGAAAATGGCCTCGCCGATCAGGAAATGGCCGATATTCAGCTCGGCAATGGTAGGGATGACGGCCACCGGGCCGACGGTATCGAACGTGAGGCCGTGGCCGGCGTGACATTCGAGGCCGAGGTCGCCGGCGAGGGCCGCCGCCTTGCGGATACGCTCCAGGCAGGCGCGCATCCGTTCGCCGTCGGGAGCCTCCAGGTAGGCATCGCAGTAGGCGCCGGTGTGCAGCTCGACGACCGGCGCTCCGAGCTTCGCGGCGGCCTCCAGTTGCAAGGGGTCCGGCTCGATGAAGAGGGAGACCCGCGAGCCTGCGGCCGACAGGCTGTCGACGAATGGCCTCAGGTGATGGTATCCGCCCGCGGCATCCAGTCCGCCTTCGGTGGTTCGCTCCTCGCGTCGCTCGGGCACGATGCAGGCGGCATGCGGCCGGTGGCGCAGCGCGATCGCCAGCATCTCCTCCGTGGCAGCCATTTCCAGGTTCAGCGGCAGGTCGATCTCGCCCGTCAGCCGATCGATATCCACGTCCGAGATGTGCCGGCGGTCTTCGCGCAGATGGGCGGTGATGCCGTCGGCACCGGCCGCCGCTGCCAGCCGGGCCGCCTTGACCGGGTCGGGGTGCACGCCGCCGCGCGCGTTCCGGATGGTGGCGACATGATCGATGTTCACGCCGAGGCGCAGATAACCGCTCATTGCTGTCCCTCGAACTTATTCGCTGTGGCCTGCCAGGGGGCCGCCTCCGCCCCACCCCGCGAGGCTCCCGCTGGATGGGTCATGGCTGCAACCTCCCGGTGCAGCTTCTTGCGCAGCCGCCCGCGACGCACCTTCTGATACCGGTCGACCATGCGCAGCAGCGGCCAATAGATAACCAACCAGACGACGACCGCCGAAGGGATGCTGCCGACAATCATCGGCAGCAGGACATCGAGCGGGTTCTCGAAGATATGCTCAAATGAAAAGTCTTCCGGCTGGAGTGTCAAGCCCTGCCCGCCGCCCAGCAGCCAGTGCCCCAGCGAATAGGTCCACAGCCAGATGAGGGGGAAGGTCCAGGGATTGCCCACCATGGTCCCGATGGCCGAGGCGACGATGTTGCCCCTGATGCAGAGCGCCAGCAGGGTCGCCAGCACGAAATGCAGGCCGATGAAAGGGGTGAAGGAGATTGCCGCCCCACTGGCAAAGCCGGCCGCTATGCGGTAGGGCGGGCCAGGCAGGCGCCGCAGCCGGTGTGCGACGTAGGTGCCGGATCGCCGCCACCCGCCGCGCGGCCACAGGAAAGAGCGGGCCCGCCTGTGGAACGGCAGAGGAATGCGGCGCTTGAACATGCTATCGGTCTGCAGGCCACCGAGGGCTGCTGCCTCAGCCTCTCGCCCGTTCCACCGAGGTGATGACCGGCATGGCGCGCAGGGCAGCGATAATGTTGGACAGGTGCTTCACACTGGTCACTTCAACATCTATCAGCATCTCGAAGAAATCAATTGAACGATTGGTAATCTTCAGATTGCTGATATTCCCATGGTTCTTGCCGATGATGGTCGACAGGCTGCCGAGGCTGCCGGGCTCGTTCGCCACGACGACGTGAAGGCGTCCGATCCGCTGGTCGAGCCCCTCATCCACGTCCCACGACAGGTCCACCCAGCGTTCCGGCGTCGCCTGAAAGCTCTCCAGGGTGTCGCAATCGATGGTATGCACGGTGACCCCTTTCCCCGTGGTCACAATCCCGACGATGCGATCGCCGGGAAGCGGATGGCAGCAATGGGCGTAGTGCACCGCCATACCGGGGATCAGCCCCTTGATCGGAACCGAAGTTTCGCGACCCTTGCCCTGGCGGGCCCTGGCACGGGCGATCGGCACGACTTTCTGCACCTTGGCGTCAGGCTTGGTGCCGGGGAACACGGCGGTGACGACTTCCCGTCCGGTGAAATGCCCTTGGCCGACCGCCGTGCAGAGATCGGCGACGCTGTCGCACTTGAAGCGCTTGACGATCGGCTCCAGCGCCTTTTCCGTCATGTCGTAGCCTTCCTGGCGGAACGACTTCTGCAGGATCTGGCGGCCGAGTTCCATGTACTGCTCGCGCTGCTTCAGGCGCACGAAGCGGCGCACGCGCGCCTTGGCTTTGCCGCTGACGACGAACTGCTCCCAATCGGGCGACGGTGTCTGCGCCTTCGAGGTGATGATCTCGACCTGGTCGCCGTTTTGCAGCGGCGCGCGTAGCTGCACCATGCGACCATTCACCTTGGCCCCGACGCAGGTGTCGCCGACCTCCGAATGGACGGCATAGGCGAAGTCCACCGGTGTCGCCCCGCTCGGCAGCGCGATGACCGCCCCTTTCGGCGTGAAGCAGAACACCTGGTCCTGGAACATCTCGAGCTTGGTGTGCTCCAGAAACTCCTCCGGATTGTCGGCGTGCTCGAGAATGTCGAGCAACTCGCGCATCCAGCGGTACTGGCGGCCTTCGACTTGCGGGCTGTCCTGCTTGTATATCCAGTGGGCAGCGACGCCGTATTCGGCCACCTCGTGCATGTCGTTGGTGCGGATCTGCACCTCGATGCGGTGGCGCTCGGGCCCGATGATCGTCGTGTGCAGCGAGCGGTAGCCGTTCGGCTTGGGCGTCGAGATGAAGTCCTTGAAGCGGCCGGGCACCACGTGATAGCGGCTGTGCAGCAGGCCGAGCGCATGGTAGCAGTCACCCAGCGAGCCGACGACGACACGAAATGCCATGATGTCGGAAAGCTGCTCGAAGGTGATGTTCTTGCGCTGCATCTTGCGCCACACTGAATAGGGCGTCTTCATGCGCCCCGACACCATTGCGGCGATGCCTTCCTCGGCGAGGCACTGGCGCAACTCCCCGATGATCCGCTCCGACAGATCGTGGCCTTGGCCACGCAGGAAATCCAGCCGCGCGAGGACCGAATCCCGGCCGTCCTTGTTCAGCTCCGCAAAGGCCAGGTCTTCGAGCTGGTCCTTGAAGCCGTGCATGCCGATGCGCTCGGCCAGCGGCGCATAGATATCCATCGTCTCGCGGGCGATCCGTCGGCGCTTCTCCGGCGAAGCGATGAAATGCAGGGTCTGCATGTTGTGCAGCCGGTCGGCCAGCTTCACCAGCAGCACACGGATATCCTCCGACATCGCCACCAGCAGCTTGCGGAAATTCTCTGCGTGCTTGGTCTCTTCCGACTGCAACTCCAGCCGGCCCAGCTTGGTCACGCCGTCGACCAGCCGGGCGATTTCCTTGCCGAACACGCCTTCGACGTCGTCGAGCGTGGTGCCGGTATCCTCCACCACGTCGTGGAGCAGCGCGGTAATGATGGTGGAATCGTCGAGCTTGAGGTCGGTCAGAATGCCGGCGACCTCGATCGGGTGCGAGAAATAGGGGTCGCCCGAGGCGCGCTTCTGGGAGCCATGCGCCTTCATGGCGAACACATAGGCGCGGTTGAGAGCATCCTCGTCCGCGCCCGGGTCGTAGGATTTGACCCGTTCGACCAGTTCAAACTGCCGGATCATGCCGCGCCCGACCGACGGCAGCCAGCCGTCGGTCCCGAGATTAAAACGATTCTAATCATACGCGCCCGGGCACGGGGCGCCAAGTACATGTTTTCGGCGGGAAATCCGTAATCGTCGAATAACGAATCAGCGGCCTGGCGGCTACTCTTCGTCTTCTGCTTCCTCTTCGACCTCGGCGGACTCGTCCTCGTCCTCTGCGGGTGTCGCCAGGGCCTCTTCCTGGGCCAGCGCCTGGTCGGCGGCGGACGGCATCATGGGGGTATCGAACTCGACGATATCCTCCTCCGGCTCGTCCTGCTCGCTCTGCTTCTGCAGCCCCTGCACCAGGGCGTTGCCGAGGGCGTCCAGGCTGACCGTCTCATCCGCGATCTCGCGCAGCGCGACCACCGGGTTCTTGTCGTTGTCCCGGTCCACAGTCAGCGACGCGCCGGACGAGATATCCCGAGCCCGCTGGGCGGCCATCATGACCAGCTCGAAGCGGTTTGGGACCTTGAGGACGCAATCTTCAACTGTTACGCGCGCCATTCGGGGGATTCTCCACTGAAACAAGAGCCGACTAAAGCCGGAGAGCGCTGGAATATATGGACCCCCTCCCCGCTTCGCAACCCCAAAAGGACGCCGCCGGCAGGGCTAGCCCAGCCGCTCGACCTGCTGGCCCGGCGGCAGCTCTGCCAGCATTTCCGCTGCCGTCAGCCCGCTGACGGGATGCCGCCAGTCGGGCGCCAGCTCGGCCAGGGGCTGCAGGACGAAGGCCCGCTCGGACAGCCTGGGATGCGGCAGCATCAGCCCGCCTGCACCATCGACGACACGGTCGTCGTAGGCCAGCAAATCCAGGTCGAGGGTACGGCTCGCATTGGGCACGCTGCGAACCCGCTCATGCTCGGCCTCCACTTCGTGCAACACGGCGAGCAGTTCCCAAGGCGACAGATCCGTCCGCAGGCTTGCCACCCCGTTCACGAACCATGGCTGATCCGATTCCGGAACCGGTGCGCTGCGAAACCAGGCGGACCGTTTTAACAGCTCTATTTTGCGATTTTCCAGTGATTTGAGGGCCGCCTCTAAGACCATTTCTGAAGTTGTGAGGCGGGGCGTCGTCAAATTCGATCCGAGGCCCACAAGAATCATGTTTTCCCTATCGTCCCCTCACACGATAATGCGCGGATTGCGGATGCGGCCCAAGCACAGGGAATGTGACTGGCGATACTCGCCTGTCCGATCGCCACCGACCCTGAGGGACCTGCAATCGTTTTGGCCTGATCTCGAGAGCCTGGCTAGGCTGGTGATCCCGTTTACACGGGGTTCATCAAAGGAAAGCACATGAAGTTCTACAGTCAAGAACGGGTCGCGTTGTTCATTGACGGTGCGAATCTCTACGCAGCGGCCCGCTCGCTTGGTTTTGATATTGATTACAAGCGCTTGCTCGACGTCTTTTCAAGTCGCTGCAACCTCCTTCGTTCGCTGTACTACACCGCCCTCATGGAAGACCAGGAGTATTCGCCGATCCGACCTCTGGTCGACTGGCTCGACTACAACGGCTACACCATGGTGACCAAGCCGACCAAGGAGTTCACCGACGCCACCGGGCGGCGCAAAGTCAAGGGCAACATGGACATCGAACTGGCCGTCGATGTCATGGAGATGCTGGAATACCTCGATCACGTGGTGCTGTTCTCCGGCGACGGAGATTTCCGCCGCCTGGTCGAGGCGGTGCAGCGGAGGGGCCGCCGGGTAACCGTGGTTTCGACCCTGCGCTCACAGCCACCGATGATCGCCGACGAGTTGCGTCGGCAGGCGGACAACTTCGTCGACCTTGCGGATATGCAATCCCTGATTGCCAGGCAACTGCCGGCCGACCGTGCACGCAGCGGCGCTCGCCTGCGCCAGGAGGGCTATCACGACGACCACTACGTCGACGAGGAGAACGACTACTACGAAGGCGAAGCAGTCTAGCGCCCGGCCCTTCCATGTCCGCCATCGAGCCGCCGCCCAACTGTTCCCGGTGCGCCCGCCTTGTGGCCTTTCGTGAGGCCAATCGCGCTGCCTTTCCAACGTTTCACAATGCGCCGGTACCGCCTTTCGGGTCGCTGGACGCCAGGCTGCTGGTGGTCGGTCTGGCGCCGGGGTTGAAGGGCGCCAACCAGACGGGCCGCCCCTTCACCGGGGACTACGCCGGCGACCTGCTCTATCGCACCTTCCTGAAGTTCGGCTTCGCCCAGGGCAGCTATGGCCGCCATGCGGGCGATGGGCTCCGCTTGATCGACTGCCGTGTCACCAATGCAGTGCGCTGCGTGCCGCCTCAAAACAAGCCAACAGGGGCCGAGGCAGCCAACTGCCGGCCCTTCCTGGCTGGAGAGATCGCCGCCATGCAGCGGCTGCGCATCATCCTCTGCCTTGGCAGCCTCGCCCACGGCGCGGTGCTCACCACGTTGGGCGCGCGTAAGGTTCTCTACCCCTTCCGCCATGGCGCCCTGCACCGTATCGACGGCCTCGCCGTCGCCGACAGCTATCACTGCTCGCGCTACAACACCAACACCGGCCGGCTGACCGAAGCGATGTTCGAGGAAGTCTTCGCGGCGATCCGGGAGCGGCTACTCGCGCTCGCGCAATAGCCGGGACCTGCGACGATCCCAGTCGCGCGCCTTGATGTCCTCGCGCTTGTCCGCCTTGCGCTTGCCGCGGGCCAGGCCGACCTCCAGCTTGGCGATGCCTCTTTCATTGAAGTAGACCGCCAGGGGGATGAGCGTGTAGCCCTCGCGCCGCACCTGGCCGACGAGCTTTGCCAGTTCGCGCCGGTGCACCAGGAGCTTGCGCAGCCGGCGCGGCTCGTGGTTGTTGCGGGTGGCGGCCTCGTACTCGGGAATATGGGCACCCTGCAGATAGAGTTCGCCCGCCCGCTCGGTCACGTAGGCCTCACCGATCGAGGCGCGGCCGCCGCGCAGCGACTTCACCTCGCTACCGGTCAAGATCAGCCCCGCCTCGAAGCGGTCCTCGATCCGGTAGTCGTGGCGCGCCCGCCGGTTCTGGGCCGCGATCTGCTTCGCGCCCGCTTTCATTCCTGGCCGTTCCTGCCGGGTTTAGTTGATGAGCCCGGCGTGGGCCATGGCCGAGCGGACGCGCACCTGCGTTTCCGGCTGGATCCGGACCAGGGGCAGCCGCACCTCGTCGTCGCAGTGCCCGAGCAGCTTCGCGGCGAATTTCACCGGGCCCGGGCTGGACTCGATGAAGAGGGCCTGATGCAGGGGCATCAGGCGGTCGTTCAGCTCATCGACAGTGTCGAGGTCGCGCCGCTTCCAGGCGGCATGCAGCTCGGCGCAGAGCCGCGGCGCCACGTTCGAGGTGACGGAGATGCAGCCATGCCCGCCCTGCGCCAGAAATGGCACCACAGTGGCGTCCTCGCCGGTAAGCTGGGCGAACTCGGATCCGACGGCGGCGCGGGTCCGCGCCGGCCGGGTCAGATCCGCCGTGGCATCCTTCACCCCGATGATGTTCGGCAGTTCCGCCAGGCGCGCCATGGTCTCCACCGACATGTCGACAATGCAGCGCCCGGGGATGTTATAGATGATGATCGGGATTTCCACCGCGTCATGGATGGCGCGGTAGTGCTGGAACAGGCCTTCCTGCGTCGGCTTGTTGTAGTACGGCGTGACGATGAGGGCGGCATCGGCGCCAGCCTTCTTTGCGTGGCGCGTCAGCAGGATCGCTTCCTCGGTAGAGTTGGAGCCGGTTCCGGCGATCACCGGAACACGGCCTTTGGCGGCCTCGATGCAGAGGGCCGTCACCCGCATGTCCTCCTCGTGCGAAAGCGTCGGCGACTCGCCGGTGGTCCCGCAGGACACCAGGGCGCTCGTGCCTTCCTCGATCTGCCATTCTACGAAGTGCTGAAAGGCCTCTTCATCCAGCCGCCCATCACGAAAAGGTGTAATGAGCGCGGTGATCGAGCCCGAGAAAATTGGGCCGGACATAGTCGAATTCCCTGAATCTTTTGCTTCCCCGCGGCCTACGGCGGCCCGGTGACCGGCGACCTTAGCTCCTGCTCACTCCAGGGGCAAGCGATGGACCGCGCCGGCCCCCTTGCGGGGCCACCATCGCTGACATTACCCTCGGCGCAACCAGCGCCCTCGGCGCAACCAGCGAAAGCGAACGGAGACCGTGGTGACCCTGCACGCAGGCGAGCGCCTTTCGATCATCGTTGTTGTCTGCGCAGTCGCGGCAGCGTTACTCACCGGACCCGCTCGGGCGGAAGGTCTGTCCGAAGCCGATCGCCAGCGCTACGCCGCGGCGATGACGCTGCTGCAGGACGGCCATCCCGAGCGCGGCCTGGCCCTGGCGAAGCAAGGCTCGCATCCCCTCGCCGACAAGATCGTCGCTTGGCTGAATCTCGGCCGACGCGACGCGCAAGCCGACTTCGCGGCGCTGTCGGCCTTCCTCGACGCCAATCCGGACTGGCCGGGACTCTACGGGCTCTATCGCAATGCCGAGCGCCAGCTCCCTCAGGACCTTTCCTCCGCCGAGGTCCTTTCCTGGTTCGGCGATCGGCTGCCGATCACCGGCGCGGGCGCGCTGCGCCATGTCGCCGCGCTCTGGGACAGCGGCCAGCAGGCTCGGGCGCGCGCAGCCGCCCGCCAGTACTGGGTCGCCATGAACTTTACTACCGACGAGGAGGCTGCCTTTCACAGCCGCCTCAAGACGCTGCTGCGCGAGGAGGATGAGGTGGCCCGCCTCGACCGCCTGCTATGGGACCAGAGGTCGGCGGAGGCGAGCCGCCAACTTCGGCGCGTGCCGTCAGGTTCGGCGGCCCTCGCCAGAGCGCGGCTTACCTTGATGGACAACCGCCCCGGTGTGGACGCACTGATCGGGCGGGTGCCGCCGGCGCTGCGCGACGATCCCGGCCTGCTGTACCAGCGCGCGGCTTGGCGCCAGCGGCGCGGGCGCTTGGAGGGCGTGGTGGAACTGCTCGACGCCCTGCCTCAAAGCACCCCGCAGAGCGCCGCCTGGTGGCGACTGCGCAACTGGGTGGTCTGGCGCGCCCTGGACCGCAGGGACTACGCCCTCGCCTATCGGATCAGCGCCGGGCACGGCCATGCCGAAGGCGTGCCCTTCGCGGACGGCGAGTGGCAGGCCGGCTGGTTGGCGCTCAAGTACCTGGACCGCCCCACGGAGGCCTACCAGCATTTCGTCACGCTGCACGACGGCGTGACATCGGATATCAGCCGGTCGCGCGGCGCCTTCTGGGCCGGCGAGGCGGCCACCGAGATCGGCAGGTCCGAGGATGCCCGGCGCTGGTATCTGACCGCGGCAACCTATTTCGCCACCTTCTATGGGCAGTTGGCCGAACAGCGCCTGGGCCGCGAGTGGGTGCCGCCGACGGTGGCCCTGCTGCTCATTCCCGCCGATAAGCGGGCCGCTTTCGAGGCCAAGGAAATCGTGCAGGCCGTCCGGCTGCTGGGCCTCCTCGACCAGCCGCGCCTGCAGAACTTCTTTATCGCCAGGCTGCGCCAGGACGCGCGGGAGCTGGACGACTACCGCCTCATCGTCGAGCTGGCCAACGAGTCCGGGCGCGCGGACCTGGCGTTGCGGACCGCGAAGTCGGCCCGCCGCGACGGCCACGATCTGCACCCCCTGCTCTACCCGCGCCGGGCACTGCCCATCGGCCCGGCGCCGGAGCCGGCGCTGGTGCTGGCGGTCATGCGCCAGGAAAGCGAGTTCTATCCTAAGGCCCGCAGCCCCGTGGGCGCCCTCGGCCTCATGCAGCTCATGCCCGCGACCGCGCGCCATGTCGCGCAGCACATGGGCTTGCCGTTCAGCCAGGACCGTTTGACCGAGGACCCCGACTACAACGCCCGGCTCGGCCAGGCGTATCTCAAGGAGCTGCTGGGTGAGTTCGGCGGCTCCTACATCCTGGCGCTGGCCGCCTACAACGCCGGGCCAAGCCGCGCGCGAAACTGGATCGAGCATTACGGCGATCCGCGTGACCCTGCTGTCGATCCGGTCAACTGGATCGAGCGCATCCCCTTCAGCGAAACCCGCAACTACGTCCAGCGCATCCTCGAGAGTCTCGTCGTCTACCGCGACGGGCATCCCATGGAGGCAACACGCTGGGTGCTGCAGTTGCCTTCGGCTGGCTGAGCGGCCCCGCAGCCGGGGACGCGAAATTTCGGAACGCAAGGAAACGCAACAATGACAACTGAACGGCTTCCCGGCTTCTCTCAGGTGACCGCCTGTGTCTTCGATGCCTACGGCACCCTGTTCGACGTGCACTCGGCAGTGCGCCACGGCGGCGCGGCGCTGGAAGACAAGGCCACCGCAGTGTCCGAGCTGTGGCGCCAGAAGCAGCTCGAATACACCTGGTTGCGCAGCCTCATGGGGGCGCATGCGGAGTTCCGGCAGGTCACCTCAGACAGCCTCGAGTTCGCGCTCGCCGCCTCCGGGGTGGTGGACGCCGCGCTGCATGAGAAGCTGATGGGGCTCTACCTGACCCTCGATGCTTACGGCGAAGTCGCGGCGACCTTGGCGGCTCTGCGCGATGCCGGCCTCGCCACGGCGATCCTCTCCAACGGCAGTCCGGAGATGCTGGAAGCAGCCGTCCGCTCAGCCGGCCTCACAGATCGCTTCGATGCGGTCCTGTCGGTGGAGGACGTCGGCGTCTACAAGCCCGATTTCCGCGTCTATCAGCTCGCCGTGGACCGGCTCGGCGTCGGCCGGGAACAGATCTGCTTCCTGTCGAGCAACTGCTGGGATGCAAAGGGTGCTGCCCATTTCGGCTTCAAGGTTGCCTGGATCAACCGCTTTCGCCGCCAGGAGGACGGGCTGCCGGGGGACTTCGTCACCGTCATCGAGCGCCTGGACGAGCTACCGCCGCTGCTCGGCATTTCCCATTGAGCGCACCAACCCTCCCTGGCCCGCCAACCCTCCCTGGCCCGCCGCCGGAGAACCGCCTATAAGATAGAGATCGCCTCGCTTTGCCGGATTTGGATTCTCATGCTGCACCAGATCGATGCCGCCGCAACGGCCGCCGCGCCGACCTTCGATGACGTCCGTGAAGCCGCCCGGACACTGGCGGGACTGGCCGTCCGCACCCCCCTTCTCGAATCGCCCGCCCTCAACGAGCGCGTCGGCGGGCGCGTACTGCTGAAGGCGGAAACGCTGCAGCGCACCGGTTCCTTCAAGTTCCGCGGCGCCTACAACCGCATCAGCCGGATTCCGGAGCGGGATCGCGCCGGCGGCGTGGTCGCCTATTCCTCCGGCAACCATGCCCAGGGCGTCGCCGCAGCGGCAGCGCTCCTGAGGCTGCCCGCGGTCATCGTCATGCCCTCCGATGCGCCGGCGATCAAGGTCGCCAATACCAGGGGCTACGGCGCGGAGGTCGTGTTCTACGACCGCTTCACCGAATCGCGAGAGGAAATCGGCGCGGCCATAGCGGTGGAGCGCGGGGCGACCCTGGTGCGCCCCTACGACGATGGCGGCGTCATCGCCGGCCAGGGAACCTGCGGGCTGGAAGTGATCGAGCAGGCCGGGCAGCTAGGCGCCGTGCTGGACGCCATGCTGGTGTGCTGCGGCGGCGGCGGCCTCACTGCCGGCTGCGCCCTCGCCTTTGAAGCATTGTCGCCGCAGACGAAGATCTTTGCGGTCGAGCCGGCGGGCTACGACGACACCCGGCTATCGCTGGAGGCGGGTCGGCCGCTGCCGCACGGCAACACCACGAACTCGATCTGCGATGCCCTGCTGTCGCCGCGCCCAGGCGACGTCACCTTTGCCGTGAACCGGACCCGCGTGCAGGCCGGCCTGAGCGTCACCGACGACGAGGTGAAGGCCGCAATGCGCTATGCGTTCCGCACCCTGAAGCTGGTGGTCGAGCCGGGCGGCGCCGTGTGCCTCGCGGCGGTGCTCGCGGGCAAGGCTGAAGCCGCCGGCAGGGTGACGGGACTCACCCTTTCCGGCGGCAACGTGGATGCCGAACTGTATCGCGCCATCCTGGCTGCGGACGATTAGGCGCCGTCCTTAGCTGACCACCGGCTTCGCAGCGACGGAGCCGCCGGAGGAAGCCGCCGCACCGCTCGAGGCAGTCGACACACCGGCGCTGGACACCGTGGAGGTGCGCCCGGCGCCTTCCAAGCGCTTGATGTTGCCTTCGATGAAGGCTCCGGCTTCGATTGCCAGGCTGTCGTGGATGATGTCGCCGATAACGCGGGCGGTCTTGGCCATCACCACCGACTTGGCCTTCACGGCGCCGTCGACCGTGCCGCAGACGCGAACGCTCTCGCAGCTAATGTGGCCTTTGACATGGGCGCCTTCGCCCACCGTGAGAGTGGCGCTGTCGATGTCGCCTTCGACGTGGCCATCGACCTGAATGTCGCCGTCGCTCTTCAGGTTTCCGGTGATGCGAAGATCTGCGCTGATGATCGACGGAACGCCCGCCTTTGCAGTGCTACGCTTTGGCTCCGAAGACGTCGAAGTATGCGACTCAGGAGTGCTTGAGCTGTCTTTAGTCTTTGAAAACATGCTTGCCTGCCGTGAGGAACTTCTGGGGATTTAGCGGAACGCCCTTGTAGCGCACTTCATAATGCAGATGCGGACCGGTACTGCGGCCGGATGTACCGACAAGCCCGATCTTCTCGCGATTAGCTACCGTCTGCCCTGCTTTGACAAGAATCTTTTTAAGGTGCGCATAGCGCGTGCGGATGCCATGGCCGTGGTCGATCTCGACCATGCGGCCGAACGGCCCAGCCCAGCCGGCATGGGTGACCCTGCCCGGTGCTGTGGCATATACCTGCGCCTTCATTGCAGCGCGGAAGTCGAGACCGCGGTGGGTCGCCTTGCGGCCGTTGAGCGGATCGGTCCTGGATCCGAAGCCGCTGCTGAGCTGGTACTGGTCCAGTGGAACGGTCAGCGGCAGGGTGCGCATGACGCGCTGCAGTGCGGACCAGCGGCTGAGCCGCAGGTCGAGCAGTGACAGGGCGATCTCGAGCTCCGCATCGCCGTCGAAGTCTCCGGTGTAGTCGCCGGCAACGAAGGGGCCGCCCTGCGAGATGCCGACACCGCCGATCGAGGCCAACAGCTCATCGAGCTTCAGGCCCGTCATGGCAACGGTTCGCTCGATAATGTCGACGCTCATCTCGGTGCGCTCGCGCAGCCGCTGCACGATGCCGTGCTGCGCCTGGCGCATGTCCACCATCCGCTGATTCAGCTCGGCCACCTCGAGGCCCAGGGCCTCGCGGGCGCCCTGCAGCACCTCGCCGCGGTGCATCGCCATACCGAGAGCGCCCTGCAGCCCCGCGACCTCGCGCTGCAGGCCGTCGCGGCGCACGCCGGCATCCTGCAACTGGCCCGCCAGCACCGAAACCTCGCCGCTGAGATCCGACTGGATGGTGGCCGCCGTAGCCAGCTCCTCGCGCGAATGGGCGATGTCGCTGCGCAGTTCCCCAACGGTCATCTCGAGCTGGCGCTTTTCCCCGCGCACCTCGGCGAGAGCATCTTCGACTTCTTGCAGCCGGTCGCCCAGCATCGCGCGGGCCTGCGCCACCCGATCCTTTTCGGTCTGGCTGTCCGACAGGGTCGCGCGCATGGCGTCGACCTCGGAGCGCAGCTCCACATTCCGGCTCGCGATCTCATGCAGATCGCCCTCGAAGCGCTGCAACTTTTCCCGCAACCCGCCGCTGGCAACGGCGACGCGGACCTCTTCGGTCTTGTTGTCCTTCAGCCGCTGCTCGATGGCCGCGATATCGGCCTCGGCCTCGGCGCCGCTTTCGAGCATCGACAGCAGGAAGGCCTGGTTGCTTTCGAGGTTCTCGGTGATCTGCGCGAACTGGTCGTGGTATTCGGAGACGTCGCTCAAGAGCTCGAAGTAAGCGAGCTTCTGGTTCTCGATCGCCCGGTTCTTGCCGGCGATGACGCGATCCTGGACCACCAGGGCGCCGGTGGCGAGCAGGGTCCAGGCGAGCAGGGCGACGGCACCGAGAGCGACGATCTTCTGAGTGCGGACAGGCAGGCGGACGACGGTCAGGCGGTCGTTCGCGCGCAGGATCAACTCCCGCGGCACGAAAGCCTGATCCAGAAGGTCAGAAACCCTGGCCCTCACGCCTTCCCACATCTGTGGCACGTCCTCCCTCTCGCGCGAACGGCATCCTGGCCGGAGGCCTGGCCCAGCCGTTTCGGCGCTCCCGCCCACTCGAAAATGCTGAAGCGACCGCAGACGGCGCCACCCGGTGCCTTGATGAACTCCCCCAAAGACCGCTCGCGCAAAGGGGGCGCATGACGGCCTGATCGGGCTTACTTAAGCCACCGCTAACGCTATCCGCACCGCATTTCTGAAGCAACTATGAAGGCCGTTTCCTAAGAGATCGTGAACCCCGGGGAAATCGGCTGTGTCATCAAATGGTAACACCCTTAACCGCAGGTTAAAGGCGACCGAGCATCGGTGCGATGGCGAGAAGCGATTGCAAGAAGGAGGGTGTGGAGCCTGAGTGAGCGGCCAGTGGCGGACAGGGAGGGATTCGAACCCTCGAGACGAGTTACCCCGTCTAACGGCTTAGCAAGCCGCCGCCTTCAGCCACTCGGCCACCTGTCCCCAGCCCGCGAAGAGGCTGATTTCCTAGCTTTCCCCTGGGGCGGACGCAAGCCGAAAGTGAGCGTAGCGGATAATTTAAGCTGCCCGGCGGCAGGCGGCAGCGTTCCCCCTTCCCGTCCCGCCCTAACGGCACAGGCCTTTCGTGACGTAGAGGCAGATGGCGTCGACGAGGCCGGTCTTGACCTCCGGCGTGATCGTCTTCCAGAGATCGGCAAGCTGGCCGGCAAGCTGGCGCTCGACCTCGGCCCGGGCCAGTTGGCCCTCGAAGGCCCTCAGGCCGCCGGCGCTGTAGGTGATGACGTTGCCGTCCGGCGTCGCGAAGGTGACCGTCGCCGTCTCGGCCTCCTTGCCCGACAGCCACTCGGCCACTACCGGGGCGCCCCCCGTCGCGCCGGGATAGATGATGCGCCCGGCGGTCATGCCGGCATAGTTCGGCGGCGACCAGTTGAAGGGGCTGTAGCTCGCCTCCGTTCCGGCCGGCCGCTGCTCCATCTCGAGCGCCTGCTGGCCGGTGGGACCGAAGGTCTCGCAGCCGCCAAGCAGCAGGCCGACGACCGCGGCAGCGAAGGGGCCGGCCAGGCGTCCGCGCGCGGTCATCGCCGCACCTCCTGCTTGTTGGGCACCAGCCAGACCAGGCCGGTGGTGACCAGGGTGCCGATCGCGCCGACCACCTCCGGGTCGAGGGTGGTGAGCGCGGCGATGACCGTGGTGACGGCGGCGCCGATGGCGGCGGCCGCCGCCTTGTCGTAAGCGGTGAACATGGTCGCTCCGTTGCTGTGCTTGATGGGAATTGGCGAGAAGGAAATGCTAGAAGGACTTCGTGAGCAGCACGCCGGCGAGCAGCAGAATGACGCTACCCTGCCCGCCGATGATCCAGCCGGTGAGGCGCCGGTGGCCCTGCTCCATCGCCAGGCGGGTCTCGAAGATGCGCTGGCGCAGGTCCTTCATCTCATCGCGCGCCTCGCGCCAGCGCTCGCTGCAGCGGTCCTCGTGGCTGTCGATCTTCTGGTTCGCCAGCGCCGCCTGCTCTCGGGCGACGAGATCTTCAGCCGCCATCTCAGGCCGCCGGATCGCTGGAAGCCGGAGGAACATCTCGCCACCCCTCCCCCGTTGCCACCGGGCAGATGAGCCCGTCCGGGAAGGTGAGGAACGCCGTAAACGAGCCGCCCTGGCTCACCAGCACCTCGAGCAGAGGCTCACGGGGCACGCACTGCAGCGACAGCGCTTCGGCCGAGGCAGGCACAAAAAAAGCCACCCAGAAGGCGACTGCGAGAAGACGGCGCATGGAAAGCTCCTATGCGGTGGATTGCTGGATTTAGCGCTCTAATGGAACAGGCTCACTTTCTGGTTGCGGCCAACCGAAGGAGAAAGGCAGGATTGCGGGCGTGGAGTCGAAGCCCTTCAAACTCATCCTAGTAGCAGGCGCTATGCGCAGCGGTACAACACTGCTGCAACAGATCCTTTGCGCGTCTCCCGCCGCCAATTCTTTCATCCACGGCTGCCGCTATCTGGTCAGCCAGATCGGCGTCTATGCCCAATATGCCGGTCCTGATCGGCTTTTCATTGACGACTACCTCGGCGGTCCGCAGGGACTGTTCGACTTCACCAAGGATTTGCTCGACCGCATGCTGCAGAAAACGCACCAGCGATCGGGCCGGCCTGCCGCGCTCGTGCTGAAGAGCCCCGAACTCGCGACCTATTTTCCCCACGCCGCCGTGCTTCTTCCGGCGGCGCGCTTCGTGATCTCCGTGCGCGACCCGAAGGACACCATCGCGTCGATGATCGAGGTCGGCGAGAAGCACCGGCAGCGCCGCGCAAACAGCTTCTTGGCCGGCGCCGGCCGCGACATCAATGCGCTTTGCGCGTCATACCGGAGGTTCTACCTGCCTGTGCTGAAGGCCATGAACGATCCGGCGGACGCATTGAGCGCGCGTGTCCTTTTTGTTCGCTACGAGCAGTTGATTGGCGACACCGAGGCGGCGGTGCAGAGACTCTCAGCGTTCTGCGATCTCTCGCTAACGTCGGCGGACCTGGCCGAGTGGGGCAAGCGGCGCAGACAGGCCTCCAGCAGCGACGATCCACTTTTGAGACACCCTCACTGGAGCGCCTATATTACTGGCTTGAGTGGCGGGCCGATCTCAGGCGCCAGTATCGGCCGTCATCGCGAGGTGTTGGCCCCCTCCGAGGCAGACAAGATCGACGAGCTCTGCGCGGACATCCGACAAGCCTTTGGATACGGACCCGCTACGACGCGGCCTTGATCGCAAAGGTGTAGGCGATCGCGAAGTTCTGGGTGCCAGAGGCGGCGAACGCGGTCGGATCCCAGGAAGATGCGTTCAACTCCCTTGTCGCACAGGCGACCTCGCAACGGGAGTCAGCGCTACCATCGTTCTGAGCGTTCTGGTTGATCGTGTCGTCAGGGTAGGTGGTGATGGGCCTGCCCGCAAACTGAGCCCAGCAGGCTGCAATCCACAGCGTGGCGCCCGCCCCATAGGACGGTGCGAGGTTCGGCGGATTGAAAATGGCGGTATTGGTCAAGGTCGATGAGGCGACATTTTCGATGTCGGCCAGGTTGCCGGACCAATTCGAGACCCTGATGATCTGCGATGCAGCGGTCGTCGAGGTGCTCGTCTTATTGATGGTTGCCGACGTCCCACCTTCTGTGCCGTTCGCAATCTTCGCGGTGAAAATATTGACCGAGCTCGGTGATCTGACGTTGGTCCAGCCCTCCGGCCCAGTAATGGTGCCGGAGTCCAGAACCGCCAGATGCAGCAACAGCAGATCACCGACCACAGATGCCGGAAGATCTACGTTGAAGCTCGTTGCGTTAGAAGGAAATGACTGTCCGGTGACAGACTCTACTACGGGAAACGATGGCACCGCAAACCGGTGCGGGTTGATCAGAAAGCTCATTGCCGCTTCCTCACGTCGTGTTCTCGGTGCCGATCAGCGTCACCTTCAGGCCGGCGGCGTCGGTCCCGGCGCCGTCGACGTCGATGGTGATCTCGGCATCGTCGCCCAGGCTCGCGTCGCTGATCACCGCCGGCGTCGCGGCTGTGGTGCTGGTCTTTTCGCCTTGGTCGATCGTCAGCTTCGTGGAGAGGATCGTCGATCCTGCCTCATTGATGTCGACCGTGACGGCGCCGGAGCTCGAGGCGGTGGTGAGGCTGGCGCGCACCGCCGTCAGGGTCACCGCGTGCGGCAGGCGGAAACCGACCTTCGCAGTACCGACAATCAATTCCATCGTCTCGTCGCCCACGGCCACGATCAGCGACCAGGGCACTGCTTCCTTGGCTGCTTGGTGAACCCGCTGCGGCGTCCAAGAGAACTCGGAGGTGTTCGCACCGTCCTCCGCCTGGTTCTGCGTCAGTGCTGGCGGGTTCACCTCGGCGCCGACGGCGATGCCGGCGAGTTTCGACCGCTCGGCCGAGGTCATGATCTTCGCGCCGGTGGTCTCGCTGATCTGTCCGGCGTTGTAGTCGCCGCTCGCCGCTACCACCGCGCCGGTGCGCCCGAAGACGCTGTCGACGGGTGCTGCTGCCGGATTGCCCCACGCGGTATCGTTGTCGACGCTGGAAGTCTTGCGCAGCACCTGCCCCGTGGTGCCACCGGGCGGCACGCCGAGCCCGTCGGCGCCGTCGTTCCCTGGCGCGCCCTTCCCCGCAAGTATGTCCCAGTAGGCTCCGTCCGGCGGCTCCTGGGCGCTATGCCCCACAATGCACAGGTAAGACGAGCCCGCGTGTGCGACCGCATCGTTGACCGCATAGGCCAGCGCGCTCGACCACGCGCCCTGCCATACCAGCTTGGCGTCTTCCACTTCCGCTGCGCTGGCCGCGGCGGCAGCCGCCGCCGCCGCCGCATTGGCTTCGGCAGTCTCGGCAGTAGTCTCCGCAGCCTGCGCCGCCGATGCCGAGCTCGCTGCCAAGCTGGCGCT